>NZ_CP115670.1:1217209-1521512 GCF_027886475.1 Corynebacterium sp. SCR221107
CCGGCGCGCAACCAAAATACATCTCCGTTGCCTTCATCTTGGAAGAGGGGCTGCCAATCGAAACCCTGCGCCGGGTCGTTCTCAAGCTCAAGGCTGCCGCCGATGCCGCGGGCGTGGCGATTGCCACCGGTGACACCAAGGTCGTGCCCAAGGGCAAAGGCGACAAGCTGTACATCACCACTGCGGGCGTGGGAGTCATCCCGGCCGAGCGGGTGCCGGGCTTCGACAAGGTGACCGTGGGCGACAAGATCTTGATTTCCGGCCCGATTGCCGATCATGGCATGTCGGTGATGATGGCGCGTGGCGATCTGGCCATCGATGCCCCCATCGAGTCCGATACCCGCGAGGTGGCCTCCTTGGTGGCGGCATTGCTCGCGGCGGTGCCCGAAACAAGGTGGATGCGCGATGCCACCCGCGGGGGCGTGGCCACCGTGATGAATGAGCTGGCCGAAACCACAGGCCTAGGCGTGGTGATCGAGGATGAGGCCATCCCGGTGCGTCCGATGACCCGCGCCGCCTGCGACATGCTTGGCATCGATCCCTTATACGTGGCCAACGAGGGAACCTTCGTGGCTGTGGTTCCGGCCGAGCGTGCCGACGCCGCACTGGCCGCAGTCAAAGACGCCGGCGCGCCCGAGGCCAGGCTCGTCGGTCGCATCGTTGACAAGCCGGAGGCCTGTGTGGTGCTGGTTACCGCCTTCGGCGGCACCCGCATGGTGGATAAGTTGGTCGGTGACCCGCTGCCACGCATCTGCTAAGGCTTGCGGGTTCCCAGCAAAAAGGGCGTGGCCGGAAACCCGCAGCTGCGGCCGCGGCGCGGGGTTTCACCCCTAGAGTTTTGCTGCCCGCGCGAGCACGGCCTGCCCCAGGCTCAGGCCGCCGTCGCCTGGCGGGATGAGCTCGTGGCGCAGCAGGCAATAGCCGTGCGCGTCGAGATAGTCCGCGAGGTCGCCAACCAGGATCCGGTTGAGCGCGCAGCCGCCGGTGATCGCGATGACGTTCGTATCCACCTGTGTGGCAGCCCGCACCGCCTCCTGCCCCAAAATCTGGGCGATGTGGCGGTGGAATTGGCGTGCCGCGTCCGGGAGGTTCCCTTTGACCACGCCTCGGGCCAGCGCGACGAAGGCATGCTCGATGCTGGTTGTGTCATCTGGGGAGGCTGTCCCTGTGCGCGCTAGGTGTTCGAATTCCATCGCGGCCTGCGCCTCATAGGAGACCGCCTGCCCCTTATCGGCGCAGCCGGCGAGTGCGGCCGCGGCGTCGAAGATCCTTCCCAGCGAGCTGGTGGCGATAGTGCCGAATCCACTGGTGAGTTGGGATTGAACCAAGGCGAGCTCGGCTGGATTTACCCTGTCGGCCACCCGCGCAAACGCAGCGGTGGTGTGCTCGTCGTCAAGCCCATAGGCCGCTTGGATCCCCGCGGCGATGCGCCAGGGGTGGGTCACGGCCCGGTCGCCGCCGATGAGCGGAAACTCTGGGACATGCCACGCCCGGGTGAAGGTGAGGTTTTCATCGACGCCAAAGATTTCCCCACCCCAGATATGCCCGTCGGTGCCGTAGCCGGTGCCGTCGGCGGCGATGACCACCGCGGGGGTGCCCACGAGGCGGTGTTCGGCAAGGACGCTAGCCGCGTGCGCGTGATGGTGCTGGACCTGGATCAATTCCACGTCGAGGCGCTCAGCAAGCCGCTGCGCCCAACTGGTGGTGGAGTATCCGGGGTGTAAATCGCACACGATGGCTTCGGGGCGCACCGCGCGCATGGAGGTCATCTGCGCAAAGGTGCGCTCGAGGACCTCCTGGGCGCGTAAGGATCTCATGTCGCCTATATGGCTGGATAGATGCCCCAGGTTTCCACTGGTCAGACACATGGTGTTCTTCAGCTCGCCGCCGACGGCAAAGACCTCGGCGACCTCGCCTGTGGGGTCGGGGATCGGTACGGGCAACGGGGCTAACCCGCGCGAGCGGCGCACCGGGGTCGTGCCCATAAACACCGAGTCTTCGACCGGCACCACGATGTCGCGATCGTGGAGGAGGAATCCATCGCAGAAATCGCCAAGCAAGGCCCGCGCATCGGGAATGGATGCCACCAGCGGTTCGCCACTGGGGTTGCCGCTGGTGGCAACTACCGGGCGGCCGAATTCCTCCAGCAACAGGTGGTGCAGCGGCGAATAGGGCAGCACGACCCCCACCTCGCCTAGCCCCGGCGCGATCTCTTCGGGCAGATACCCGGTTGCGGCCGCGATGACGATGGGTCGGGCGGGGGAGACCAGAAGGTGCTGCTCGGCGGGGGTGAGGGTGACGGCCTTGTGGGCGTCGGCAAGCGTGGGAACCATGACCGCAAAGGGCTTGTGGGGTCGGTGCTTGCGCTCGCGCAAACGGGCGATGGCCAAAGGATTGGTGGCATCGACAAGCAGGTGAAATCCGCCGATGCCGCGCATGGCCACCACCTTGCCCGCGCGCAGCGTCTCGCAGGCAGCAGCAATCGCCGCCGCGGCTTGTTGCGTACGGTTTCTTTCCACCGGCGCTGCACCTGTTTGCGGGGCACCTGCGCGTTCGAACCACAGGTGTGGCCCACAGTCGGGGCAAGAAATTGGCTGTGCGTGGTAGCGGCGGTCGTTTGGATCGCTGTATTCCTTCGCACAAGCCGGACACATGTCGAAGACCTTCAGCGTGGTGGCTGGCCGATCGTAGGGCAGTTGTTCGATGATGGATAGCCGCGGCCCGCAGTTGGTGCAGGTGATAAAGGGATAGTGGTAGCGGCGGTTGGTAGGGTCATGAAATTCTCGCAGGCAGTCCTCGCACGGGGCCACGTCCGGCGGGATGAGCGTGCGCGCGCCGGGGATGTGTGTGGAGGCCACAATCGTGAATCCGGTTTCCTCCCGGACAGGTATGTTCTGCTTGACGACGTCGACCACCTGCGCCAGGGGCGGCAGCGTGGCCATAAGCGTTGCTAGGAAGTGATCGAGGACCTCGCGCGGTGCTTGGGCCTCGATGAAGACCTCGATGTCATTGTTGCCGCACCAGCCGGTGACCTGACATTCCCTGGCCACCTTGGCCACATGCGGGCGCATCCCGACACCTTGGACGACCCCGGTGAGCGTGAGCGCGTAGCGAGTAAGGCCCTTATCCATCTGAATCCCCTTGCGCCCGTAAAGGGTTGGCAGCACAACTCATGTTCTCAAGCTTAAACCGACACAACCTTAGTCCCGTGCGTGGCTTGGTCGGGCGTTCGAAGCGAACTAGGAATTCAACCGCGCTGAACCTAGCCGTCAGAAGGCCCGGCGCTGCGGGCACTGTGCCGGAGCAGCGCCGGAACAGCGCCGGAACAGAGCGGGCGTTGCGCGGACATAGCGCGGCAACGGTGCGAGTGCAGTGCAGACACTGCGCGAGTACTGCGCGAGTACTGCGCGAGTACTGCGCGGACACGGCGCGATCACAATGCTGGTCGAGGACCCACAAGGAATAACCACGGCGCCAAGAAATAAGATTGCACCTTAGTTCAGGTGCCAGCGCACCCTAACTGAGGTCTCAGCGCACCTTAACTCAGGTGCCAGCACTGCAGGAGTCTGCGTGGCAATTTAGGCAACGCAGTGATCCCTTTCCGCGCTAGTGCGAGCTGGGTGACCGGCGGCGGGGTAAAAGGGAGGCGGGGGCGTTGGGTGGCGAAGTGGTGAAGGCTTCATGTGGGATGGAGTAGTTTGGGAATCGTGCACGAAGTGGCTTTGAGTACGCAGTTAGCTGGTGTGGTCACCAGGGCTGCACAGGGCAGGAAAGTGCGGGTGATTAACCTTCGCATCGGCGCGTTGCGCCAGGTGGTTCCCACCTCGATGGAATATGCGTGGGGATTTGTCACCGCCGGCACCGCCCTCGAGGGCGCCCGCCTTGCCATTGACTGGCGTCCCGGTGTCATCGAGTGCGCGGCGGGGCATCGCACAACGCTGGATCCGCATGCCTACCTCGACCTAGGCTGCCCCTTGTGTGAGCAGCCCACCACGGTCATCCAGGGCGAAGAATTCCAGGTAGTTGACTTGGAGGTGGATGCGGTGGCTGCAGCAGCTAGCGAAAATCCGCCACGAGCCGAAGATGATGAACGGGTAGGAAAAGCACGAGACTAACAAGCACCCAGCACCCAGCACCCAGCACCCAAGCTCCCAGCACCCTCCGGTGCGCCCGCGCCGCCGGTATTCACACGGCGCCTATGACCGCCTAAAGAAAGCGCCGCTATGTCGCGCTTTAACTCGAAGAAGAAAGTGAGTTTTTTTTATCATGGGACGTTTTCATCGCCACGACGACGGGACTGTTCACTCTCACGAGCACGACCATGACGGCCACGGCCACGTCCACAGCCACAGTCACGCCCATGATCATCATGATCATGTGCACGATCATGAGCACCCGCATGCACATGACCATGAGCACGAGCATTACGATGTCGGCGACCACTCCGGTTATGAGACCGGCCGCGAGCGCATTGAGGTACTCGAGGATATCTTCTCCGAAAACGATCGCAGGGCGGCAAGCAACCAGGCGGCATTCGAGGAGCACGGGGTGACCTCGATTAACGTCATGAGTTCGCCGGGGGCCGGCAAGACGACGCTGTTGGAGAAGACCCTGCAGGAGCTGGGGGAAAAGGTGCGCTTTGGCGTGGTCGAAGGCGATATTGAAACCGCGCTCGATGCCGATCGTTTGCGCGGGTTCGGCGCGCAGGTGTCCCTGCTCAACACCGGCAATGGCTTCGGCGGTGAATGCCACCTCGACGCGCCGATGGTGGCCCATGCCTTGGAAGGGCTCGACCTTTCCACCCTCGATGTGGTGCTGATTGAAAACGTGGGTAATCTCGTGTGCCCGGCGGAGTTTGAGGTCGGCGCGCAGAAGAAGGCGATGGTGGCCTCCGTGACCGAGGGCGAGGACAAACCGCTGAAATACCCGGTGATGTTCCGCAGCGTGGAGGTTGTGGTCATCAACAAGATTGACCTGTTGCCGTACCTCGATTTTGATATGGATCTTTTTAAGAAAAACATCCGACAGGTTAATCCGAATGCCGAGATCATCGAAGTCTCCACCAAGACGGGTGAGGGCTTGGATCGCTGGTATGCCTGGTTGCAGGAAGTATCCGCCTAGCGGGGGTAATAGGGGGTTGGTCTGACCACTTTCCTGTCATGGCCACGAAAGCATATGTGGCGCCACGGGGAGTAACCTTGGCAGGTGACGGGGAAGCGTCAGGTGACACGTGGGCTAAACGTGGAGCCACTAGGTTTCCAACACCGAAAAACGATGCAGCGTTGGCGATCGGGCGGGTGTAGCGCCGGGGTTGACCCCCGTCGCCCGCCCGATGCGCAAACGTTTGCCGTTTGTGGGCAGTAACCGGGCCACAACATGAGCCATCAGTTCGCTTCCTTGGAATAGGAACGTTGGTGGAGTCTCTCCCAAATGGGGCCTCCACACAAACCATGCCATAACCGGCCACAGCCTTTGGGGCTGGCTGGTTGTGGGTGATGAACGTGGAAAGCGAAGTGTAATGGACATTCCTGGATCCTGGCGCAACGAGACATTAATGGAGTCTTTGGCGCGCAAGGGCGTTTCCCGCCGTGACTTTTTGAAGATGTGCTCCGGCCTGGCAGCCATCTATGCCGTCGGCGCACCGCTGGCGTCGAAGGCACAGGCCGAAGAAGCAGAAAAGATCGCCGACGCGCTCGGCGCGGTGACCAAGCCCAACGTGGCGTGGCTGCAGCTGCAAGAATGCACCGGCTGCATGGAGTCGGTGCTGCGTTCCGGCGGCAACACCATTGAGGATCTTGTCCTCAATCAGCTCTCCGTCAACTACAACGAGCTGGTGATGGCAGCCTCCGGCGAGGCCGCCGAGCAGGCCCTGCACGAGCTAAATGAACAACCCCACATGCTCGTGGTCAACGGCTCGGTCTCGCTGGCCGAAAATGGCGTCTACTGCACCATCGGTGGCAAGACCTCCCGTCAGGTGCTCGAGGAGGCCGCCAAGAACGCCACCGTCATCCTTGCCGTCGGCGCGTGTGCGGTCTACGGTTCGGTCCAGGCGGCGCGGCCGAACCCCACCCACGCGGTCGGTGTGGACGAGATCATCAAGGACAAGCCGGTCATCAACGTCTCCGGCTGCCCGCCGATCGGTGAGGTCATCACCGCGACGATCTCCTATATCCTCACCCACGGTCACGCCCCGGAGGTGGATCCGGAAGGCCGTCCGCTATTCGCCTACGACCAGCGCATTCACGATTCCTGTCCGCGCCGCGCCCACTTCGATGCCGGCCAGTTCGTCCGCTCCTTCGATGATGAGGGTGCGCGCAACGGCTGGTGCCTCTACGAGGTTGGCTGCAAGGGCCCCTCGACGTTTAGCCCGTGCCCGATCATCCAGTGGAACCTCAAGTCCGGCTGGCCGATCGGCGCCGGTCACCCGTGCATCGGATGCACGGAAAAGGACTTCTTTGATCGGTTTACCCCCTTCTACACCGAGCTGCCCAACGTGCGCGGCTTTGGCGTGGAATCCAGCGTGGAAAAGGTCGGCTGGGGCTTGGTCGGCGTGGCGGCTGCCGGCGTGGCCGTCCACGGTGGTTTGACTATGGTTCACGAGATCAAGGTGCGCAAGGCCAACGGCGACTTGGAGACCTTGGAGACCTATGGCGGGCCAACCGATGCCACGGGAGCGGTCACCACCGCCGCGGGCGATCACCCGACCCCGCCGTCGAAGGCAACGGAACAGTAATCAAGGATCGGCGACCGTAGGCGTCGGAAAGCAAAGCAAAAAAGGACCACTGAACTATGGCTGAAAGAATTGTCGTCGATCCCTTGACCCGCATCGAGGGCCACTTGCGTATTGAGATGGAAGTCGACGGGGGAGAGATCAAGGAGGCCTGGAGCGAGGCCACCCAGTTCCGCGGCATCGAAACCATCGTCCAAGACCGCGACCCGCGCGACGTGTGGGCATTCGTCGGACGCATCTGCGGCGTGTGCACCGCCACCCACTCGGTGGCTTCGGTCATCGCCGTGGAAAACGCGATCGGCACCCAGATCCCCAAGCAGGCCCAGCTCATCCGCGACCTGTTGCTGGCGGCCCAGGAAGTCCACGACCACGTCGTTCACTTCTATCACCTGCATGCCCTCGACTGGGTCAATGTGGTCTCCGCAGCGCAGGCGGACCCGCAAAAGACCGCGGAGTTTGCCCGCTCCATCGGCTCGACATGGAAGGGCAATACCCCGGAACAGTTCGCCAAGGTCAAAGAGACCGTCCAGGGCATTCTCGATTCTGGGCAGCTGTCCATCTTCACCGGCGGCTATTGGGATCACCCGGACTACCGCCTGCCGGCCGAGGCCAACCTCATGGCCGTGAGCCACTACCTCGACGCGCTGCAGTTCCAGCGCTCGATCATCCGCATCACCACGGTCTTCGGCGGCAAGAACCCACACCCGAACTTCCTGGTCGGCGGCATGGCCTGTTCGATCGACCCGGACAAGTCCGAGACCGTCAACCAGGTCTCCATCGATCAGATCCAGACCTGGACCGAGGAGATCGAAAACTTCGTCACCGGCTGCTACCTCCCGGACGCGCTGGCGATCATGGGCGTGTACAAGGACTACTTCGACATCGGAAAGTCGGCCGATACCTTTCTGGCAGTGGGCATGGCCGGCGCCGCCATCCGCGGCGACCAGCTCGAGCGCTCGCTCTCGCACGGACACCCCGAGATCACCCCGGGTGTGATCCTCGACGGCGACTACACCACGGTCCACCCGCTTGACCCGGCCAAGATTAAGGAATACGTGGCCTCCGCGTGGCTGGAATACTCCGTGGGCAACGAAGAAGGCCTCGAGCCGAGCGAGGGTGAGACCACACCTGCCTACACCGGGCCGCAGCCACCCTATGAGTGGCTGGCTGACAACCAGGAGTACACCTGGTCGAAGGCGCCGCGTTACGACGGTCGCCCCACCCAGATGGGACCGGTTGCCCGCGTGCTTTTGGCCTACCTGCAAAACGAGCCGGAGACCAAGAAGCTTGTCGACGACGCGATGGCCACCTTAGGGATCACGGTGGACAAGTTCAACTCCACCGGTGGCCGCACCTTGGCGCGCGCGGTGGAGGCCGTGACCACCTCGACCAATATGCTCAACTACTTGCTGCCGGAGTTCATCAAGGGAATCAAGGAAGGCGACTACGACGTCTTCAACCCGAAGAAGTGGGAGCCCAGCTCCTGGCCCGAGGAATCAAGCGGCTTCGCCATGCTCGAGGTCGCCCGCGGCACCTTGTCGCACTACGTGACCATCAAGGACCAGAAGGTCGCCCGCTACCAGGCCGTGGTTCCCTCCACCTGGCTGTCCGGCGGCCGCGACGCCGAGGCCCAGCGCGGCCCCTACGAGGAGGCGCTCGCCGGCGGCGGGCACCCGCTCGAAGATCCGAAGCAGCCCCTCGAGGTGCTGCGTACCATCCACTCCTTCGACCCGTGTATGTCCTGCGCGGTCCACCTGGTGGACGCGGAAGGCGAGGAGATCGTCAAGGTGATGACACAATGACCACTCACGTTCCCGCCCAAGGGGCCAACCCCACCCCGGAAAACCCGGCGATTGACGCGGGCAACCCGGTTTTTAGGAAAAACGAGCCCAAGCCCGAGCTCTCGGTCATCTCGAGTTTCCCCGTGGACAAGTACGGCCAGGAAACGCTCATCCGCATGGCCGCGGTGGCCCCGGAAGGCTCCGATGACCCCATCGACGTGGCACTGTGGCGTGCGACCGACGAGACCTACGACGCCGTCGACTTCGTCCCCGGCACCCCGGAGCGCCCCTATTCCACCGTGACCGTCAACAATATCTGGGCACGCGCGTCTCGCCGCAATGTCTCCGTCATGCGCGGCGATGTCTCGGCGGTCCTCGCCGCCTCGAATGCGACCCGCGAGCAGAGGGTATTGGCGAAAAAGCACGTCAACGCCATGCAAAAGGTGGGACGGCGCTGCATGGCCATCGCGGTGGCGGAGCTGGATTCGGAGGATCCTGATTCCTACCAGCTAGCCGGTGTCATGAGCTTTGGCGTGTGCGAGCGCCGCACCCGCCTAGCCCCAACCCGCCCGGGCTATACCCGCGTGCAGATGTGGCCGCTGGCGTTGCGCTTCCAGCACTGGTTCAACGTCTTTTTCATCGTCGCGCTGTCGGTGACGGGCTACTACATCATGGACCCGTTCTTCGGTCCGGGTGCTACGAGCGACACCGGCTACTTCATGGGTACGGTGCGCTTTATCCACATCGCCTCCGGCGTGGGCTGGATCGCGCTGGCGATCTGGCGCCTGTCGCTGACGGTGTTCGCCAAGGAACGACAGATGCGTTGGCGCGCGCTATGGCCGATCTATAACAAGCAAGACGCCAAAAACATGTGGGGCACCGTCCAGTTCTACCTGTTCCTCAAGAAGGAAGGCCCGCAGTATGTCGGCCACAACGGCCTGCAGCAGCTGACCTATACCGGCATTTACGTCATGTGCGCGATCCAGATGGTCACCGGCTTGGCCCTGTATGGCATCTACGACCAGTCGAACATCTTCCACGTGATCTTGGCCTACCCGGTCCACTGGTTCGGCGTGCCTGCCCTGCGCCTGTTCCACACGGCGGTCATGTTCATCATCATGAGCTTCGTGGTGGTCCACGTCTACCTGGCCTTCCGCGCCGATAACCTGGAAGATCATGGCGGCGTGTCCTCCATGATCAACGGTGCCGTGTGGCTGCCCACCGGCTCCACCCCAGTCGATGCCCCGGAGATCGAGTAAGTGGGCACGAAGACGACCGTTTTAGGCATTGGTAACCCCATCATGAGCGATGATGGGGTGGGCATTGCCGTGTTTTCTTTGCTTTCCGACGCCAAGGTGCGCGGTGTCGATTACGTCGAAGGCGGCACGCTCGGCATGGAGATCCTCCCGGAAATCCAAGACGCGAAGCGCCTGCTGGTGGTTGATGGGATCAACGACCCCGACGAACACCCCGGCACCGTGCTGGTCTTGGAGGGCGACCAGCTCCCGCGCCTGCGCAAGAATGCGTTATCCCCGCATCAGGTGGGCCTGCTCGACCTGCTCTCGGTGGCCCGCCTGCTGGGGCAGGAGCCTGAGGAGGTGGTCGTCGTCGGCGTGGTGGCCAAGGATGCGCGACTGCATGTAGGTCTCAGCGATGCGGTGGCGGTGGCGGTTCCGGCCGCCACCCGTGCCGCGCAAGACATCCTTGACCGCTGGGCCGAAGCGATCTAAGGCTTGCCGCTAACCGACATCGACCCAATCGATGAGAAACTCCTGCCCCCGCCGCAGATCAGCGGTGGGGGTTTGGCATACCGGACACACCAAGGCGAAGAACTCATCGATTTCTTGCTCGCACCCGCACGTTGGGCACCATACGGTGGCCGCAACGGGGGTGATCTCAAGCCGCGCGTTCTCGCACACGGTGCCTGCAATCGCCAGCGGCCAGGAAGATTCGAGGGCGTCGATCAACGCCCCGGATCGCGCCCCGACAGTCAGCCCCACGGCCACGACGGGCTTTCCCTCGGCCACCTTGTCGGCGGTAACCTCGGTAACGGTGGCGACAACGCCTGTAAGCAAGGACAACTCGTGCATGAGACTTAAGTCTAGAACGAACCCGCACGAGACCAACAAGCCCCGCAAAGGCCACAGTAAGAAAGGCCAAGGCTTAAAGCCTCAAGACATCCTGCACGAACTCTACCGAGTAAAGGCACGAAAACCCCATGACAAAAACCAAGCTAATGGTCAATGAGATCGTCGATCCCTTGTCCGCGCGCGTGATCATCGACCCGGCGGCCGCATCCGCCGACCGGGTGGCAACCTTCGACGTGGCCGGGGTACCCCGCGTGGACACATTCCTCGAAGGCAAGCCCGCTTGGCAGGTGCCCACGATGGTCACGCGGCTGTGCGGGCTGTGCCCGGTAACCCACCACCTCGCGGGGATGCGGGCACTGGACCAGCTATGCCCCACGCAACCTGATGAGGCGGCCCGGGCGTTGCGCCTGTTGCTGCATCACGGCAGCGTGCTCGACGTGATGGGCCCGCGCTTGGCGTTGAAACAGTCGCGGGCGGCGGCGGTGGCGGTGCGCACCATGGGCAAGAAGGCCCAGGCCCTAGCCGGCGCGCCGGGGCACTTTCCGGATGTGGCCACTCCCGGCGGGGTCAAACCCAGCGCGCTCCCGCTCAAGGAGCAGGCAACGCAGCTGCGGGCACAGATCCTTGACCTGTATGAGCAGACACGGCCGATCATAGACGGGCTCATCGCCGAGTGCCCGCCGCAGCAACCCCTGGAGCAGTACCGGGGTGCGGATATTATCGTCACCGATGCCAGCGGCGCCTGGGACCCGCTGGGGGACTTCCTCTTGATCCGCCTGAATGAGCCTGGCTTAGCCCCAAGCGATGGGCACGCCACGTTGAAAAGAAGCGAACTCATCCCGGCCGCCGAGGTTGCCCACCGTTTGCGCGAGACCGCCCCCGGGGCGATTACGCCGCGCCCGGAGGTGCTCATCGACGGTGCCTGGCATCCCTATCGCGTAGGACCCGCCGCGCGCTACCCGCAGTATGGCGCCGCCCGCGCGCAGGCGCAGTCGCTGGCTGACTCGGCAGCAGCGATCGCCCAGCTGAGTGCGGGCTTAGGTGACGACATCTTCGCGGATGCCGAAGAGGCATCGGGGCACCAGGCGCCGGTACTAGCCGATGGCGTGGGCACCGGCTTGGTCGACGGGCCGCGGGGGCTGCTCATCCACCACTATGAGGTCAAAGATGGGGTGCTCGCACGGTGCCAGATTCTAAGCCCCACCGCGCAAAATGAGCCCTGGCTTGCGGAAATGCTCTCGCGCGCATGGGTGGAATTTGGGCCGGTGCCGCAGCTGAAGCCGGTGATGGAACAGGCGGTGCGCGCGGCCGATCCTTGCCTGCCGTGTACCCAGGCCCCGGAGGGCATGATGAATCTGGCCGTGGTGGATGAGGACGGAAACACCCTTGTCTGATGGGGTGGGCGTATCCTTTTTACTCATACGAGTGCTTTTTTGAAAGGACGATTGCACCATGTGTCTTGGTATCCCGGCCCGGGTGATTGACCCGGGCAGTAGCCTGGATCCATTTCCGATGGGAGAGATCGATGTCGCAGGCGAGCGGCGGCCGTGCTGTTTTGCCTATGTTCCGGAGGCCGTGGCGGGGGACTGGGTCTTGGTACAAAACAGCTTTGCCATGACCATCGTGGACGAAGAAGCCGCGCGGGAGTCCATGCAGACCATTGAGGAGTTTGATCTCATCCCGGCAGCAAACGGGGATACCCCGCGGGCCAGCGCACGCCCCTAGCGCGTTGCTTGGGGGAGCAGGCCCTTTAGCAGGATGCATGCTTCCTAGCAGGGGTTTTCGGCGGGATTACCGCGAGAAAGGCGTGGGGTTGAAGAAGTGGGGGATACTTTCTTACCCCCCGAAAATGGGGACTAGTGAAGAGGTAAAAAGACCGCAGAATTTGAGCCTTGTCTCACTGGGGCTGCGGTCTTTTGCTATGTCTCACGGGGGTTGGGATGGGTGCTCGTTTCACCGTGAGGGGTGGTTGTGTGAATCGGCTGTGAACGTTCACAATCAAATACTGTGGTCAGTCCGAGTTTTTCTCCATGCGGTGACGTGAGTCTCTTTCGTTGGATGTAAGAAGGTGGCGGAAGAAAATGTCAAGCCCGCCCGAATTATGACGCCGAGTTGGCATCGATCGTCATCGAAACCCTTTGATTGTGTCTCGAATTCTTCCTAGACTTGGGGATGCAATCGATTGATATACGTTCACATTTCTCAGCACAGTAAAGGGGTGACAAGGATGGCTTCCACCACCGGAACCATGTCGGACACCTGGGTCGAACCGCAGGGCAGTGGGATTCCCGCGCCGGCGGCAACTCGCTACTACACCATTGAGAACGATCACTACCGTGCCGTGATCAGCACCCTCGGCGCGGGATTGCAGGCACTGACCTTCGACGGGCGCGCACTCGTGGAAACCTACCCGCAAGGCGAGGTCGCACCGCTGACAGCCGGGCTCGTGCTCGCGCCGTGGCCCAATCGCCTCGACGAAGGAACGTTCACGGTGGACGGGACCGAGTACCGCATGCCGCTAAATGAGCAAGACCGCTCCAACGCCTTGCATGGGTTGGTCTTCGATCGGCAGTGGCACCTTCAGGAGCACACCTCCCAGTCGGTCACCCTCGGCATCCAGATCGGTCCTGAAAATCACTGGCCGTGGTCGACTGAGGTGACCGCCACCTATGGGCTTGGCGAAGACGGCCTTCATGCCCGCTTCGTTGCCCAGGCCAAAGATGAAAAAGTCGCGCCGACAGGCGCCATCCCCTTCGTGTTCGGCTGGCACACCTACCTCCAGGCCCAGGGCGCACCTACCGATAGCTGCACGCTTCGAGTAGATGTGGATACCCAACTGGACTTGGACCCGCAACGCAAGCTGCCCGTGGGCACAGCCCATGAGTCCACGCTTGCACAGGAACTGGCCCAGGGCCTGCCCCTTCGGGGACACAGCCTCGATGACTGCTTCCACTCCAGCGCGGACGGGTTCGTCACCACCACCTTCACCGACGAATCCGGACGCGGCGTGGAGATGACCTGCAGCAGCGAGCTGTCCTGGTACCAGATCTTTACCCCGGGTGAGGACATTGAGATTCCCTACCCAGGGGCACCACGCGGGCGTGCGGTCGCGGTCGAACCTATGACGGGACCGCCCAACGCATTGACCAGCGGGATCGATGTCCATGATCTAGCCCGTGGCCCGCAGCGCCTCAGCGTTCGGATGACAGCGATCAATCCTTAAAAAGACGAGGAAGGCTTTCTTCCGCGAAGTCTTTCCTACACCACACTTTCCTCACAACTTCACATTCATCCCATTTAGGGGCTCGTGCCACCGGCGCCGAGCCCGACTTTTCCAAGACCAAAGGATGCCCCATGAATTCGGCACTGAGACTCGACGCCTCCTGGGTGGACTACACCCTCGTGGCCTTGTACTTCGTATTTGTCCTCGGCATTGGCTGGGCGGCGAAGGCAAAGGTCTCCTCTTCGATTGACTTCTTCCTTTCCGGCCGCGGCCTTCCTGCCTGGGTGACGGGCCTGGCCTTCATCTCCGCCAACTTGGGTGCCGTTGAGATCATCGGCATGTCCGCTAATGGCGCGCAGTACGGATTCCAGACGATGCATTACTTCTGGATCGGCGCCGTGCCGGCCATGGTCTTCCTCGGCATCGTCATGATGCCCTTCTACTATGGCTCGAAGGTGCGCTCGGTTCCTGAGTTCATGCGCAAGCGCTTCGGCGCGGGCGCGCACCTGGTCAACGCCATCTCCTTCGCGCTGGCTCAGCTGCTCATCGCCGGCGTGAACCTGCTGCTGCTGGCCAAGATCGTCAACGCCCTGTTGGGCTGGCCGCTTTGGCTGACGCTGATCATCGCTGCCGTCATCGTACTTTCCTACATCACCCTCGGCGGCCTGTCTGCCGCCATCTACAACGAGGTGCTGCAGTTCTTCGTCATCGTCGCAGCGCTGTTGCCGCTGACCATCATTGGCATGAACCGTGTGGGCGGCTGGTCTGGCCTGAAGGATGCCGTGGCCAACGAATCGCACTTCCACACCTGGCCGGGCATGGATCTGTCGGGCTTTAGCTCCCCGGTGCTTTCGGTCATCGGTATTACCTTCGGCCTGGGGTTTGTGCTCTCCTTCGGTTATTGGACCACCAACTTCGTGGAGGTCCAGCGCGCAATGGCTTCCGAGTCCATCTCGGCTGCCCGCAAGACCCCGATCATCGGCGCTTTCCCGAAGATGTTCATTCCTTTCCTCGTGGTGCTGCCGGGCATGGTCGCCAGCGTGACCGTTGCTGAGCTCATGGGCCCGGAGGCCACCGCCAAGCCGAATGACGCCATCTTGCTGCTCATGCGCGACCTGTTGCCCAACGGCCTGCTGGGCGTTGCCATCGCCGGTTTGCTTGCCTCCTTCATGGCTGGCATGGCTGCCAACATTTCCGCCTTTAACACCGTGATCAGCTACGACATCTGGCAGCAGTATGTGGTCAAGGACCGCGAGGATGACTACTACCTGAAGTTCGGCCGTATCGCCACCGTCGTGGCCACCCTCATCGCCGTGTTCACCGCGCTGTTGGCTCGCAACTTCGGCAACGTGATGGACTACCTGCAGACGCTGTTCGGCTTCTTTAACGCCCCGCTTTTTGCCACCTTCATCCTGGGCATGTTCTGGAAGCGCATGACTCCGCACGCTGGCTGGTCGGGCCTGGTTTCCGGCACCGCCGCCGCCGTGATTTTCTGGGCACTGTCGCTGGGGGAGAACCCGGTGGTCAACCTGCCGGGTCAGGGTACCGCTTTCGTCGCCGCCACCCTTGCCTTTATCACGGACATCATCGTCTCGGTCATCGTGAGCACCTTTACCACGCCGAAGCCGGACGAGGATCTGGTGGGCTTTGTGAAGTCGGTGACCCCGAAGTCCCACTTCGCCGATGACACCGAGGCTGCGCTGCCGTGGTACCGCCGCACCGTGCCGCTGGGCATGCTGTGCCTGGCGATGGTCGTGACCCTCAACATCATCTTCCTCTAAGCGGATGCGGCTTGCAGGCACAGCAGCACTGACTCTCACGCGGCGTGCCTTGCGCCAGAATCCGCCACCATCTCGTCCTTCTTATTTCACTTAAGGAACTTTTCACCATGAGCACCCATCAACCGAAGGCCAGCAGCCAGCACTTCGCGGGCGCCTTCGACATCCGCAACGTCATCGGCGCGCTGATCGGCATCTATGGCCTCGTCCTTGTCATCTGCAGTTTCGCGCTGGATCCCGGCATCAACCCCGAGACCGGCGTGGAGAAGAGCTCCGCCGACAACCTCTGGGCTGGCATCGCCATGCTGGCCGTGGGCATCGTCTTCGCACTGTGGGCGAAGCTGCGCCCAATCGCAGTCGACGAGGCAAACTAGGCAGGCAAACTAGGCAGGCAAACTAGGCCTTTTCCCCCTCCCGCACGCCGCTAAAGCTGCAACCCCACAAAAGTTTCCAACCAGGCGAGACCACGAGCACCATGAGCACTAACAAACAACCCATCCACGCTTCCGCTACCAGCCCAGCTACCACCTCCGCAGCGCCTAGCCCGGCCACCACTTCCACCGGGCACGAGGCCGCCATGCCGCAGACCCTCGCCGCCGGGGTAAGTGTGACCGCAGCCCGGCTGGCCGACGGCCGGGAGATCCTCTACTTCGATGACACCCCGAAGTCGAAAGGGGAGCGGGTGCTCGACGATCCCCGCGACCTGCCCCAGGCGCACACGACCTCGGAGATGCGCCGCGATCCGCTGACCGGCGCCTGGGTGGCCTATGCCGCCCACCGCATGAACCGCACGTTCATGCCCCCGGCCAACGAAAACCCGCTTGCGCCCAGCAAGCCGGGCCAGCTGCCCACGGAGATTCCTTCGCCGACCTATGACGTGGTCGTCTTCGAAAACCGCTTTCCGAGCTTTTCCATGAACATCGACGATTCCGGCTGGGAGTACCTGGTCGACGGCATCGAGGCCTACCCGCGCAAGCCCGCGAAGGCCCGCTGCGAGGTGGTCTGCTTTACCGAAGATGTCAGCAAGTCCTTCAAGGATCTCGAGCCTAGGCGCATCCGCACGGTCATTGAAGCCTGGGCGCATCGCACGGCTGCCCTGTCGGCCATCGAGGGTATCCAGCAGGTATTCCCCTTCGAGAATCGCGGCGAGGAGATCGGCGTGACCCTGCAGCACCCGCACGGCCAGATCTACTCCTACCCGTTCCTTTCGCCGCGACTTGCCTCGATCGTCGAGTCCAGCAAGGCCTTTGCTGCTGCGCATCCGGGCAAGGAGCTGTTTGCACAATTGCTTGCCGACGAACGCAGCGCCGGCACTCGCATCATCGAAGAGACCGAGTTTTTCACCGTGTTCGTTCCGGCCGCAGCCAAGTGGCCGGTGGAGGTCATGGTCTGGCCCAACCGTCACGTGGCCGACTTCACCGAGCTTTCCGACGCCGAGCGCGAGGACCTAGCCCACCTGCTCAAGCGCCTGTACACGGCGGTGGACCGCTTCTTCCCAGGCGTGGAGAAGACCCCGTACATCGCGGGCTGGAACCAGGCCCCGGTCGATCCGAGCTTGCGTCGCTATTCCCGACTTCACCTACAACTGTTTTCGCTCATGCGCTCCCCGAACCGCATGAAGTTCCTCGCTGGCAGCGAGTCCTCCCAGTCCGTGTGGATCAACGACACCACCCCGGAGGCCATCGCCGCCCGATTCAAGGAGGTATGGCCCTAATGCCACGCTGGATTTCCACCCGCCAACCCCAACACCTCGCCGAAGACGCGGCCCGCCTGTTCAAGGAGGCTTTCGGCCGCGACCCAAAGGGTGTCTGGGGTGCCCCTGGCCGCGTGAACGTGATCGGCGATCACGTGGACTACGCTGCGGGCGTGTCCATTCCCTTCGCCCTTGAGCAACTTACTGCCGTGGCCGCCGCACCGAATGAGGATGGCGTCTACCGGGTGGTCTCGATCGCCCCGGACGGCACCAAGATGGAAACGACCATCCCGGTCGATGAGGTGGGCCCGCTGCACCCTGCCGATTGGTCTGGCTACGTGGTGGGCACCATTTGGGCTGCCACCCAGTCGCAGGTCATCCCCACCGTGCAGGGCTATAACCTGGCGATTGTCTCCGATGTCCCGCTTGGCTCAGGTCTTAGTTCCTCTGCCGCCCTCGAGTGTGCTACCGCCGTCGCCGCCTTTGAGCTGGCCAATCACAAGGCGCCAACTCGCAATGACCTTCCCGGCTTGGTCGATGCCTGCATCCGCGCTGAGAACGAGGTGGTCGGCGCCTCCACCGGCGGGTTGGATCAGCGCTCCAGCCTCTATGGTGAGCACGGCAAGGCCCTTGTCATCGACTTCCATGAAGGCACAACCACCCCGGTTCCTTTCGACCTGGCCGCCAAGGGGTTGGCCTTGCTCATCGCCGATACGAATGCCCCGCATGCCCTTAACGACGGCCAATACGCTTCGCGCCGCGGCGTCATCGACGCCTTTACCCAGGCCCAGCCGGAGGCGACCTTCCGCGACATCGACGACGCCGTAGAAAAGGCATCCGCCTGGGCAGAGGAGAACAACCTCGATGTAGCGGAGGCCACCAAACGAGTCAAGCACGTGGTGGAGGAGACCGCCCGCACGATCGAAGCCGCCCACGCGCTTGAAGCCGATGACATGGCTACCTTCCGCCAGCTCATGCAGGACTCCCACGAGTCCCTGCGTGACCAGTATGAGGTGGTCACTCAGGAGCTGGAGTCCGCGTTCCACGCGGCGGGCGAGTACGGCGCCCGCATGACCGGCGGTGGCTTCGGCGGTTCCGTCATTGCGCTGGTGAACGCCCAGGATGTCGAGGCCACCGCGGCAAAGATCGAGCAGGCTGCCCTCGACCGCGGCTTCCCGGCCCCCACCTTCTTGGTGGCGCGCCCGGGTGATGGGGCACGGCGCCTGGCTTAATCAAGGAGCAGAATCTTCCAACTTCTCGACAATTACACCCAGACAAAGGTACGGCAGGCCTTAAGGTTCGCCGTTTCTTGTATCCTTTCATCGAAAGGGGTTGTAATGTCGATTAGCTATTTCGGTAACCGCGAGCCTATGCCGCTGGTGGATATTTGCAGCTTCGATCTCATTTCTGAGGTCATCAAGCACCTGACCAATCCGGAGATCTTTGCGATTTTGAATGCTCTCGCAGGCGCCGGTAAGTGGGATGCAGCAATGTGGGCGATGTATAACTGGGTGCGCAATGACTCGGAGTCACGCATGCTGATACCACAGCCAGGAGATGTACACCCAGCGCTGACCGCGGAGTGCCCAGCCGAAAACCTCAGTTTCTCCATTGAAGCGCCCTACGCCGAGCTGGAGACGATTTCAGGTTTTTACGAGATCGTCGGCGAAGAGTCGACCTTCATGCGCCTTGGGGAATCTGTGCAGTTGAAGGTTTCCTAAAAACCCGGCTTCCCTTGGCAGGGTCGTTCCGAGGAGCACCGTTACGTGGCCTGTTGCCATTCTTGTGACTTTCGAGAATGGATGCTGCCGGCGCTAATGGCGATTAATACAGTCGCCAAAGGGAGACCCAATGTCTTTTTTTTACAGCCCGATTTTTCCCGCAATGGATCTCCTTGACACTTTTGGCGAGGAGTTTCTGAGGGAGAGCATCGCCTTCTTCACAACAGTAGAAATCGTCGAAATCTTGGATGCGTTTGAGCGCGCAAGGCGATACCAAGGAACTCTCCACGGTCAGGTATTGCTGGGCGTCCTATGACAGCGATACCCATGGAACCGTTAATTCGCGCGCAGACAATTCCTCCACAATCACCATTGCATGTCCCGCAGAGGGGTTCGAGTAGTCGCTGACTATAGGGAATCACCTGCATTTTCACCGATGACTGAAGTTCAATGACGAGGAACTTACCGGCCAGTAGATAACCAAAGCATTCTTGCCCTTGCAGTTCCCAGTAGCAACCAATAATTTCCGAAGAGTTTCCCTACACAATGACTCTTCTTAACTGAGCCAGAGTTCCATTCCATAGGTAAACCTTAGTAAGAAACCTATGGAGGATTCATGTTCCAACGTCGTCTCACCGGTGTATTGCTGGCGGTAGTCGCCTCAGGCGGAGTCTTGGCCGCTTGTGCGGAGCCTACAGAGAATTCCAACGCCGCGGAGGACAACACGGCCGCTGCGCAAGAAAAGACGACACTCACGGTCTATACATCTGAGCCGGAGGAAAAGGTTGATGCTATTAACGCACTGTTCAGCGAGCAGTACCCTGACATTGAGGTTGAAGTTTACCGAGCGGGTACTGGTGATTTGAACGCTCGAATTGCAGCCGAAAAGGAATCCGGAAAGATTGAGGCAGACGTTCTGTGGGCTGCAGATGCAGCAACCTTCGAAAAGTACGCAGCGAGCAATGACCTTTCTGAATTAGAAGGGGTTGACACCGAGCAGGTGATTGAAGAGGCTCGTGACCCAGAGAATTACTACGTTGGAACTCGCATCATTCCCACTGTCATCGCATACAACACCTCTGTGATCAGCGAAGACGAAGCCCCGAAGTCCTGGCAGGACTTGGTAGATCCCAAGTACTCGGAAAAAATCGTCCTCCCGAATCCGGCGGTTTCCGGCGCAGCCGCGTTCAATGCTTCTGTGTGGAAGAATGATCCGGCGCTGGGCGAAGCGTGGATCAAGGCTCTTGGACAGAACACTCCAATGATTGCTGAATCAAATGGACCGACGTCCCAGGAGATCGCTTCCGGATCCCGTCCTGTAGGTATCGTGGTTGATTACCTCGTGCGTGATCTTGCCGCGAAGGGTTCGCCAATTGCAATTTCCTATCCCACTGAAGGCGTCCCCTACATCACGGAGCCCGCAGGGGTGTTCGAGGCATCCGAAAATAAAGAGGCGGCTCAGACCTATATCAATTTCCTCCTCTCTAAGGAGGCACAGTCATTGGCGGTGGAGCAGTCTTACCTCCCCGTCCGTAATGATGTAAAGACCCCGGAGGGGGTTCCCGCTCTCGAAGACATCACTTTGATGAAGCAGGACCTGGAGAAGATCACTGCAGATAAGGAAGCTGCGGTGAAGGTCTTCCAGGATTCCGTTGCCTAAAGTAATGCGGGGCCGATCATGTGCCGGTCCCGCTTTATCCCTGACAGTTGCAGGGGCCTGGCTGATTGCCGTGGGACTGTTCGTTGTCCCTCTATCCCTGGTTATCTCAATCGCACTCGGTGGAAACCAAATCCCACTTTTGATAGAGCATGGTGTGGTGGACGCGCTGAGGAACTCGCTCGCCACCACCTTGTTGTCCGCCTGCCTTGCGGTGTTCGCAGGCCTTCTTGTTGCATTGCTGCTGGACCGTACGGACATCGTGGGTGGGCGTGCACTGCGCCTGTTGCTGTTGTCACCGCTTCTCGTCCCGCCTTTTATCGGTGCCATCGCGTGGATGCAGTTATTCGGTCCGAGTCAGGGAATAAATAGAATCCTTGGTCGAGAAGTGTGGAACATCTACGGGGCCGACGGCGTAACGTTTCTACTCGCCGTCCACTCATTCCCGATGGCGTACGTGATCATTGTTTCGGCATTGCGATCGATTCCACCTGAATTAGAACTAGCTGCGAGAATCGCCGGGGCAAGCCCTGGGCAAGTGTTTTTCTCCGTGACCATCCCATTGCTTCGACCTGCGCTTATCGCATCTTTCACCCTGGCAGCAATCGCCAATCTTGCTGATTTTGGTATCCCAGCAATACTCGGATCGCCTGCACGATTCGAAACGCTGGCAACGATGATTTATCGATTCATGGATTCGGGGACGGTCGACAACCCTCTGCAAGTGGTATCGACGCTTGGGGTTGGTTTGCTAGGTCTTGGTTGCCTTGCCGTGATAGCCGACATAATGGTGTCGCGAGGTGCGACTACGTCAGCACATGAAATCCGCGCGGGAAGTCAATTGCCATTGGGAAAGTTGCGGTTGCCAATTTCTATTGCTGCATGGATCGTCGGCCTAGGGATATCTATAGGCCCGTTGATGGGCTTGACGTATCGCGCCCTCCTACCAGCACCGGGTCTTCCATTTTCCTTGGAAACAGTCACTATGGACAATTTCTCTAGTGCCTTGTCGAATCCCCGGGTGGTTGAAGGATTTGCTAACTCACTCGTTCTTGGCGTATCTGCCGCGGTAATTTGTGGGTTCCTAGGTTGGGGGATCGGTCTCATCATCACTCGTACCCGTCTAGCTGGTAGAACCTTACTTTCCGCGATCGTTTTACTCCCAATGGTCTTACCTGGTCTAATCATTGGCGTAGCATGGCTTATCTTCGGAAGGTACACCGGGATGTACAACACGCTCTGGGTCATTTTGGCAGCGTACGTGTGCGCCTTTTCCGGGCTGGTTTTGCAGTCAGTGCGTGCCCCTCTCCAATCCATGCCCCAATCCTTTGAGGAAGCGGCGCTAATATCTGGTGCACCGCCTATGCGCGCATTGATTTCTACTTCTGGTGCATTAGTTATCCCCGCGGCGATTTCAGGAGGGGTACTGGTCGCGGTGACTGCAATGCGTGAGTTGACGGTCTCCGTCCTGCTCATTGCGCCAGGCACGACAACCTTGGGTGTGCAAGTATTCAACCTGCAACAAGCGGGAAATTACAACCAGGCCTCTGCACTTTCGCTGCTCTTCTTGCTGGTGGGAGTGGCAGCACTTGCCGCAACTATTCGTCCAGCGAGAAATGGAGTTTAGATCCATGGCAGCGATTGATGTAAACGAAGTTACCGTTGAATTTCCCAATGGAAATAAAGGCCTTGATGAGGCCTCATTATCCGTTGGAGACGGTGAATTCGTCGCACTCGTCGGGGCCTCGGGCTCGGGGAAAACCACCCTTCTGCGAACAATTGCCGGATTTGGCCACCCAACTTCCGGAGCAGTGAAACTAGACGGTGAAGATGTTTCACTTGTTCCTCCGGAACGGCGAGGGATCGGTATGGTGTTTCAGCAGCACGCGGTTTGGCCGCACATGTCCGTTGCCGCAAACATTGGGTTTCCGCTCAAAATGGCCAAGGTATCGAAGCAGAGGCGTCGCATTCTAGTCGACCAGGTATTAGAACTTGTCGGACTGCCGGGATTTGGTGGTCGCAAGCCTGCCAGTCTTTCAGGGGGTCAACGGCAACGTGTCGCATTGGCTCGCGCGATTGTGGCTGAGCCGTCAGTTTTGCTTCTGGATGAAGCGCTATCCGCGTTGGATGAGCCTTTACGAGATACGTTGAGGCGTGAGTTGGTCTCGTTGACCAGAAAAGCAGGGCTCACGGCCGTGCATGTCACCCATGATCGCTCTGAAGCACTCGCCATTGCCGATCGGGTTGCTGTGATGTCGCGCGGCAATATCCTCCAATGTGCAACGCCACAGGAGATCATTTCTCGCCCGAAGACACCCGAGGTGGCAGCCTTCCTACTGGATGCAACTCTACTTAAGGCAGTGCATTCCGACGCCAAGGTGATTTGCCGGGAACTCGGACTTGCTTGGCCAGCGGAGGAATTTGATCCGGTCCCGACCATACCGAAGAAATCGGATCTCACTCTGGCGGTCCTATCCCGCCACGTAAGCATCCAACCGAACACAGTACGGGGGGACAACATAATAAGTGCGGAAGTGACGAGCGTGTTATTCAATGGCGGCAGCTATTCCGTTACTGCGATGAGCCGAGGCCAGTCGTTTCGGGTAGATTGCAGCCACCGCCCGGAAATCGGAGAAGCAGTTCAGCTGAAGGTCGACAACCCACTCGTATACTCTCACGCTTCTACTTCCTGCGATTGAGTGCCTGATTGAATGGACCAATGGGGATGTCACCGCATTAGTAGAGGCCGATTGCGGTGACGTACTGTGCTTTTCTTTCGAAGGGACCCTTACGAACCTCGGGCAAGGCTGCAGTGGGCTTTCCGGATTAATATTTCTCATGATGGCAATCATTAAGCCACGGTACGACCTTCCAAGAACAGCCTTTGCGGCATTTCCCTGTGAAGTCTCAACTCGAATTGAATGGGTTTTTCATTCTTGTGCGAAACATATTCTGCTTGCCCGAGGAGCGTGAATGCTTCGGCTAGTCCAAGTGAGTTATTGTTCGAGCTTCGGACAGCTAACAACAACGAGTGGCTGAGTTCTTTGTGATGGATATATCGTTGTGCGGTCTTCGACTTGAGAGAAGTCTGTGACTGAGATTCCCAGTGGAATAGGTCGGGAGAAATTGGATAATCCTTGTAGGAGGTGGTCTCGGTAAAGTGCCTCTCGTCCTTGTTGAGGGTGACCAAGAAGAGGTCTGTGCCTTGGTCCGGGAGATAACACACTCCCTCCCTCGGCAGACTTGCCAGCTTCTTTAACTCGTCATCCTTGAGTGCTCCCATGAGTTCAGCTAGGGAGTAACGTGCGTGGCTCCGCAAAGGTGAGTTGGCCAAAGGACCGGTCAATCCTTTGGGGTTTGCTTTACTCTCTTCGACCTGAATCTTGAGAAGCTCGGTGAGTTCAGTACAGAAGTTCGTATTTCTCCGGACCTGATCCAAGGCATTTTCGAAAGAATCCGGAACCGATGCCAGCGGGCGGTTTCCCCAAATGTTCAGCAAGAACATTCGAGCGTAGGCTTTCTCAGATTGGGAAAGATTACCAAAAGACGGACCATCCGGATTGAGGAGCCGCGTGTACTCGCGTGCACGCTCAAGATCATTGACGTGGACAAAGGCTCGCACCCGATTGACGAGGGGATCCTTTTTCGCTTCATAACGATCGATCAGATTCGCCTCGCTTAGGTAATAGGTCCAGCTAGCGTTGGTTGGCCGGTAGATTTCAAAAACGGACAGTCCCGTGTCACCCAAGAAATCGGTAAGCGAGGTGGTCCGGGTGATTCGTGCCAGTTCGACGATTCGTTTAGACGTGGCCTTGGTGACTTGCTTGAGGTTTTGCAGTACTTGTTCTTTGGTTAGCTTGTCTAATGAAATGCTGCTTCCTGCGGGGAGAAGTGGAAAATCTGCTTCGGCTTGCTGGACCAATCGGCGACCACCGAGACCTGTGAGGGCTCGGAAACGCCGCTCCATATCGAATTCGGAATTGTGAAGACCGACGAAGTCGAGAATGAGGCAGGATTCTTTTCCAGGGGATAGGCGAAGTCCACGACCAATTTGCTGAAGGAAAAGGACCGGGCTTTGAGTTGGTCGCAGCAGTAGAACTGTGTTGATCTCGGGGATATCGAGTCCCTCATTGAAAAGGTCTACGGAAAAGACTACTTTTATGGCACCACTTCGAAGTTCGGTAAGTGTGCGATTTCTCTCGTCTGCGGTGCTTTGTCCCGTGAGCACCGCAGATGGCACGCCCATCTCGTTGAAGTAAGCGTTCATGAATGTGGCGTGTTCGATGGAAACACAAAACGCAAGGGCCTTGATGCTGCTCAAATCGAAGGCATACTTTTCGAGATTTTGCAGGATGATTTTTGCGCGCTGGTTTCCGCGCGCGACATAGAGGTCATTCAACGCGGCTGTGGAATACTCGCGCTTTCGCTTGTCCCACTCCACCTGTTGCAGATCGGTTCCGTCGTTGACTCCGAAATACTGCATTGGTGCGAGAAGTTGGAGTGACAGTGCATCCCAAATGCGAAGTTCGTGAGCAACCCGGTAGTCGAAGAACTCCATGACATTAGCGCCGTCACCGAGTTCTGGTGTGGCAGTGAGACCCAGTAGTTCTTTTGGAGTGAAGTAGTTGAGGACCCGGCGGTAAGTGCTGGCCTCGGCATGGTGAAACTCGTCGATGATAATGAACTCGAAGTGGTCCTTTGCCAGCTTTTCCAAGCGACTGCTATTCAGTGATTGGATGCTCGCAAAGACGTGGGTCCATTGTTTAGGTTCCATACCGTCAACAAGTAGTTCGCCGAAACTTCCGTCTTTGAGCACTTCTCGGAAGGATCGAAGAGCTTGGCTGAGGATCTCTTTTCGGTGGGCGACAAAAAGAAGCTTAGGACGGCGCGAAAGCTTGTCGCACATGTTTCGGTAATCGAGGGCAGCGACGATGGTTTTACCGGTACCGGTCGCTGCGACGAGAAGATTCTTATGTCGATCGTGTTGTTCCCGTTCCGCTTGCAAGTCTTCCAGCATTTCCTGCTGGTAGGGGAATGGCGTGACGGTCAAACCTGCAATGGTAATTTCCGACGCAGTTGGGTCACCAGCGAAACGTTCCCTTTGGAGGGCTTTGCGGAGTTGTTCTCCATCGGTTTTGGGATTGTAGCTAAGGAAATGTTTGTCGGCCCAGTAAGTGTCGAATGTGGCAATGAACTTGTTGACGATCTCGGGTGACTTTCCGCTTGAAGTGCGGACATTCCACTCCATGCCACTGACGAGTGCGGAATTCGACAGATTTGAGCTTCCGATGTAGGCGGTGTCGAATCCAGAGTTTCGTCGAAAAAGCCACGCCTTTGCATGGAGGCGGGTCATGCTTGACTCGTAGGAGACCTTTACCTCGGCACCGTACTCGTTCACTAGTCGATCGATTGCAGCCTTATCGGAGGCACCGCAATAGGTCGTTGTTATGACGCGGAAGGGGATTCCGCGATCTCTCAACTTCGCGAGTGGATCGTGGAGGACTCGCAGACCGCTGGTCTTAATGAACGCGAGCAGTAAGTCCACGGAATCTGCTGTTTCGAGCTCTCTACGAAGTTCAATGTGGAGATTCGATTCGTTTCTCGCGTTTGTCAGAAGCGCCAGGGAAGATAGTGGAAGTTCAGGAGGCCGGGGAGCTGCTTCTAAAGCTGATTGACGAATCGAAGTTAGCAATTGTTCGGAATCAACAACCGAATCCTCATCAAGCAAAGATGCCAACGTGTTAATCAGATGAATGCGGTCACTCTGATCCTTGAGCTCTGAAAGTCGCGCCTCAAGACGGATGGAAAACTCACGGGCGATGGCATCGTTGAAACGGGGGCGGAGATCATCGTCGGGCTTGGATAACGCATGGACTTCCTCGGCATAGAAGGGATGCTGCTCATGAGTCGCTTCAAGACGTTCTTTGATTCGCTTAGTTACTGGGGTTTCATAGATACCGAGGGCGAGTGCAGAGTCCCTGCTTGCCTTGGAATCCCTTGATGCCATTTTGCTTGCTACCTTTCTTGCAACGAGCTTGATGAATAGTTTCCAGACTGAAGGATTTCCACTGTCGGGATGTCCGCCGGCGCCCAATCGAGGGTGGCCAGCTCCTCGGGTTTCATCCAACGAATTTCTTGATGCTCGGTAAGGCGAGGGGCATTGCCAAGGAGCGTACAAAAATAAGTCGACAAGACAATTGTGGCGTGTTCGTATGTGTGTTCGGAAGTAGTGATTAGGTCACCAATCTTGGCGTCACAAAGTAGCTCTTCTTTTAGTTCTCGGGCAAGGCTCTGTTCTGGTGTTTCGCCTGGTTCTACCTTGCCGCCTGGAAACTCCCATAGACCGCCTTGGGATTTAGTAAGGCTTCGTTGAGCAGCAAGGATGAGTCCATCTTTTACAAGAACAGCGCCTGTGACCTGGATTTTCTGTCGAGTCATCTTCGGTATCTTTTCGGTAAGCATGAGAAGTTCTTGGAACAAGTAAAACAAAAGGGGGCGACTATTGTCCTCACCGAGTGGTTTACAAGCTTTAGCCGTCGGCAAGCATGCAAAGTTGCGTCCGTGACCGCGATCGCATGTTTGTGAACTGTGTGGGGTGGTCACCTTTATCGCAATAACTAGGAAAAATGGGGTGTTATAGCGTAAGTTTGAGTGGCAATGAGTATTACCGATGACGCCACCAGCGGCGAGAACGAGCTGGACGTGAATAATGTGTCGGAATCTCAGGAAAATTCGCAGGTAGACAATGGTCCAATGTCCGTTGAGGACGTTTTGGGCGATGTAGACGACTCCAGGGTTGCGAACACTTCTGAGGCCACCGGCTCCGCTGAAGACGCGGACAATGATGTTGAAAATGTAGAGATGGGTGACTCAGAAAGTGACTCCTCAAACGAGGAGGCCCAGGGCGAGTCGACAAATGAGAATCAGGGACCAAGTTTCGATAACTTGGGGTTGCCCGCAGAGGTTCTGAAGGCCGTTGCGAAGGTGGGGTTTGAAACCCCGTCGCCGATTCAGGCGCAGACCATCCCCGTGCTGATGGAAGGCCATGACGTATTGGGTCTGGCCCAGACCGGTACCGGTAAGACGGCTGCGTTTGCGCTGCCGATCCTGTCGCGGATTGACCGCTCCGTGCGTCACCCGCAGGCACTGGTGCTGGCACCGACCCGTGAGCTGGCACTGCAGGTTGCAGACTCCTTCCAGTCCTTCGCCGATCACCTCGGCGACATTCACATTCTGCCGATCTACGGCGGTCAGGCATACGGCATCCAGCTGTCCGGCTTGCGCCGCGGCGCGCAGATCATCGTGGGCACCCCAGGTCGCGTCATCGACCACCTGGAAAAGGGCTCGCTGGACATCTCCGAGCTGCGCTTCCTCGTGCTTGACGAGGCTGACGAGATGCTCAACATGGGCTTCCAAGAAGATGTCGAGCGCATCCTCGAGGACACCCCAGAAGACAAGCAGGTTGCGCTGTTCTCCGCGACAATGCCGAACGGCATTCGCCGCATCTCTCGTGACTACATGAAGGATCCGCACGAGATCCAGGTCAAGAGTGAGACCCGCACCAACACGAACATCACCCAGCGCTACCTCAACGTTGCTCACCGCAACAAGCTCGATGCGCTGACCCGAATCCTCGAAGTCACCGAGTTCGAGGCAATGATCATGTTCGTGCGCACCAAGCACGAGACCGAGGAGCTGGCCGAAAAGCTGCGCGCCCGTGGCTTCTCCGCCGCTGCCATCAACGGCGATATCGCCCAGGCGCAGCGCGAGCGCACCGTGGATCAGCTCAAGGACGGTCGCTTGGACATCCTGGTTGCCACCGACGTCGCGGCCCGCGGCCTCGACGTTGAGCGCATCACCCACGTGTTCAACTACGACATCCCGAACGACACCGAGTCCTACGTCCACCGCATTGGTCGCACCGGCCGCGCCGGACGTTCGGGTGAGGCGATTTTGTTCGTGACCCCGCGCGAGCGTCGCATGCTGCGCTCCATCGAGCGGGCTACCAACGCCACGCTGGTGGAGATGGACCTGCCTACCGTGGACGAGGTCAATGAGTCCCGCAAGGCCAAGTTCGCGGACTCCATCACGGAGTCGCTGGAGGATTCGCAGATCGACGTCTTCCGCTCGCTGGTCAAGCAGTACTCCGAGGAGCACGACGTGCCGCTCGAGGACATCGCAGCTGCGCTGGCTACCCAGGCTCGCGCCGGCGACGAGTTCCTCATGAAGGAGCCGCCGCCAGAGAAGCGTCGCGAGCGCCGTGAACGCTTCGATCGCGATGACCGCCGTGGTGGTCGCGATCGCGGGGACCGCTCCGATCGTGGTGATCGCTTCGACCGTGGCGATCGTGGCGGACGCTTTGAGCGTTCCGACAAGGACATGACCACCTACCGCCTGGCAGTGGGCAAGCGTCAGCACGTGCGCCCAGGTGCCATCGTCGGTGCGTTGGCTAATGAGGGCGGGCTCAACCACAAGGACTTCGGCCGCATCACCATCGCCGTGGATCACACCCTGGTGGAGCTGCCTTCTGACTTGCCGAAGTCCGTCTTCGACAACCTGCGCGATACCCGCATTTCCGGACAGCTCATCCACCTGGAAAAGGACTCCGGCGCACCGCGCGGAGGCCGTGGTGGCTACCGCGACCGTGAAGACCGCGGCGCCCGCGGTTACCGTGGTGGCGATCGCGAGGAGCGTCGTGGCGGTTACCGCGACCGTGACGATCGCCGCGGTGGCCGTGGTGGCTACCGCGACCGCGATGATCGCCGCGGCCGCGCCGATCGTGAACGTGGCGAGCGTGGCTGGCGCGACTAGGCCGACGACCGAGTCCGAGCTTGTGTGGCTCAGGCTCAAAGCCTAGGGCAGCTGGCTCATCCTTGAGAGAAAAAATGCTCCCCTCCCGAAAATGAACACGGGAGGGGAGCATTCTTGCATTCTGGAGGTCGCTGACCTGCGAGGCTAGGCCCCACATCTTCGCTGATTTGCCCCTCATGTCCGGCACAGCGTGGCGGGGCTGGCTGTGCCAACTACTCCTGCGGCGTCGGTAATGAGAAAGTCGCGGGCGAAGGTGGATCACCCCGGCAGCGATACCGGCGGCGATGATGACAGCAAGGAGGGTAATAAGACCAAGCGCTACGCGTAGCCACCGGGAGGGGCGAGGCGATGGTCTTTCGCCTGCAAGGGGAGGGTTAGCTGGTTTCAACGTCGTAGCCGTCGGTGCCTTCCCACTCGGTCCAGGAACCGTCGAAGATGGCGACCTCCTCGATTCCTGCCAGGTGTGCGCCCAAGCCAATGATGGCTGCGGTGACACCAGAGCCGCAGGAGGTAACGATGGACTTGCTCTTGCCGGCAAGTCCTTCGAAGATTTCTTGAAGCTCTTCCTTGGACTTGTAGAGTCCATGTTCGTTGAGGACCTCGGTGAACGGGAGGTTCTTTGCACCCGGCATGTGTCCGGAGCGAACGCCCTTGCGGGGCTCGGGTTCGGTGCCTGCGAACCTGCCTGCGGAGCGTGCATCCAGCACCGGCTTCTCCTTGGTATCCAGCAGGCGCTTGACCTCAGCAATGGGCAGGATGAACCAGCGCGGGTTGAAGTGCGCAACGAAATTGCCCTCCGCGGTAGGCTGTTCGCGGTGATCGACGGTTTCGAATCCGGCGGCCTTCCAGGCGCGCATGCCACCGTCGAGCACGTAGGTCTCGGCATGGCCCATCGAGCGCAGCAGCCACCAAGCGCGGGGGCTGGCGAACACGCCCTTGGACTCGTAGACGACGATGATCGAGTCATCGTTAAGCCCCAATTTGCGGGCTTGGGCCTGGAATTCCTCGGGGCTTTGAAGCCCATGCGGGAAGCGGTTGGAGTGATCGGAGAAGTCACCGTCGATGTCGAAGTAGCGGGCTCCCGGCAAGAACTCGGTGGCCTCGGCGGCTTTGGCCATCGATGCGTCGAGAATGACCAGCCTGGGGTTGTCCAGAATCTCGTGCAGTTGTACAGCGGAGATAATCGGCTTGGAGAAGGTGGTGCTTGGAGTAGTCATGGCGCCATCGTAACCCGATTCGAGGGCACAGCTGGTCGGTTTGAACCATCGCGTAAGTTATAAGGGCCGAAACGGGCACGGGGAGCGGAACGCAAAACGACCGCGGCGGCGTCGGCATGCAAGAATACGGCCCGAAGTAAGCGATTTTTTCGCCCCCGATTTCGGGGAGCAGGTGACTTTCCTGTTCTGGTGTGTTAGTTGCAGAAATGCGCGAAAAAGGGAAAGAATTTTGCACAACAAGAGCAAAATTGCAGGGGAAATGCAATGTGCTTTCATGGGTGAAGGTTTCGGCTGGTAACGGCCGAAATATGGTCGGACAACCAACGGAGTGTATGGCCTGGGTTACTTCCTGTGGTGAGCCTGAAAAGCGGGCGTAACCTCGGTGTTGTCCACGAGGAAGAGCACACAATTTCGCTCGTAACTGGACTGCAACCCGTCACTTTTTGGAGGCTTGAAATGAGCATCTACCAGCGCACATACCCCACCGACAAGTACGGCAACCGCTTCGTCGGCAACGACATGGGCAAGTACACAGAAAACCTTCCCATGAAGCCAAAGGACATCGACAACCGCAAGGCATATTTCGTCGGTGGCGGCATCGGCAACCTCATCGCAGCCGGCTATCTCCTGCGCGACGCCCAGATGCCCGGAGCAAACATCACAATCTTCGAAAAGTCCTCCGTTACCGGCGGCGCCTTCGACGGCTCTGGCAACAACGAGATCGGCTTCCTCACCCGCGGCGGGCGTGAGATGGGGCAGCACTTCGAATGCTTCTGGGACATCATGAAAGACGTCCCCGCCCGCGACATGCCAGCACCCTACAGCGTGCTCGACGAATACCGCGAGCTCAACGAGTCCGACCCGGTCAGCTCCAACTGTCGTATCATCCGCGATCAGGGATTCACGCGGTTGAAGCAACCGGACTTTGGCCTGTCGAAGAAGGCTCAGCGCGAGTTCATCAAGCTGCTCATGGCCAAGGAGGAGCACACCTACGGCAAGACGATTGATGACTGGTTCGGCGAGGACTTCCTCGGCTCCACCTTCTACACCCTGTGGAAGTCCATGTTCGCCTTCCAAGACTACTAGTCGCTGACAGAGATGAAGCGCTACATGCACCGCTTCCTGCAGTACCTGCCGGGGCTGTCTGACTTCTCTTGCTTGCGCTTTAGCCGCTATAACCAGTACACCAGCTTCATCGAGCCGCTGGAGAAGTTCCTCGTGTCCAAGGGTGTCGCATTCGTCCACGAGACCGTCATCGAGGATCTCGAAATCATGACCCAGGGCAAGACCTATACCGTCACCGCGCTCAAGGGCACGCAGGGAGGTGCGCCGTTTACCCTCGAGGTGGAGCCCACCGACCTTGTCATCGTCACCAACGGCTCGCTGGTCGAAGGCAGCACCTACGGCGATATGGATCACCCGGCACCGCTCAAGGAGGAGGTCGGTCCCGCCTTTACCCTGTGGCAAAACATCGCCGCCAAGGTCCCCAATTGTGGCCGCCCGGAGGTGTTTTGCTCCACCCCGGAAAAGACCGCGTGGGAGTCGGTGTCCTTCAACTTCTACGGCGGCTATGCCAACCCGTTCAACGCCAAGCTGCGTGAGCTAAGCGGGCGCGACGTATTCAGCGGCAAGACCGTCACGGGAGGAATCATCACCGTGGATGATTCCCCGTGGCTGGCCTCGCTCACCGTCAACCGTCAGCCCCACTTCCCAGGCCAGGAAGACGGCCTGTGCGTGGCCTGGGCCTATGGCTTGGAGTGGTGGAACAACGGCACCGTCACCGGCAAGCCGATGATCGAATGCACCGGCGAGGAAATCCTGCGCGAGTACTGCTATCACTTCGGCATCGATGACGTGGAGACCGTCATCTCCATGACCAAGGTTCGCCTGTGCACCATGCCGTTTATCACCTCCCAGTTCATGCCGCGCACCGCGGGCGACCGGCCTGAACCGGTCCCGGACGGCTCGGTGAACTTGGGCTTTACCGGCCAGTTCGTGGAAACCCCCGACGACTGCGTGTTCACCGTCGAAGGCTCGGCGCGCACCGGCCAGATGGTGGTCTACCAGCTGCTCGACCTGCACCGCGACATCCCGCCGATCTTCCCCGTGCAATACGACATCCGCGCGCTCGTGCACTCCGCCGCGGCCCTCAACGATGGCAAGCTCCCCGGCGAGGCCGTGCTGCGCAGGAAGCTGCGCGGAACCTACTTCGAGGACATCCTGCCCAAGGGGAAGTAAGCCCCTATAGGACACGGAGCCCGAAAGCGAGCCGCAGCGGTCACCCCACGGATTCATTCGTGAGCGTGACCCCTGCGGCTTTTCTTGCTTGGCTGTGCCATCCTGCGGACAGGTGCGCACGGCGATCGTGTGGACGGAACGTCTCTTTAAGAACGTGCCCCTACATCATGGTGCCATGCCAGCGGGCGAGGCGATCAAGCAGTACTACCTGTGACTGGCGATAAGCCTGGGCGGCACCGGCAGCTGTGCCGCCGAACATTATCTCCCAGCCGGTGCCCACGGATGCGATATCCTCGGCAAACAGGTGTCCGGCGCCGGGATAGGTAAACACCTCGAAGGTATCGCTGACTCCTGCCAACGTGGTCGCGGCGATCTCCGATTGCCACATCGCGTCCGCTTCACCGGCGAAAAACAGGGCGTGGCCTCGAAAACCCGAGAGATCGATGGCTGCTGCGGGATCACTTCGCCGGGCGGCCGCGAGGTAACTCTCCCGGTATCTCGGCGGCCGGCTGATGATGAGATCCCACATCATAGGCACAAAGGTTGCGGCGCCGACGTTGCGGAATGAAGCAAAGGGGACGGGCGAACCGCGATGGCTAAAAGAGGGCTTTTCCTCGCGGGAGCTAAAGTCCAGGCCGGGGTAGGAGTGGTCGGCTGGCGCGTAATTGGCAATGTTGTCGACGGCGTAGCCGTTCGCGGCCAGTTCGGCGGTAAACTCCGCGCCCTTGGAGGTGCCAATAACAGTGATCGGCGTGGGGTGGTCGATGGTCGTGTGGATGTATGCCTCAATTTCATCGAACTGGTCCAAAGGGACACGAGCCAGCCTGGCAACCTGGTTGGGTTGGCCGAAAAAGAACAAGGACAACACCTCATAGCCCTGGGCACATAGCGCCCGTGCCTGCTCATAGGCGGGAGATCCCTCCGAGCCACCGAAGACGACGACGGTGCCCGGGTGCCGGCGGGGTTGAGGGATGAAGCGGAACCCGTTGAGATACTTGCCTTCGATGGCCACTATGTGATCGTTGGTCTCGTAGCGCGATTTATCCGACAGTTCGGCCGCTCGTTGCATGATCGTGTAAGCGTTCTTGTTGTGCCTGCGCACGAGCTGCAAGCACAATCCCCCAAGACCCGCCGCGAGAGCAGTGCCGCCAAGGGTGGGAAGTGCCTTTGTCATCGCCCGGCCTGCCTTCGATTATCGGGATGTGTGTTCAGCTTCAGTGTAGGCAGCAACGGGTGGGAATTTCGACAGATGTGGCAAGGAGATCACCTTGCTTTCTCTCTCGGTCGAAGGCTTGGAAGGCATGGAGGGCGGAGGTGAACAAATCAATCAGCAACCGGTGGGCGTCGGAAAGCAAAAAAACCGGCCCCCTCCAGGGACCGGTTCCAGCCGTGCGCGGTGTTCGCGCCTAGGTCTTGATTAGAGCAGCATGAGGATCGCGATGATGACCCACAGCAGGGAGAAGATGCCGCCGAACATGGACAGTTGGCTCTTGGCCTTGTCCCAGTCCGCTACCTCGAAGGAACCCTCGGCCTGCTCGTCGGCCTCTAGGAGGCCGAGTGCACCCATCATCTTCTTTTGGCGGGGGTAGATGAGGAAGTACAAGATGACCCAGGCAACCACCGACAAGGCGATGGAGGCGTGGAAGCGGCCATCGGACCAGTAGTCATCGCCGGTGAACATGACGGCGAAGCCGATCAGCGGCACCAGCAGGGAGAGGTTGCCGTAGGTCTGAGTGACCTTGTAGAGCGTGGTGGCGCCGCCCTTGGCCTGCTCATCGCCGTTGTGTGCAGCAACGGCACGGGTGTGGAAAGAAGAAACGGCCACGGTGACCGGGCCCAGGAACAAGATTGCCGCCAGAACGTGCAAGAGGATAAGGATCGTACCCACGAAGTGACCTTCCTAAAAGGAGACGAAGAAAACAAGAACGCAAAATTAATGGCAACCCACGTATTTACCTGCCAGCGCCACAAGTGACGCAGTAGTCAAAAAGTTGGTTGTCAACAACGAACAATCGTATCCCACCGCGGGCAGGTGGGCGAATGCAGTCGCCTATGGGCGTGATACCTCGGATACCTCAGGGCACAGGCGGGGTCTTTTAGAGGGCCGTGTGCTGTAAGAAAACCGTGGCTGCGGTGGCACCTGGTGCTAGAAAGGCAGGCACTGTCGTTTCATCACCCGGATGTCGTCCTGGGGAAGTGGTAGCCCGTATTTGAGAGCTACCTGCGCCAACCTTCCCACGTACCAGCAGCGGTTGCTGCGCTCCGGTGGCAGCCAGGCGGCGGGCAGCTGATCCGACTTGGCCTGGTTGTTGCTGCGGGAGACCGCGATGAGGTTCAACGGATCATTGGCGAAGACCTGGCGCATCTCCTGTGACCAGGCGGCCGCGCCCATATCCCAGGCGGCGGCCAGCGGATAGATATGGTCTATTTCCACCTGCGCGCGCCGGTCGGGATCGAAGTCGATGTCTTGCCCGGAGTAGGGGTCATATAGTTGGCCGGCGTGGAGGTCGCACGCCGGAATAGCGCCGGCGCCGCGTTCGGTGGCCGGGAGGTTGTCCGCCGAGGGCGCTGTGGGCGGGGCATCGTTGCCAAGTGCCAAGGCGTGCTTGTGGTGGTTGCTGCTGGTTGCCAAGGCGTGGGCGATGACGATGGCGCGCATATCGCAGCCCGATCCCGCCGGGGTGAGCCAGCCGGTGCCGAAGGCGGCGCGCTCATAACCAGGGATCTTCACGCGATTAGCGGCCACGGCCACGGAATCCACCGCGGGGTCGGCGCGCTCGCTGGGGAGGAAACGTGCCGCATACAACACGGTGCACATGATGAGAAGGAAATACACTCGCCGCACGTCCAAAGTAGACGAGGTTGAAGCCATCTTGGTTCCCTGGCAGAACACAGAAGTCTCATTCGCCCGCCAGGCGCGGGTCGCTGCCTATCGCTGTTAGTTCGGCAACGGCTAGCTAGGCCTGAACAAGAGTTTCCGCGAGGGGCACGGGGCAGGCAGCGGCTGCGGGGCAGGTGGGGCGTCGGCAAGCAAGAAAAAAGAAAGCCACCGCTGCAAGGAAATCGTCCCTGCAACGGTGGCAGAAAAAGGGTCATACGGCGTGCGACCTTGCGGTCACGCGAGCCTTTAATGAAGCCCTTGCCCCAGGCAGTGCTTAGGATTCCTGGTAGGCCTTGTCGAAGTCCAGGTCCGGGCGGGCCGCGGCCTCGCTGGCGCGGGTCTTCGCCGTATCGAAGGTGTCCGTGATCGTCGCAGACGGCTGCTTGGTCAGCAACGTGACCACCACGGTAACAATGGTGGCCGAAAGGAAGCCCGGAACCATCTCATACAGCGAATCCGACAGCGCGGACTGGCCCCACACGAAGGCGACCACCGCGCCGGTGACCATGCCCGCCACCGCGCCGGGAACGTTGAGGCGACGCCAGTACAGCATGAACAACACGAGCGGGCCAAACGCCGAGCCGAAGCCAGCCCACGCGAAGGAGACCAGGCCGAGGATGGAGTCCGAGGGGTTGACGGCCAAGACACCAGCAATCACGGCGACGGCCACCACCGCGGTGCGCGAGAGGTTGATCATGATGTTCTCGCTGGGCAGATCCTTCTTCATCAGCTTGAACAGGTCCTCGATGAGGGAGGTGGAGGTCACCAGCAGCTGCGAGGAGATCGTCGACATGATCGCCGCCAGCACGGCGGTGAGGATAAGACCTGCGATCAGCGGGTGGAAGAGCACGCGGCCCATGTCCAAGAAGATCGTCTCGAAGGAGGTCTGATCCACGATGGCGATGTCGGGGTTTTGCCCGAAGAAGGCGGTGCCCACGATCGCCACGAAGGTGGCGCCGGCGATGGAAAACAGCATCCACCCCACGCCGATGAGCCGGCCGCGCTTGGCGTCGGCAGGCGAGCGCAGCGCCATAAAGCGGACGATAATGTGCGGCTGGCCGAAGTAGCCCAGGCCCCAGGCGAGGTTGCCGATGATCGCCGCGGCGGAGACGCCCTTGATCATGGAGAAATACGAGGGATTGCCCACCCCGTCAGTGTAGGGGCCGTAGTCGTGGCTGGTGGCCCAGGTCCAAATGTCGCCCGGGTTGTCCAGGTACAACAGCGCTGCCACCGGCACGATGATCAAGGAGACGAACATCAAGGTGCCCTGGACGGCGTCGGTGTAGCTCACGGCGAGGAAGCCGCCGATGAAGGTATAGGTCACGGTGATCACCGCGACGATCAACATGCCGTCGATATAGGCCGAGCCAAAGGTCGACTCGAAGTAGCGCCCACCGGAGACCATGCCGGAGGAGACGTAGAAGGTAAAGAACACGATGATGATAATCGAGCTGACCACGCGCAACAGGTGCGAGTTGTCTACGAGGCGGTTTTCGAAAAAGCTCGGCAGGGTAATCGAATCATCGGCGACCTCCGTGTAGGCGCGCAGTCGTGGTGCCACCCACTTCCAGTTCGCCCACGCGCCGATCAGCAAGCCGATGGCGATCCAGAGCTCCGACATGCCGGTGACAAACAATGCGCCTGGAAGGCCAAGCAGCAGCCAGCCGGACATGTCCGATGCTCCCGCCGACAGTGCGGCCACAAAGGGGTTCAGGCCTCGGCCAGCGAGCACGTAATCGTCATACTCATTGGTTTGACGGTAGCTCCAGTAGCCAATCGCAAGCATCACCGCCATATAAATAATGATGGCGATGATGAACCAGGTGTTCTGGGTCATGGCCTCATCCTTTCTTCGCACGCACGCCGGGGCCTTGTCGTTGGGAAAGGCCCCCTCTCGTTGCGCTGGGTTCGTGGTATCTGTTTGCCTGCTTTCCGACGCTCACCTGCGGCCAGCGCACCGCACCTCCTTCGCCGTTCCGCGGCCACGTTGGAGGGTGTGCACCCGGGAAAACGAGCTGGGGCGGTACAAGCAGGAGCAGGGATCCGCCGTCAATGAGCATGGATAGCAGCGTGGGCGCAGGTGCCTACAAACAATTATCCGGATTGTTCAACGATGTGGAACTCTTAAGACTCTAGTAGGGACCACCTATAAACCAATAGGTAGCCCCCTGAAGAGTTGCCCACGATTCTATTGCATGGTTTGCATGTATGTGAAGCTAATAATCAATTACGTTCACAGATTCGCAAGAGCGTCGCAGGCATATGCCTTGCACTGTTGCCTGTGTATCCCGGTCGTGCGCCTTGCTGGGGCTGCGATCGAAGGTCTGTGTCGCCAGGGGTTTTGAAGGCAAAGACAATGGAGGAGTGCAGGCGGAGAGTAGTCGAGCGCGCGGGGGCGCGAGACAGCGGGCTGCGGATTGTTGACCGCGGACTGTTGCCACACTGTTTGGCCGCGGCCGTGGGCTTGCCGACCTTGGCGTCGGAAAGCAGCGCGGCGAGGCGGCTATGGCAGGAATGGTCCAAGCGAACTCAGGGGAACGCGGCAATGGGGGACCGCTGCAATGGGGGAATGCAGCAACAGGGGAAATATGGCGCTGGGGGGCGCAGCAACGGGGAAGCGTAGCTTTGGGAAAACGGCATGGCGCGACACGCGGCAGGTGGTGTGCGCGACCGACTGTGCAAGAGGCGACGCAAGAAACTGTGCAGGAGGGGCGCACCTAGCTGCACCAATGACGGGGCACGAACAAGGGCAAGGAACCTTTCGCATGGCTGCACACACGGACTCTGGGGGTGTGTGGGTCTAGCAACAATGACAACCGAACGTGCCAGTTAAGGATTCTTTTCAATGGGTGCTGTGTTCTGACATTTTCTCGCGGGGTGCAGTGGGGTGGTCGTGTCCTTTAGTGTGGTGGGCGTCGGATAGCCTCAAAGGGGTGGGAAAAGGGGCGCTTGGGGCGGAAGTCAGACGTGGCTGTGCAACAGGTGTTCGAAAAAAGGTGGCTCGTGGCTGAAGCGGTGGTAGAAATATAAGAATGACTTCGCATCTTATTCACGGGCTCTGGCACAAAGATAGTGGCCTGCACCTGTGGATCGAGCAAGTCGAAGGACACCGCATCGTGACTCCTAAGGACGTCCCGGAAGGGGTCTTTCCTTCCGTCATCGAGGCCGTGATCCGTGGCAAGCAGTTCCGGCCACGGCTACGCGCCACGCTGCTGACGCCCAAGGGGCGCAAAGTGCAACTCCCCATGCCCACGGTGGCATTCGCCCCGGCGCAAGCGGTGGAAATCCTAGCGCAGATTCACCAGATCTCCCCGGTGACCGCGAGCAAGGAACAACGTGAGACCTTAGCGCAGGACCTCATGTGGCTGGCGCACATGGAGGCGGGGCTGGAGCAATTCGTGCGCGCCGGGCGCGTGACCATCAAACTGGGCTTCTACGACCACCAATGGTGGCCTTCCTGGCAACTGGCAAGCGGGCTATCGGAACGCGGCTGGGTTGCGCAGATGACGGCGGCAGCGCCCGGGGTGCTCATCGCCAACGGCGGGGCCGCGGTGGCTGAAGACATTGCCGCGGAGCTGCCGCATTGGATCGCCACCCGCATCCTCAGCGAGCTCGCCGAGACCCCGCGGCCGAGCCCCTGGCACGACTTTTCCAAAGCCCTCCTGGACACAAAGCCGCTGCGCCGTGGCTCCGCGCAGCTGGTCACCGCCCTCGGTGCATGGAAGGACTCCATCAAGTCCGCCGACCTGCAGCTGGTGTTTATCGTCGAGGAACCGCCCCGAGACATCGAAGAATTTGACGTCGACGATGTCACGAACATGGTCTGGCCGGTGCGCGTGCAGGTGCGCTCCGGGGTGGATTCGCCGATCCCCATCCACCCAGGCCAGCTCGACCGCTCCTCCATGCAGCGCCTGGAGGTGCTGCACCGGGAGGCGCTGCTTTATGCCCCCGTGCTTGACCCGAATCGGGAGCTGGCCTTCGGCCACCCCGCCAACGGCACCGCCATGCGCTGGGGGCTCGAGGCCGAGGATAACGCAGGCAAGTGGGACGCCTACCTTTCCACCGACGAGTTGGTCGAGTTCATCCGAACCGGCGTGCCCGCGCTGCGTAAGCAGCGTTTCACCGTCCTGCTGCCGCGCGCCTGGAACACTCAGGAAACCGTGGCCCGGATCAACATCGGGGAGAAGGCAGACGGCCCCACCCAGTCGATGGTGGGGATGAACCAGATCGTCGACTACAACTGGCGCGTGTCGGTGGGCGATGTGGAACTTTCCGATACCGAAATGCGGGAGCTCATCAACTCCAAGTCCGGTCTCATCCGCCTGCGCGGGGACTGGGTCATGGCCGACACCAACGCGGTCAAAAGGGTCGGCGAGTACATGGAACAGCTCGCGCAGATGCAAAAGAAGAAGCGCGAAGCGGAGGTCAACGCCGCCCTCATGAAGGCGGAGATGGCACGCCAGCTCGAGCAGCCAGGCTGGCAGCTGCTTGCGATCAAGGCCGAGAAATTAGCGAAGGAATTCGAGGACTCCTTCGCAGTCGACGGCTCGGTGACCATCGCCGACCTGCGCAAGCTTGCCCTCGAACACCTCAAAGACGAGCCGATCGAATATACCGGCAACAACTGGCAGGCAGCGCTTGCCGGCGGGGTGCCCGACTTCGACTCTCCCGCGCCGGTGCGCGTGGACATTCCCGATACCGTCCATGCACAGCTGCGCGACTATCAGCGCCGTGGCGTGGACTGGATCCACTGGATGGCACGAAACCACTTAGGCGCCGTGCTTGCCGACGACATGGGTCTTGGCAAAACCCTGCAATTGCTCACGGTCGAGGCAGCGGAGCGCGCGGAGGCGGCAGCAGAGGCAGACCACGCTGGGGAGCGCGGCGGACTTGGGCCCTCGTTGGTCGTGGCTCCGACGTCGGTGGTGGGCAACTGGGCGCGGGAGGTGGCCAAGTTTGTGCCCAGTTTTAAGGTGCTCGTCCACCACGGGACTGGGCGCGCCAAAGACGAGGATTTCATCGAGCACGTCGGGGACTACGACCTGGTGATCACCAGCTACGGAACCATGTCTCGCGACCACAAGACCTTGGCGCAGGTGCGCTGGCACCGGGTGACCTTGGACGAGGCTCAGCAGATCAAAAACTCCGGCACTAAGGTCTCCAAGGCCGTGCGTTCTTTGGTCTCCGCTCAGCGCGTGGCGCTGACCGGAACGCCGGTGGAAAACCGGCTGTCTGAGCTGCGCAACATCATGGACTTTTGCAACCCGGGAATTTTGGGCGATGCCTCCACTTTCCGCAATCACTTCGCCTCCGCTATCGAAAAGAGCAAGGACGAGCAGCAAACCGAGCGCCTGCGTGCCCTGACCGCGCCTTTTATCCTGCGCCGGTTGAAGACGGATCCCGCGATCATCGACGATCTGCCGGAGAAGACGGAGGTCGTAATCACAGTAGACATGACCACCGAGCAGGCAGCGCTGTACCAGGCCTTCGTGGAATCGCTTGAGCAGGCGCTCAGCTCCGCGGTGGGCATGGCGCGCCGCGGATTGGTGTTGGCATCGTTGACGAAGATCAAGCAGATCTGCAATCATCCGGCGCACTTCCTCGGGGATGGCTCGTCCATGCTGATCAAGGGCAAGCACCGCTCCGGCAAGGTCGCGGAGTTGATGAACCTCATCGAGGAGGCGCAGCAGTCCGGGCAGCGCATGCTCATCTTCACCCAGTACAAGGTCTTCGGTGAGATGCTTGCCGAGTACCTCTCGGATTTTTTTGGGCGAAGCATCCCCTTCCTGCACGGCGGGGTTTCCAAAACTGGGCGTGACACGATGGTGGAAGAATTCCAATCGCCCGACGGGCCGCCGGTGATGGTGTTGTCGCTCAAGGCGGGCGGCACCGGCTTGAATCTCACGGCCGCCTCCATCGTGGTTCACATGGATCGCTGGTGGAACCCCGCGGTGGAAAACCAAGCCACCGACCGGGCCTTCCGCATCGGGCAGATGAAAAATGTCACCGTCTACAAGATGATTACCGCCGGTACCCTCGAGCAATCCATCCAGGATCTGCTCGACGGAAAGACCAAACTGGCTAACGCCGTTGTGAGTGAGGGCGAAGGATGGCTTACTGAGCTTTCTACTGAGGAGCTGTCCTTGCTCATGAGCTACAAGGGAGGATCGACCGTATGACCACCGAGAAACCGGGCACCGGCGGGCGCAAGAAGGCCATCGTGGAAGACAACGTCATCCACGTCAACTTCGGGGCGCGCCGCGCCAAGCCCGAGCGCGGAAGCGTCAAGGGCACGGGCGACGGTGAGCACAAGCTGGCTACCACCACCTCGATCGCGAAAAACCGCAGGAAGCAGGTTGTTTTTCACCTCGGCCCCGATGATGACGTCGAGGACGAAACGATCGATGAGAAAAAGCCTCTGCGAAAGTCCCCGGGTGTCGACACACTCAGCGAGCACATTCGCCAGGCCGACGAGGCTGAGCATGCCCAGAAAGAAGCAGAAGGCGAGGAATCGGACCCCGAACCAGCTGGATCCACCGGTGCAGAAACCGGAGGGTCGGACACGGGTTCGGATACCGAGCGCGACGTTGACCTCTCCGAATTTGGCGAGTCTGACAAGCCGGGGTCCTTCTTCATCGAGGCCGTCCGTCTCAACACGGATCCGGGCAGATTTCGGCGCGGGAAGTCCTATGCCGGTGAGGGGCATGTCTTGAACCTCGCGTTCAAAGATGGCGTGATCAGCGCCGATGTGGCAGGATCCCAGCCGATGCCGTTCCACACCAGCTTCGTACTCGGCTACCGATCAGCCGATGACCTTGTGTCCGTGGAGAAATACCTGGGCGAGCACCCCCACGCCTTCAACGACATCCGCCAGGGCAGGCTGCCCTGGGCACTCCAGCAGGTGCTGTTCGCCGACGCGCCGGGCACCGTGCGTGTGCGCTGCAGCTGCCCAGACCCGCACCCGTGCTGCAAACACGGCGTGGCGCTCGCGTTTGCTGTTAGCGACGCCCTCGATAAGGACCTTCGCCTAGCCTTTAGGCTGCGCGGGATTGAGCTTGATGAGGTAGAGCAGCGGGTCGTCGCGCGAACGAAGCAGCTCGCCCAGGACAAGGCGGCGCTGTCACAGGAGAATTTCTGGGACGGCCCAGGCCTGCCGGATCTACCGAACCCGAAAACCGCCCCGGTCATCGACGACTCGGAGATGCCGCTGCTGCACAAGGCGATGCGCTTGATCAGCTACACCTCCATCGACGAGCTGCGGGCGGTGTCCGACATAGAAGATATGTACGAATTCCTCACCCGCGAGCCCTAAGAAACCGGAGGCGATTGTGCAGCTTGAGGAAAAAGGGCGGAGTCGGCGCCAGTTGAAGGTATCCGGGAGGCGCACAGGCACAGGGGTAGGGCGCGTTTTGTCGAAAACTCGTGTCGTAGGTGCATGCTAAACATGTGAGCATGCACGTGAAATTCCTCCATTCCTCTGATCTTCAGATCGGCATGCGGCGCAGCTTCCTAGGCGAGGAAGCGCAGCCGCGTTTTGACGCCGCCCGGATTGACGCGATAGCGAAACTCGGTGAGATTGCAGTTGCACAGGGCTGCTCCTTTATCGTCATCGCCGGGGATGTCTTTGAGCACAACGCGTTGAAAGACCGCACCATCTTGCGCGCGCTGGAGCAACTGAAAAGCTTGGCCGTGCCGGTATACCTCTTGTCCGGTAACCACGACCCGCTGACCGCGGACTCCTATTTCTATAAGGCCCAAGAACTAGAAGGAGTCACTGTCTTCTTTGATTCCGAGCCGATCGAAGTGGAGGTACCTGGCGGAACCATTGAGCTCATCGGTGCGCCTTTGAAGAGTAAATACGCCTCGCACGATCTGGTGGGTCAGGCGATTAAGGACCTTCAGCCCTCGAATCGCATCCGGATCGTGGTGGGGCATGGGCAGGTTGATTCCTATGGCACCGAAAACACCGCCGCCCTGGTGGATTTGGCGTTGGTGGAATCGAAGCTAAAGGATGGGAGTATCGACTATGTGGCCATGGGTGATACACACTCCGCGCAGCCGATTGGAACCAGCGCCAAGGTGTGGTTTTCGGGGGCGCCGGAAGTCACCGATTTCCACGAGATCCCAGGAGGCGGCGGTGAGAACAACTCCGGCCACGCGTTGGTAGTGGAGATCACGAAAAAAGAAAGCGCGGCGGGCGAGGGCGCTCAAGGGGTGTCGTCGGCCGTTGCCGTCACCGAGGTCCCAGTGGGCAGCTGGCGATTTGATGCAATCACCAAGGAGATCAATTCCATGGCCGAGGCTGAGGAATTCATCGCCGAGCTCGACGCCTATCCGAGCAAAGATCGAACGGTTATCAAATACGCGCTCATCGGCACCGTCGATATCGCCACCTATCGCTTCCTTGAGAATGAACTAGGCATCCGTTCCCAGGTCTTTGCGGCACTGTATGAACGCACCCGCCTGATGGATCTGCACCTAGAGCCCAGCGAGGAAGACCTCGAAGCCCTAGGCGAGGGCGGATTTATCGCCCGCACGCTCGAGGAGCTGCTTGCCCTTGCCCGCATCGACGATGCAAGTGACCAAGCAACTGCCCGCGACGCGCTGAACCTGCTTTTTCGGCTGAGCAAGGAGAACTAACATGCGGATTATTTCCCTCGAGATCACCAACTACCGTTCCCTGAAAAAGCTCACGCTTAGCGAGCTCGATGACCATGGCGTGATCCTCATTAGCGGTGAGAATGAGCAGGGTAAGTCCACCGTGGTCGAGGCACTCAACAACGTGTTGTGGACAAAGTACTCCTCCAAGAACGCTTCGGTGCGCGCGGCTAAAACCATCAACGGTACGGAACCGCCGGAGGTGCGCCTGCACGCGCGCATGGGATCCACGGAATTTGTGATCTACAAGCGATTTATCAATCGACCAGCAGCAACGTTGGAGATTATCAGCCCACGCAAGGCAAACTACTCGGACAATGAGGCAGACGATAAGCTGCGCGAGTTGCTCGCCGACAACCTGGATGTGGACTTAGCCAAGGCGATGTTCATCACCCCAGACAACGCTGGCCTGTCCTTCCAACCGGCCGCCCTAGGCGCGCTGACCAGCGCGCTAGACAAGCAATCCGGTGGGGACTCGGGCACGGATGCCACGGGCATCATAGCCGCGGCCCAGCAGGAGTTCGAACGTTACTACACCGCCAAGGGAAAGCCTCGCGCGGAACTGCTTGCGGCCCAAGAGGCTTTGGACAAGGCGCAGGCGCGCACGGCCGAGGCGCAGGCGCGCGTCGATGCCCTGACCCATGATGTCGCCGAGGTAGAAGCGCACACCATGCATAAGGCCAAGGCGGAGGCAGAGCTTCCAGGGGCAAGGGACGTACTCCGGAAGGCCACCGAGGAACTCGAGGCGGCCGTGGCAGCCAGCGAGGTTGCCGACGGCGCCCGCAAACAGTGGGACCTTGCCCGAACGAATCTCGAGCTGGTCACCGAAAGGCTCACCGCGCGCCGGGAGTTGGTTGCCACGGTGCAAGCGCACGCCGCCGAGCTCACGGCGCTCGAGGCACAGCTCGAGGAAATCACCGAGGCAGCCCAGGCGGAAGCCGCGCGCGTCGAGGAAGCAAACAAGGCCCACCTTGAGGCGGTAGAAAAGCGTAATGTGGCCCGCGAGCGTCGAGGGGAAGCCCAGGATATCGTGCGGCTGGCGAAGATCAAGAAGCAATCAGACGAGGACGCTGCGCTGCTAGAAGAGCTTTCCGCCTTGGAGGTTCCAGAGGTCCCCACTACGAAGGTCACCAAGGACGCACTCGAGCAGATTGCCGCGGCCGCCGAGGATCTGCGGGTGGCAGCCCGCGCGGTGGAGATGGCGGCGCCGAAAGTGGAAGTTTCCGCAGCCGAGCCCACCACCATTTCCCGCGACGATGAGGACCTCACCGTCGATTCGACTCCCCAGCAATTTGTTGCGGCTGCCGCTACTACCTTGCGCATCGGCGGGGTCAGCGTACGCATCGACCCAGGCGATGTGGTCGATTCCCGCCACGTGGAACTGGCCCAGGCGCACCTTGATGGGTTGCTGGCCAGGGTCGGTTGCCTAAGCCTCGAGGCCGCCCGGCTGGAGCTTGAGCAGGTTGAAGCCGCCACGGCCCAGGCTGATGAAGTGCGCAAGCGTCGCAACGTATTGCTCAAAGACCGCAGCATCGACTCCCTCAGGGAATCGGTTGAAGCTGCCCGTACAATGCTTGCCGACGCTGAAGTGCCAGAAGTTGGTGAGGCGGAAAAGGCTCTTGAGCAGGCGGAGGTCGCCGTTGACGCAGCCCAGCAGGAAGCAGATGCCGCCCAAGCACGAGTCCACGGCTTAAGCGAGCGGCCGGCAGCGGCGAAGCTGGAGCGGTTCAGCGGCGGGCTCGAGCGGGTGAAGCAACAGCTTGAGGCTCAGCGCGCCTGTTTGGACGAGCTGGAGAAGACGCAGTCGCTAGAGGATCTGGAGTCGAGCTTTGACTCGGCACAGCGTGCCGAAGCAGAAAAGAAGGTGGTCTTTGAGCAGGCTGCGGCGGAGGCCTGCAAGATTGACGTCGATATTGCCAAGCGCACCGTGCAGGCTGCAGCCGCGAAAGAAGAAAAGGTTGCCGCGCGCATTCTCGAATCCGACTACGCCTTGGCGCGGCTGGAAGGTGCAATCGCCCAGGCGGCAGGTAGCGCCGAGGAGCTTGACCTCGCCCGCAGCGAGGAGGAAATTGCAGCGCGGCACCATGAGCGGGTCGCGCGCAGGGCGCAGGCTGCCAGGCTGTTGCTGGAGACGTTGCTCAAGCACCGGGACGAGGCGAGGCGTAAATATGAGGCGCCGTTTATCGCGGAGCTAGAGAAGCTGGCGCGCCCGGTGTTTGGGACAGAGGTCAGCTTCACCCTCAACGACAATCTGGACGTGGTCTCCCGGACCATCGAGGGGGTGACGGTGGAGGTTGATCAACTCTCCGAGGGGGCCAAGGAGCAACTCAGCCTGCTTACCCGGTTCGCGGTGGCACGCTTGGTCTCTTCCGAGGGGGTACCCATCATCATCGACGATCAGCTGGGGTCCACCGACGATGTGCGTTTGATGCATATGGGTACGGTCGTGCAGATGCTGGGGGATACCGAACAGGTCATTATCTTGACCGCCGCACCGGCGCGCTTTGACTACATCTCGGGCGCGGATGTGCGGGAGATGCGTTCCATCGCTGTCCCGGTTTAGATGCGTAAAAGCCGTGGGGCCTCGACCGGTCTTGGTCGAGGCTCCACGGGTGCAAGAGAAGCAAAAGATGAGGCAATGCCACAATCATCTTTTCCACGTTTCCCGGGCTAGGCAGCTGGAGGAAGGATGTCTGCCTAGCCCCAACACTCAGGCCCCAAAAGCCTGAGGTGGTCGTACACAGTAGCTCTAGAGAAAGCGAGCCATTAGGCCTGCTTGGTAGCGGAGCCGACGATCTCGATCTTGATTTCCTCGGACAGTAGGACGCCACCGGTCTTCATCGGGGCGTTGAAGTCAACACCGAAGTCCTTGCGGTTGATCTTGGTCTTGGCCTCGAAGCCCAGGCGGGTAACACCGAACGGATCCTCGGCGATGCCGTCGATCTCGACGTCCAAGGTGACCTCCTTAGTAACACCCTTGATGGTCAGGTCGCCGGTGACGGTGCCCTCGTCGCCCTTGATGTCGAACTTGGTGGCGTTGAAGGTCAGGGTCGGGAACTGCTCGACGGAGAAGAAGTCATCGCCCTTGACGTGTGCGTCGCGGTCATCGTTGCCGGTGTTAATGGAAGCGGACTGGATGGTGGCGGTAGCGGTGGAAGCTGCCTGATCCTCTTCGTTGAAGGTGAAGGAAGCCTCGAACTCGTCGAACTTGCCACGAACCTTGGTGACCATTGCGTGGCGGGTAATGAAGGAGATGGTGGAGTGTACCGGATCCAGGGTGAAGGTGCCGTTGAAGTTGCTCATGATGAAGCCTCTTTCTTAATGAAGTGTATTTTTATAAAGATATTTGTGCTGTGACCGCCAGTTTTCATCCTTGGCGTGAGTCATGGTGTGGTCACGGTTACCTGCCCCACAAGCCCATCCCGAAGGGGTGCTCCGTGGCGCTGGGGATAACTATACACCTTGTTGGTGATGTGTCAACAACAATGGGAAAATTCCGAGAAAGTTTCTTTATCACCGCAGGTGGAGGTGGCATTTTGCCATTGCGAAACAGACCGCTACTGTGTATGGCATGGAAGCTGAGCTGAATAAGAACGCCAGTTTTGGCGCTGCTGAAACTACACCTACTTCGGAGACAAGCTCCGAGCCCACCAACGCTGAAGGAAAGACCCCGCGTTGGTTAAACGAGCAGGAGCAGGAGTTCTGGCGCCTGCTGCTTGCCGCAAACCGCAAGATCGATCGCACCATCGACATTGCCCTCCAACAGGCCAACGGACTCACCTCGTCCGAGTTCGCCGTGTTGGTGACCTTATCCGAGGCCCCGTCGCGCGAGATGCGCTTGCGCGATCTGTGTGCTGAGCTGGACTGGGATCGCAGCCGCGCCTCCCACCAAATCACCCGCATGGAACGACGGGGTTTGGTGAACAAGTTTAAATGCGAGGCCGACGGCCGCGGCGTGATCATTACGCTGACCGCGGATGGCATGGAGCGCCTCAAAGAGGCCGCCCCCAGCCATGTGGAGACGGTTCGCCGCCTGGTGATCGATGACCTCAACCACGAGGACATTCCGGTACTCAACCGCTTCTATCGTGGCATCCTGGCCGAGGACGTCCTCGGCGCGGGTCTATACAGCACCTATTTCGAAAAAAAGTAAACACCAAGCGGGCTGCCTTATGAGCCTGTGTGCTTGAAAGTGGGTTCCTTAGCTTTCTTTTGGGGCAGACGCTTTCGCCTTTTCCTAAGTTCACGCTTCCGGCTTCTTTTGTCCAATGCAAGCACAAGCTAACACCACCTCGACTAAGTCCGCCAGGGCTTCAGCGGGGTGGTCTTTCTTTTCCCATCGCCTTCTCACGATCAGCGGTGTGAGGCCAGAAATGGAGCAGACGAAGGACGGTGATATTCAGCGGGTGACGTTTCCTGCGGTTACAAGCTCGCGGTGACCCTTAGGGGTAGAAAATCAGGGAATTTCTAGGTGGGATTCCCGATGCGCGCTATAGCCGTCGGCAAGCACAATGGAAACCGTAAGACAAAGCAAGCCGCACACGTTCGTGCGCACATGCCAGGCGCGGTGCCCTGTATACGTCTCAAGGTGCGGGGAAACGACGCTGCTGCGTCGCGGACCTGCTGCTATGCCGCTCGGGAACCGGGCAGTCGCTCACGAAGTTGCATCATCCATAACATTTCAAGGAGCTCCACCATGAATTCCGCCTATCCATTTGGCCAGCCCACCGACAACGCCAACGCCTATGCTGCAGGCTCATCCGGGGACTACTCTGGCGCATCGAGTGACGACACTTTTGCCAACGGCTTAACCGGTGGCACGACGGCGTCCGTGGGATCGGGCACGGGACTGCTGCAGCGCAGGCTGCGCCGATCGAGCACACAAAACCTCGTCGGCGGGGTGCTTTCCGGCATCGGTGAGACCTACAACATCAACACCACCTTGTTGCGGGTGGGGTTCATCGCCTCCATGCTGCTGCCTGGCCCGCAACTCCTGGCGTACGCGGCCGCATGGCTGATCATGCCCAGTGACACCACAACACGCCTGGTGTGATGAGATCGTTGCAGGCAAGGATGGATTTTTCTCCGCCGGTGCCGTGCGATGAGCTGGAGTGCCAAGTTGCGCAGATAAATGAAAATGCTTAAGCTAATGTCTCTTGAAGGGGAGTAGTTTACGCAGGCGATGTCCTTGCGTGGCTGGTCGACATACTGGCGGGTCCGTGCCTGCCCGGCCATCCAGCTTCGACGGGCGCGAGCACGTGTCGAAAGACACGCTCATTGCTTGGCGCGCTGTGTAGGAGTGAACGAGACCTTCGGATCGACCCAGTGGTGTCGGCCGAGGTCTCGATTTTTTATGCCCTCGACGCCGGTTCACCCTGCCTTGAGCTTCGTTTAAGGAAGGTGCCAATCCGTGGCCACACTTCAATCCGAGCAGCGCATTCTCGAGCTGTTTATGAAACTGTCCATCGCCACCGCCGTCGCCACCATCGCCTTGAAGGTGTGGGCCGCCGTTGCCACCGGCTCCGTGGGCTTTTTGTCCGATGCCATGGAGTCCGGCGTCAACCTTGCCGCCGCGGTGGTGGGCTTTATCGCGCTGAAGGTCTCTAGCAAACCAGCTGACGCCAACCATCACTTCGGCCACGGCAAGGCTGAGTACGTCTCCGCGCTCGTCGAGGGCGCGATGATCTTCGTGGCCTCCGGGGCGATTATTTACACCGCCATCGAGCGCCTCATGGCGCCGCAGCCCCTTGAGCAGCCCGGCATCGGCCTGCTGTTATCGACCGCCGCCTCCGTCCTTAACCTCATTGTCGGCGTGGCCTTGCTGCGCGCCGGCAAGAAGTACCGTTCGGCCACCCTTGAGGCCGACGGGCATCATTTGCTTACCGACGTCTGGACGTCCGTTGGCGTCCTTGTTGGCATTGCCGCGGTGGCTGTGACGGGCTGGCTGTGGCTCGACCCGGTTATCGCCTTGGCCGTCGGCGTCAACATCTTATATACCGGCTTTAAACTGTTGCGCCAGTCGCTGTCCGGGCTGCTGTCGGAGTCGCTGCCGAAGGAGGAAAACGATCACATTCGCGCCTACATCACACAATTCGGCAAAGACAACGACGTAGTGTTTACCTCCATGCGCTCGATCGCCTCGGGTCGCCAGCGTTTCGTCTACCTCATCATGGAGGTTGCCGGGGACATGTCGGTGGGGCGCAGCCATGAGATCTCCGATGCGATCGAGGAGGGGATCGACGAGCTTCTTGGCGGCGCCGAGACCTTTGTGCACATCGAGCCCAAGGGGCACTCGCGTCCTGAACGGGTGACCGTCCGCCACTCGCGTTAACGCCTGCTCGCGGCACGGTCGCCGCGTGATTGAGAGGCATGTGATTGATTGGCACGGCCTAATTAACTCAACTTGTTGTTAGGCTTACCGTTCTGGCAGCCCGCGCCAGCAAGGTGGTAAGTTGATGAGAGTGAATAGGCCACGTACAAACAAGCCCCAGCCTCGGCGCAATGCCGGGGTGGGGCTTGTCGGCTTATTGGGGCCGGCTTTCGTAGCCTCGGTCGCCTATGTTGACCCCGGCAACGTGGCAGCCAACATTACCGCGGGCGCGCGCTATGGCTACCTATTGGTTTGGGTGCTGGTCTTGTCCAACCTCATGGCCGTGTTCATCCAGTACCAATCCGCGAAGCTGGGAATCGTTACGGGCAAATCCCTACCCGCAATGATGGGGGATAGACTCCCCCGCGGCACCCGCATCGTGATGTGGGCTCAGGCCGAGTTCGTTGCCATCGCTACTGACCTCGCTGAGGTCGTTGGTGGCGCAATCGCGCTCAACCTGCTCTTCGACCTGCCACTGCTGTGGGGTGCCGTTATCACCGGTGCCGTCTCCTTTGCCTTGCTCTTGTTCCAAGGTCGAAAGCAGCGCGTATTAGAACGCGTGGTCATCGGCCTGCTCGTCATCATCGCCTTTGGCTTTCTGGCCGGAATACTCATTGACCCGCCAGCCCCGGCGGCGGTGGCCACTGGGCTTATCCCTCGCTTCGCAGGCGCGGATTCGGTGTTGCTTTCAGCCTCGATGCTGGGTGCCACCGTGATGCCGCACGCGATCTACCTGCACTCCGCCTTGGTAAACGATCGATTCGGGTCAGGATCGACGGCTGACGGAAGCCGGATCGCGCGTCTGCTGCAAGCAACGAAGGTCGATGTGGTGTGGGCCTTGGCGATTGCCGGCGCGGTCAATATTGGCCTGCTCGTACTCGCCGCCAATGCCTTCTACGGCATGACGGGCACAGACTCCATCGAGGGGGCGCATGCCGCGATCGTCGCAACGCTTGGCGATGCGGTAGGTGTCATCTTTGCGGTTGGCCTTCTGGCATCCGGACTCGCGTCGACGAGCGTTGGCGCCTACGCTGGCGCGGAAATCATCAGGGGCATGCTCAAAGTCAGCGTTCCCATGTGGGTGCTGCGCCTTATCTCACTGATTCCGGCACTGGTGGTCCTCGCCTTCAAGGTTTCCCCCACGACCGCGCTGGTGTGGAGTCAGGCCATTTTGTCGCTGGGTATCCCCTTTGCCATCGTGCCACTGTTTCTCGCAACCGGTTCGAGGCGTGTCATGGGAAAGTACGCCGACAAGTTGGGAACCAAACTGATCGCCTGGATCCTTGCCGGATTGATCATCGCGCTCAATGTTGCACTCGTGATTTACTCCGTTGACGGCTAGGCGGCAGTGAGCCCAGGAACTCACAGGAGCACTGAGCAAGCTGGGGTCGCGATGTGAGAATACTTCAGGCTACGCGGAGAAGTTTCGCGCGAATGGGGAGACAGGAATCCGAAAAACCGCACTTATCGACGAACAGCCCCCGCCTTCATGGTGAAGACGGGGGGGGGCTAGAAGAAAGTGTCCCCGACAGGATTCGAACCTGCGACCTTTGGTACCGGAAACCAATGCTCTATCCACTGAGCTACGGAGACATTGCGTACAGGTGCTTTTCAGGCTGGCGAAGCCGCCGAAACGAGGAACATCCCCGTCGCTTGCACGCCTTAGCGATACTACCACTCCTGTATCGGGGGTTAGAAATTCCGGTCGCCTTGGAGTGTTTTGTACCGACATTATCCATCGCTTATGGCGCTTGCTTGGCGATGAAACTTGATCAATCAGGGCTTGCTGGAACTAGTTGGAGGCGATCCGTGGCGATCGGAGGATCCTGCAATTTCTGGGCCGCCGAACGCGCCGCTAGGCCATCATCCACCGTGAGGTTTCCGAGGGGCTAGCCACCGGCGGCCTCTGGATTCCCAGCATCGGCGGAGAACGGAGAACTGAGAACGCAGAATAGAGGCATTCTTCTTGGGCTGGCATTCGATACCTCATCACTTTCCACCGCTGCTTGAACAGCGGTGAACGGATCGCAAATACTCCTGAAATACCTCTACAGATACCTCTTGGCCGTCTTGGTTGGATGCGGATGCAGGGGCGTGACCAGTGGACTCTAGACCTGCGGCGGTCTTTGATGGAAAGTCCGCGGTTGCTTAGGTGCGTGATGCTTTAGCTGGGGTCGCACTAGTAGTCGAATCAGTTGAACTGGAATCATTCGTGCAGCCGACAAGCAGCGGGGCCGCAACGATGGCAATAGCGGTAATGGCCGGGCCGTATCGCAGGTAGGAGGTGCATTTTTTCTCATTATTCAAGGCAGCAGGAGGGTGCGGCTGTGGCAGCCATTGCATGCATCACCTAGCGCACTGGACTTTGTCATGGCGCATCGTGGCTTTTTGACGCAGCCTGAGTCGTTGCAGCCCGCTATGCGGATGTCCCAACCGCCCTTGTCTGTGTTAAGCGTTGTGCTTGGACAGAAGAAGACCCCAGCCGTGCAGTGATGCACGCTGGGGTCTTCAGTGGCTCGTGCTTAGTCGACGACCACGCAAATCAGGGTGCGCGGGCCATGCACGCCCTCAACGCGATTGAGCTCGATGTCGGAGGTTGCCGACGGACCCGAGATCATCGTGTTGGGTAGGGAGGGGTTGAGGCGAGCAACCATCTCTGGCACACCGTAGACGACGTTTTCCATACGCACGATGCAGACGTGGCAATCGGGAACCAACGTCAGCGCGCGACGGCCACAGTCTGGACCGGACTCCAGACAGATGGTGCCCGTCTGGGCGGAAGCCACGTGGGAGTCGGTGACCACGGCATCAACGTCGTTGAGCAAACGCGGATCCGAATCGGCGCTGTCCGCGGTAGCGGAACCTTCGAACGCCTCGAACAGGGACGCATCCAGGCCAGGTGCGTAGCGAACGTCCTTGGCGCCACGATCGTCCAGGATCTGGGCGATGTCGAGGGCGAGGGTGTCCTTGGTGGAGCGAACAACCTGTGCTTTGTAGTCAATGAGGCGGTCGATCAAAAGATCGCGCAGCTCATCGTGGGGCAGCTCGGTGGACTGGATGTAGTCGCGGGAGGTGGGGTAGGCACCCTCCGGAACCTTGGCCAGCTTGTTGGCATTGCGGATGCGGGTGAGGATCTCAGTTTTTGCGTCCATCTCGCATTACTCCTTTACGCTTCGTCAGCGTCGGTCGAAGGAACGCCCTCGCGGCGTGCGTCAGCAAGCAACTTCTGGGCTTCGTCGGTGTCGAACCACTGGCGGAAGGACTTCTTCGGCGGCACGGCGGTGTCGCGGACATCTGTCCAGCCGGCCAAGAAGCTCGGCAGGTGGGTGATCTTTCCGTTCGTGCCACCCAGCACGCGACCTAGGAAGACCATCTTGGTGACGGTGTTCCACAGGTTCTTGTTGCCCCATGCCAGCTGCATGGCACCCATGATGCCGGCCTCGATCTTCGGCTTGTCCGTCTCAATCTTCTGGTGGCGCAGCTCCAGGAGGATGTCGGTGAACGGAATCTTCACAGGGCAAACCTCGTTGCAGCGGCCGCACAGGGAGGAAGCATACGGCAGGTAAGCCGAAGGATCGTGCTTGTCCTTGATGCCCGTCAACTGCGGAGTCAAGATGGCGCCGATCGGGCCGGGGTAGGTAGAGCCGTAGGCGTGGCCACCAGCGCGCTCATAAACCGGGCAGACATTCAGGCAGGCGGAGCAACGGATGCACTTGAGGGCCTCACGGCCTTGCTCGTCGGCAAGCACGGCGGTACGACCGTTATCGACAAGGACGATGTGGAAGTTCTTCGGCCCATCGCCGTCGGTGACACCCGACCACGTGGAAACATACGGTGCCTGGCGCTCGCCGGTGGAGGAACGCGGCAGCAGCTGCAAGAAGACCTCGAGGTCGCGGAAGGTCGGCAAGATCTTCTCAATGCCCATGACCGAGATCAGGGTCTCCGGCAGGGTCAGGCACATACGGCCGTTACCCTCGGATTCCATGATGGTGACGGTGCCGGTCTCGGCGATGCCGAAGTTGGCGCCGGAGATGGCGACCTTGGCCTTCATGAACTGCTCGCGTAGGAAGGTACGCGAGGCCTCGGCCAGGTCGGCGGGTTCAGTGGTCAAAGACTCATCGGTGTGCGGCATCTCGCGGATGAAGATGTCACGGATCTCGGCGCGGTTGCGGTGGATAGCCGGAACCAGGATGTGGGACGGGCGATCCTTACCCAGCTGCACAATGAGCTCGGCGAGGTCGGTCTCACGAGCGCCGATGCCTTCCTTCTTGAGGTGCTCGTTGAGGCCTATCTCCATGGTGGCCATGGACTTGATCTTGACCACGTTCTTCTCGCCGGTTTCCTTGACCAGGCCGGTGATGATCCGGCAGGCCTCTTCCGCATCGCGAGCCCAGTGGACGTGGCCGCCGCGGGCGGTGACAGCCTCTTCGAACTGCACGAGCAGCTCGTCCAAGCGGGCTCCCACGTCGCGTTTGATGTCCGAACCAGCCTGGCGCAGCGCCTCCCAGTCGGAGATCTCGCTGGTGACGCGCATACGCTTGTCACGAATGGTGGTGGTGGCCTTGGTCAGGTTGCGGCGCTGAGTGGCATTGTTCAGGCCCTCATTGGCGGCCTTAACGAAGTTGTCGCCGAGGCGCAGCTCCGAGGACTCAGAGGCGCGCGGGGGCAGGGTCGGGGTGCCGAGAAAGACGCTCACAGCATGAACTCCTTCGAGTAGACAGCCGAGGTGGGGGTCCACGGGTGCTCCTTGGTGGAGGCGAGGATCTCGGCGAGGTGGATAGCGCGGATGCCCACGTGCTGGCGAGAAAGAGCGCCGGCGATGTTCATCAGGCAAGAGGAATCGCCGCCGGTGACGTACTCGACGCCGGTGGACTCGATGTTGCGGGCTTTGTCAGAGACCATGGCCGCAGAGGTAGCGGCATTTTTCAGCGAGAAGGTGCCGCCGAAGCCACAGCATTCTTCCTTATTGGGCAGGTCGATAAGCTGCAGGCCCTCGACGTTCTCCAACAGACGGTATGGGCGATCGCCAAGCCCAATGAAACGCAGGCCGTGGCAGGAGGGGTGGTAGGTGACCTTGTGCGGGAAGAAGGCACCGACGTTATCAACGCCAGCGACATCGATGAGGAATTCCGGCAGGTCCAGGGACTTCTTGGCGGCGGTCTTGGCGCCGTCCTGCAAAGCCTTGGAACCATAACGGTGAGCAATGTGCTCGTGCTGTTCGCGCACGGCGCCGATGCAGGAACCGGAAGGGGCTACGACGTAATCGATCGAAGGATCGGAGAAAGCGTCGACGTAGTTCTCGATCAGCGGGATGGCTTCCTTCTGGTAGCCGGTATTGACGTGCATCTGGCCGCAGCAAGTCTGCTCCGGTGGGAACACGACCTCATAACCCAGGCGGGAAAGGATAACAGCGGTTGCCTTGGAAGCATCGGGGAACATGGCATCGCCGATGCAGGTAGAAAAGAGCGCAACTCTCACGGTTTCAAGCTCCTTTGAGTTGGGGGCTGATTTTATTGCCGGAATGCACGTTTATTCATACGTACGGGCGGCATTTAACGGACGTCTTTCATCCTAGCGAATTTTTAGAAATGATGAATCCAAAAAAAGGTGGCTAAGCAGGAATTATTTACGCAACGTTAGTGTTTCTAAAAGGCGTTCAAAGCTCAAAAACCCCATGCCATGGTTGGTGATGCCAGTTACTTTTCTGGATGGAAAGTGGCCGTTACGGTGCATGAAACCGGGCATGATGGGCAGTCGCTGGGGTGCATTGGTGGGGGTGCTTTCGGCGTAAGGCCGGGGTGCGATTGGTCTGACCAGAATGGCTTAGCTGCGAAAACATGTGGCGAATCTTGTAGAAAAACGTGTGGTGACGGTTCTCACATACAGTAAGCCAGTGTTAAGTGCTCACAGGATTGGCGTGATGTGGGGTGGTGCATAGTACAGTTGTCGGCAGAGGCGCATGGCCCAAGCTGTGGTGAGAACTGTCATTTAAATTTATGTTTAAATGTGTTTTCCTTGGGGAAAGCGCTTAGTTGAGAACTGAATATAGAAGCAAAATATAGTGCTAATAGTTGGACTATTTTCCGGTCGCATGGCGTTGTTATTTTTTTTAAAAGGCGAATTTTCGGCTTTTAAAAATTTTGTTTCTGAGGCACTTTAAATCGGCAGCAATTTGCCGTGGTCGGGACACTACGGTCTGACCATTGCGTCCGTGACCTTGATTGGTCAAGGTCTTCTGGAGTGGTGGCGGGGCGGTAATACCGCGCTGACCAGTGGTTGTTCGAGTTCACCTCACCGCGTGGAGGGCTGCTGAAAGAGGCATTTGGGGACTACCGAAAACAATGAGAAATGCTCGAAATGACGGGGAATTGGTTGCTAATGGCGCGAAAAATCCGGCAAGATACGGGCACATTCAGTGTTGTATCTTTTTGGTTTTGCTATTTTTTGCTTCAAAAATCAATCGGGCAAAGCAGTGCAAACGATTTTTCGGACGTAAAAACGTTTGAATTTTGTGCGGTAAGTGCACTTGTGGCAGCCGACACGCCGGATTAAAGGTTATAACCATCGAGGTCGAAACGGTTTTTTCTGGATGGAATGGCTCAGCCTGTGGGATGGAATCGCCTCGAGTGACAAAGTCCAGTTCAGGCTGGCTTGGTTGGGCAATGCTTGCACCAGCTTATGAATGGGCTTTCACTGTGCTTGCCGGTAACAACCAGTGGGCACTCGCGCCCCATGTGCTTTCCGGCTGGCGATGGAGTGCCCCAGCGTCACCCCGGTTGATCCCCCAATTCGGGGCTAGAGGCTTTTTTCTTGGTCTTGCCGACCGACTGCCAGCATCCCCTATCCGCTGCCAGCCGTTCCCCATGATCTTCTTGGCTCAGACGGACCACAGAATTAAGGACAACTTCATACTGAATCACTTAAAAGATTGCTCAAGGTACTCGCGTGAGTCCCCCCAGCATGGCTGGCTTGCCGCCCGATGCGTTCGGACGCAGGCCTTATCCTCCGCAGCCCGGAGGAAATCGACATGGAAAGGGTCATTCCTTATAAATAGTGAAGCTTGGTGCAGCAGCCAAAGGTGCTTTCAATCACCGGCTTGCGCGCATGCAGGTTGCTGAGGGGAATGACGTGGGGGAGTAGCCCAGCTGCGGCTGGCAGATGGGCAATCAATCGACTTCATCACTTCGACGCTGAAATGAGGCACCGAAAACATGTTTACATCCTCGACGAACGCGGTGGGAGGCAGCCTAGGGTTGTCCGCGCTGTGTGCCATCGTGCCCCTTTTCGCCTTCTTCATCTTCCTTATGGTTTTGAAATGGAAGGCACACTGGTCAGCGCTGGCATCGGTCGCGGTGGCGCTGCTGGTGGGCATTGTGGCCTTCAAGATGCCCGCCGGGCTTGCCGTGTTGTCGTTTACACAAGGCGCGGCGTTTGGCCTGTTCCCAATCGTGTACATCATCTGGATGGCCGTGTGGATCTACGATCTCACGGTGAAAACGGGCCGCTTTGAGGATATGCGCACGATCTTCTCCAAGATCGGCCGCGGTGACATGCGCGTCCAGGCGATGCTGATCGGCTTCGCCTTTGGTGGCCTCCTCGAGGCCCTGGCCGGCTTCGGCGCGCCGATTGCCATCGTGGCGGCCATGCTGCTGGCCATCGGCCTGAAGCCCATGAAGGCCGTTCTTGTCACCTTCGTCGCCAACTGTGCGCCGGTGGCCTTCGGCGCGATGGGCATTCCGGTGGCAACCGGTGGCTTGCTTACCGGCATCCCCGGTGAAGACGTCGCCGCCATGGCCGGACGCCAGCTGTCCCTCGTCGCACTGATCGTGCCGTTTATTCTGGCCTTCATCATGGATGGCAAGCGCGGCATGCGCCAGACCTGGCCGATGGCCCTGTTGCTGGGCATCACATTCGGCGGCGGCCAGTTCCTGGCCTCCAACTACTTCAGCTTCGTGCTTACCGACGTCGTAGCGTGCCTGTTGTCACTGATTGCAGGCGTGGTCTTCCTTCGCTTCTGGAAGCCAGTCACCCCCGAGGATCAGGCCTCGGCCATCGACGCGGATTCCATTCACCTGACCACCGAGCGCACCGTGCTCGCACTGTTCCCATACCTGCTCATCGTCGTGGTCTTCTCCTTCACCAGCCTCTGGAAGCTCGGAGTGGATGTGCCCGGCGCACTGAAGTCCACGGACATCCGCTTCGGATGGCCAGGACTCAACGGCCACGTCCTCGACGCGGCCGGCGAACCAGTTGCCAACACCATGTTCAACTTCAACTGGCTGTCCACGCCAGGCACCATCTTGTTCCTGTGTGGCGTGATCACCGTGTTGGTTTACACCTTTAATAACGGGCAGGGCAAGTACCCGCTGGGTATCGGCGCGGGCTTTGCCGAGCTCGGTCGCGGCGGCTATAAGATGCGCTACTCGGCGCTGACGATCGCCTCTGTGATGGGCCTGGCTTATGTCATGAACATGTCTGGGCAGACCGCCTCCATCGGCGCCTTCCTCGCAGGTGCTGGCAGCATCTTCCCGTTGATCTCCCCGGTCCTGGGCTGGATCGGCACCTGGGTGACCGGCTCCGCAACCTCCGCCAACGCACTGTTTGCTCAGATGCAGGCCACCACCGCAAGCCAGGTGGGTGTCAGCCCGACCCTGCTCGTAGGCGCGAACACGGCCGGTGCCACGCTGGGCAAGATGATGAGCCCGCAGACGCTGACCATCGCCGCGACCGCCGTGAACATGGAAAACGGCGAAGCCAAGATCATGGGCCAGGCGTGGAAGTACTCCCTCGGCCTGCTGGTTTATGTCTGCATCCTCGTGTTCCTGCAGTCTACAGTTCTTGGTTTCATGGTTGTGGGCTAAACTGCCTATTCATGACACCAGCGGATCTTTCATCTCTCATCAAGGACACAGCAATCGCCGTTCTCCAGGAGCGTGACCTGGACACCACCGCACTGCCGGAGAAGGTAGTGGTGGAGCGTCCACGCAACCCGGAGCACGGCGATTACGCCACTAACGTGGCACTGCAGGTAGCCAAGAAGGTGGGAATGAACCCGCGCGAGTTGGGCCAGCTTTTGGCTGATGCCCTGGCAGGTTCGGATGCCGTGGATACCGCCGAGATCGCGGGCCCGGGCTTTATCAATATTCGCCTTGCCGCCGCGGCTCAGGGCGCGATCGTCGGGCAGATCATCGCGGCGGGCGCGGCGTATGGCCACTCGGATCTCTACGCAGGCAAGCGCATCAACCTGGAGTTCGTCTCCGCTAACCCCACCGGCCCCATCCACCTAGGTGGTACCCGCTGGGCCGCGGTGGGTGATTCTTTGGGGCGCGTGCTCGCCGCCTCCGGCGCGCAGGTTACCCGCGAGTACTACTTCAATGACCACGGTCGCCAGATTGACCGCTTCTCCAATTCCCTGATGGCCGCCGCCAAGGGCGAGCCCACCCCAGAGGACGGTTACGGCGGAGAATACATCAAGGACATCGCAGCCCGCGTCGTCGAAAAGCAACCGGACGTGCTGACGCAGCAGCCGGAGCAGATGCAAGAAACCTTCCGTGAACTCGGCGTGGACATGATGTTTAGCCATATCAAGGAGTCCCTGCACGAATTCGGCACCGACTTCGACGTCTACTTCCACGAGAACTCCCTGTTTGAGTCCGGGGCGGTGGACCGCGCGGTGGCCAAGCTCAAAGACAACGGCAACCTGTATGAAAAGGACGGCGCTTGGTGGCTGCGCTCCTCCAACTACGGTGATGATAAGGACCGCGTGGTCATCAAGTCTGACGGTGATGCAGCCTACATCGCCGGCGACATCGCCTACGTTGCCGACAAGTTTGACCGCGGTCACGACCTGTGCATCTACATGCTCGGCGCCGATCACCACGGATACATCTCCCGCCTGCGTGCCGCGGCCGCGGCCATGGGCTATGACCCGGAGGCAGTCGAGGTGCTGATCGGCCAGATGGTCAACCTCGTGCGCGACGGCAAGGCCGTGCGTATGTCCAAGCGTGCCGGTACCGTGATCACCCTCGATGACCTCGTCGAGGCAATCGGCGTGGATGCTGCCCGCTACTCGATGATCCGCTCCTCGGTGGACTCCTCCCTCGATATCGACCTTGCGCTGTGGGCTTCCCAGTCCTCCGACAACCCGGTCTACTACGTTCAGTACGGCCATGCCCGCCTGTGTTCGATCGCACGCAAGGCTGCTGACCTCGGCGTTTCCGCCGAGGGGGCGGACTACTCCTTGCTCACCCACGAGCGCGAGGGCGATCTCATCCGTACCCTGGGTGAATTCCCAGCCGTGGTCAAGGCCGCCGCCGAGCTGCGCGAGCCTCACCGCGTGGCCCGCTACGCCGAGGAATTGGCCGGTACCTTCCACCGCTTCTACGATGCCTGCCAGATTCTGCCCAAGCAGGACGAGGAGGCAACGCCGCTGCACACCGCGCGCTTGGCACTGGCCAAGGCCACCCGCCAGGTGCTGGCCAATGCACTCGGATTGGTTGGCGTGGGCGCACCGGAGCGGATGTAACGTGAGCTTCGATCAGATCCCAGCCCACGTGTGGCCGCGCACCGCGAAGCGACGGGCCGACGGCACTGTTGAGATCGCAGGCGTCAGCCTCGTCGATCTCGCGCGGGAGTACGGCACCCCGCTCATGGTGATGGACAAGCAGGACTTTGTTTCGCGCTGCCGTGACATGGCCCAGGCCTTCGGCGGCGGACACAATGTCCACTACGCTTCCAAGGCCTTCCTGACCTCGGAAATCGCCCGCTGGGTCGCGGCCGAAGGGTTGCACTTGGACGTGGCCTCAGCCGGTGAATTGGCTGTCGCACTGCGCGCCGACTTCCCGCCCGCGGATATCACGGCCCACGGCAATAACAAGTCCCTGGAGTTTCTGCGCACCTGCGTGGTCCGCGGGGTGGGTACGGTAGTGCTGGATTCCTTCCAGGAATTGGAACGGCTGAACACGGTAGCTGCTGGGGCCGGCGTGGTTCAAGAGGTGCTTGTCCGCGTAAAGCCCGGCGTGGAGGCTCACACCCATGAGTTCATTGCCACCAGCCACGAGGATCAGAAGTTCGGTTTCTCGCTCGCATCGGGGCGCGCCTATGAAGCAGCCGTTGCAGCCCACGAGGCCCCCAACCTCAAGCTGAAGGGATTGCACTGCCACGTAGGCAGCCAGGTCTTCGATGCCGAAGGCTTCAAGCTTGCCGCCGAGCGCATCCTCGAGCTGTACAAGCAGTTGGTCGATGTCGTCGGCGCAGACGATCTCACCGTGCTCGACCTTGGCGGCGGCTACGGCATTGCCTACACCGAAGATGAGGAACCCCTGGACGTTGACGCCGTGGCGCACGACCTCATCACGGCCGTGGACAAGACCGCCGCCGAGCTGGGTATCGAGGCGCCGCAGGTGATGGTGGAGCCCGGGCGCGCGATCGCGGGACCATCCACGGTGACCATTTACGAGGTAGGTACGGTCAAGGACGTCCACATCGATGCCGACACCACCCGCCGCTATCTCGCGGTTGACGGCGGAATGAGCGATAACATCCGTCCCGCGCTCTACGATGCCGCCTATGACGTGCGCGTGGTCGACGGCACCGTTTCCGGCGCGCTGATTGCCACCCGCATCGTCGGTTCCCACTGCGAGTCCGGTGATATTTTGCTTTCCGACGCCCAGCTGCCCGACGATATCACCGCCGGCCGTCTGGTAGGTTTCGCGGCCACCGGGGCCTACTGCTACGCCATGAGCTCGCGCTATAACATGGCTCTGCGCCCGGCAGTCGTGGTTGTTGAGGGCGGCCGAGCATCGTTGATGCTGCGGCGCGAGACCATGGACGACTACTTCGCGCTCGAGGTCTAAGAAGCACTCCCCGCTGGGTTCCACGGTGGTGTGGAACCCAGCGGTTAATTTATGAAGTCTGGTGGGGCTTTAAGGGAAGTAGCATTGGCAACAGCGAAGCTGCTTCTTAAGCCCAGTCTTTTCCGCGTCTCCTGCGTAAGCGGTGCCGGTTGCTGGGCAGGGGGGTAGGTGGGGGAAGTTTTCTTCCTGCCAACCTGCTATTTCCTTGCGCGTGGAATAGAATCGGGCAGTTGTAGTCTACTTCGCACACCCTTGAAATTGTTCTTCCCACCGCTGCTTTGCAGGCCTGAGCATAGGTGGCTGATCAGGTAAAAGGCGGTGTGCAGGTACAGACACATCAATGAACTTTGTACCTTCAACCCTCGACGTTCAATGATCCACCGCGCGAGGGCATGCGCCCTTGTGAGGTAGTGACTTGCCAATTGCAGCCTTGCGCGGGACACGTGCTCGACAAGCAGGGCGGGACCGTCTACTAGACTGGAGCACCATGACGAACGCAACGACCACACCAGCCCAGACCTTCAACCCCGGCAAGGGAGCTGGCGAGCCCGTGGGTATCGCCATCCTCGGCTACGGCACTGTCGGCAGCCAGGTGCTTCGTCTGATGACGGAGAACGCGGATGCCTTCGAGCACCGCTCTGGTGGCCCTCTTGAGGTCAAGGGCGTAGCCGTGAGCAACGTCGACAAGCACAAGGGTTCTCTGGCCGATCAGATGGGTCTGCTGACCACGGATGCCCGCTCGCTGATCGCGCGCGACGACGTGGACATCGTCGTCGAGGTCATCGGTGGCATCGACTACCCGCGCGAGCTGGTCTTGAACGCCCTGCGCAACGGCAAGTCCGTGGTCACAGCCAACAAGGCCTTGGTTGCTGCACACTCCGCCGAGCTGGGCGAGGCAGCCGACGCTGCGGGCGTGGACCTGTACTTCGAGGCAGCCGTGGCCGCAGCCATCCCAGTCGTGGGCCCGCTGCGCCGCTCTTTGGCTGGTGATCAGGTGCAGTCTGTTGCCGGTATTGTCAACGGCACCACCAACTTCATCCTCGATGCGATGGACTCCACCGGCGCCTCCTACGATGACATGCTCGCCGAGGCCACCCGTTTGGGCTATGCCGAGGCCGACCCGACGGCCGACGTTGAGGGCTATGACGCAGCCTCCAAGGCCGCGATCCTTGCCTCGCTTGCCTTCCACACCCGCGTGACCGCAGACGATGTCTACCGCGAGGGCATTTCCGCGATCACCTCCAAGGACATCGAGGCCGCCAAGCAGGCCGGCAACACCATCAAGCTTCTGGCCATCTGCGAGCGCCTGGTCGACGAGAACGGCAACGAGTCCATCTCCGCGCGCGTGCACCCCACCCTCATCCCGCGTTCCCACCCGCTGGCCAGCGTGGATAAGTCCTTCAACGCCGTGTTCGTTGAGGCCGAGGCCGCCGGCCGGCTCATGTTCTACGGCAACGGCGCTGGCGGTAACCCCACCGCCTCGGCTGTTCTCGGCGATATCGTCGGTGCCGCCCGCAACAAGGTCTTCGGCGGCCGTGCACCAGGCGAGTCCACCTACGCCAACCTGCCGATCGCAGACTTTGGCGAGGTTCCGACCCGCTACCACATTGACATGGAGGTCGAAGACCGCATCGGTGTGCTCGCTGAGCTGACCCAGATGTTCGCCCAGCACCAGATCTCCCTACGCACCGTGCGCCAAGAAGAAAAAGACGGCTCCGCGCGCCTCATCTTGGTCACGCACACCGCCAAGGAACGCGACCTGGCCAAGGTTGTCGAGGAGGTCAAGGCGCTGCCGAGCGTCAAGGACGTCAACTCGGTCATCCGCATGGCAGGCGAGTAACCCTCTTAAGAAGCTCTGCCCGATAAACCAGCCTGCCTAGGGCATCGGTCATAATGGTGACAGGCCGATGCCCCTTTGTGGTTTTCTGGGGGCGAAAAAACTTGTCTGGCTGGGCTGGCGGATGCCGGTTCGGCAAATGGAACGAAAACGAAAGGCTTGCATTCACGATGGCGATTGAGATTCCGGTCGGCGCAAAGGTAACCGTCACGGTACCTGCTTCTTCGGCCAACCTTGGTCCGGGCTTCGACACGCTGGGCATGGCGCTGTCTTTGTATGACACGGTTGAGGTTGAGGTCATCGCCTCGGGGCTGCAGGTTGAGGTTTTCGGCGAGGGGCAAGGCGAGTTGCCGCTCGACGGCTCCCATCTGGTGGTCAAGGCCATCCGCTCTGGGCTCAAGGCCGCTGACGTGGACGTGCCGGGTCTGCGCGTGGTCTGCCACAATAACATTCCGCAGGCCCGTGGCCTGGGATCGTCGGCGGCCGCCGCGGTGGCTGGCGTCAGCGCCGCCAACGGCCTTGCCGGTTTCCCGCTTACCGACGATCAGGTAGTCCAGCTCTCCTCAGCCTTTGAGGGGCACCCCGACAATGCTGCGGCCTCGGTGTTGGGCAACGCTGTGGTCTCCTGGACAGAGATCCCGGTCGATGGGCGCACCGAACCGCAGTACCGCGCGGTGTCGATCCCGGTTCACGAGTCGATCAAGGCCACCGCCTTGGTGCCGAGCTTCCACGCCTCTACCGAGGCCGTGCGTCGGGTGCTGCCCAGCGACGTGACCCACGTGGATGCCCGGTTTAACGTCTCCCGCGTGGCGGTGATGACCGTGGCCCTGCAGCAGCACCCTGAATTGCTGTGGGAGGGAACCCGTGATCGCCTGCACCAGCCCTACCGTGCCGATGTTCTTCCGGTCACCGCGGAATGGGTCAATCGTCTTCGTAACCGTGGCTATGCCGCCTACCTTTCCGGTGCCGGGCCCACCATCATGGTGCTGTCCACAAAGCCGGTGGAGGAGAAGATTCTCAACCAGGCCCGCGATGAAGGCCTGCGGGTTCTCCCTCTTGACGTCGCAGGACCCGTCAGGGTGGAGCGCAACGCCTAAGAAGAAAGACAAGGGCGCGGGGACGACGATCGTCCTCGCGCCTTTGTCAGTTCTAGCCCGGGTTCACATCCTCTCGGTCAATTCGGTCCCACTTGTGAAGTCGGCCCCGAGATTCTCTTTTGTCGGCCCTAGTGGAGACCAAGACGGCGAGCGAGCCATTAAGGCACATGGCGCACCCGACCAGAAAAGGTGGGTGCGCCATGTGCTGCGAGCCTGTCAGCCCAGGCCTTGTCGATAAGGAAAGGGCAATTGCCTTAAACACCTGCGTTGTTCAAGGTGTGCGATACCTCCAAGGAGGAGCCCAGGCAGGAAGCCGGTCCCTGGCATTGTGCGAACGGGTTATCCAGCGTCAGGGTGCACGGGCCGGATGAGGTAAACGGCTCGAGATTGGCTTCTGCGGAGGTGGTCTTGAGCATCTCATCGAGCACACCTCGGTGAATGGCACACATGATAGGAGATGGGGTAGTGCCTTGGGCCATGAATGGGCAGGAGTTGAGATGCATGGTCAGTGAATTCTCTGAAGCGTCCTCTGACCGCTGGTTTTCTACTTTCGGATCGAATCCCATCTGAGTATGATGCGACTTGATGGCTTTTAGCGCGGTGGGGGTGTCTTGGGAGAATAGGCCATCCTCGCGAAGCCGGCTGCCCCAGCGACGTCCGATTTCCCGCGCGGCCTTGTGAGCTTCCTCCGAGTCGGACTCCTCAAGGTAGCTGGTCAAGATGCCGATGAGGCTTACGTATTCGTTGGCCACGGTGCGATTATCGGGAACCCGAATTGAGTAGAGCAATGAAGGCCGTCCCCGACCTGGGCTGCGGGTGGGGACGGCCACCACCGCGTTACGGTCAAGCAGTTCATCCAGATGTCCGCGCGCGGTATTGACATGAACTCCCATTGCCTCGGCGATTTCACCTACCTTTGCGCCCTGAGGGAAGCGCTTGAGTACCTCGAGGACGCTGCGCTGCTTAGGGCTGAGGTTCAAGGACTCCGGGAATAACTCCAAGGCGGGGCGTGGAGCAGGATGTACGGCGAGGTTCATACGTTCTTCCTGTCAAATGTTGGTGCACTGCTCTTTGGGAATGGATTGGTACATGCTGGTGCCTTCGACGACAAGACGTGAAAGCCTTCATCGCCCCAATGCGTCCTGGTTCGGAAACCTTCCCACTTCGCAAGGTCGACGGAATTTCAGCGTTGCGGAAGATCTTATTAGCTGGGAAAGTGAATTAGAAATCCCTGTTGGGGTCATCTGTGGGATCTATCCAACGGGGCTCAGTTTCTAAATATGAAAAAGCGGCTATAGACTGTGCAAGCGTGAAACTATGGCCTCCGTCATATCTATTTCTAATAAAAGCATAAGAACCTGCACATCCCACATTTCTGGGGGTGAACGATGGTCGTATCGGGCAAGTAGAGCCGAGACTGTCTCCGTCTTGAGGGTGATTGCGGGCGATTGCTCAATGGCTATTAACCTTTTTGGTGTACGGTTTTTCCGGCGTTTCGCATCCTAGAAGCTCCTCTTTATTGAAACGAAAAATGGCTGGTAAAATGGCTGCGTTGGCTCGGCTGGGGAAGTGGTGTATGTGTGCTTCGTCGATGTTTTATGAGTTGCTGAGGTCTTGTGGGTCTTTTTGAGGGACTTGGTTCAATTCGGGACATGTGCAATTGTCAACAAATGCAGGGATGCGAGCGGAAAAGTTTGCTTGTGGGCAATGATGAGAGGCGAGAGTTGTCGGTTTCCGGGCAGGAGAATCCCATTTCTCTCAGTTTAAGCTCAGGAATAAGACCGGGAAAAGCCGGTGAAAAACAAGGCCGTGGCGCGCTTGGAATCGGCCCGCCACTGCCGATGCGGGGCCCATCCCTCAACAACTCGTGGGGTGTGGGTCGGTGGCACCTTGCCCTCGGCGGAGTTGCCGGGGTGTGGGCGCTGACGGGCTTTGCACTTTCGCTGGCTTTTTCTCAAGGCGTTGCGGTGAGCTGGTGGGCGAGCGTGCATGCCTTTACGTTGGGGGCCGTGGTCACCGCCATTATGGTCTACACCCAGCATTTCGCTGGCGCGCTGACCCGAATGAAGCAGGACCCTGCCACCGTCGTCCGCGGGGTCGGGATCCGTATCGCCATGGTACAGATTGGCCTGGCCTGCCTTGTGCTGGGGCGTGCCGGATACGAATGGTCGGGGCTTGCTGACTTCGGCGCCATCCTCGTTTTGGTGGCATTGACCATCCATTTTGGTGGGATCCTAGACTCCTGCCTGGAAGGGATGGGCGGGCAGTATTCCTTCCTGGCGCGATTTTATGTAGCGGCAGGTGGTTGTGCCGTTGGTGCCATCATGCTCGCGATTGCGGCGGCCCATTCCGCAGGAGATTATGACCTGCTTATTTCCGCGCATGCTCGGGCCATGGTGTGGGGCTTTGTTTTCCCCATCGTGCTGATAACCGTGCTTACCTTGTTGCCCACGATGAAAGGCCAGAGGGTAGCGCCAGGAGTGAAAAGACTTTCCCGCACGCTGTTGACCGTGTATTTCACCAGTATCGGGATTGCGGTTGGTGCTGTGTGTATCAAGGCGGCGCCGTTAGCCGGGAATGCACATCTCGATTGGTTGCTCGCCGTGGCCGGTGCCGCGGAGATTCTCGCAGGTAGTGCGGGTCTGGCACTGCTTGTAGTGGCATCTTCGCCTCGCCGGGCGCGCCTTGATGATGCAGGCACGAAGGCTGCGGGCGCATCCCCACCTCCTGCGCCCGCAGGCTCGCGTGCTCGCCTTGCCGTCTACGCCGGTGTGGTCTGGCTCGCGGTGTGTTTGCTTGCCGACGGCCTGGGCGTGGCCAGCGCCATGACGGGAGAAATAAGCCCCCGGGATCTTTTTGCCGCACTTGCTCCGGTGGTGGTGGGCGCGGGGCTGCTCCCCATGATTGTCCAGGTGCTGGGCTTTCTGCTTCCCGTGGTCGCCGGAGGCGGCCCAGATGTCATCAAGCATCGCCGAATCGCGGCAACGCGCGGGCTGCGAACCCGCCTGGTTATCACCGGGTGCGGAGCTATGCTTACCATCGTGGGGAAGGTGCCGGTGGGAGAGCATGTGCCGCAGATAGCCGTGGTGTCCATGGGCATCGCACTCATGGCCGTGAGCTTCCTATGGGCGGCGGCGGCAGTGGTGCGCGCATTTCTACCGCATCACTGGTGGGGGTGTGGCGGCAGGCCGAGGCAAGCTCCGGCGAGCTAGGCTAGTCGTCTTCGGCAGGTGCCACCGGGTCTTCGAGGGGGCTTGCGGCCTGGTTGATGATGGGGCTCGACGAACGGTTGGTGCTGCGGTGGCCTGGCCCTTGCAGGGCGATGACCTCGAAATCGCCATTCTTGACGTGTTCGCGCAGGTCAATCTTGTCGAACTTGCCCACCGAGGTCTTGTCGATGGAGTCGACGAAGGCCCAGTATTCGGGAAGCATCCAGCCGGGAAACTTCTCTCGCAATTTGTCGCGCAGGCGCTCGGCGGTATCGCGATCGCGGGCAATGCCGGCCGCCAGAACGGTGACCGCCAGCGGCCGCTCGCCCCACTTTTTATCTGGGTAGCCGATCACGGCGCATTCGACGACCACGGCGGCAGCCATGATCTCATTTTCCAGCAAGGCGGAGTAGATCCACTCACCACCCGATCGGATGACGTCGCGGGCGCGATCGTGGATGGTCAAGAAGCCATCGGAGGTTACCGACCCCACGTCGCCGGTACGCAGCCAACCATCGGCGGTGAACTGCTCTGGTGCGTCATCGACCTCCTTGTTGCGGAAGGTGTGCGCAACCCCGGAGTCTTCCTCGGTGGGGGAATGGTAGTACTGGGAGGTCACCCAATTGCCTCGCACCTGGATCTCGCCTTGATTGCGGTCGGTAGAGGCGACGACCTCGCCGTCGTTGACCACACGGTATTCCAGGGAAGCCGGGAACCGTCCCTGGGATTCGCGGTAGCTTTGTCGCGTCTCACCGGAGGCTCCCGAAGGCGGGCGCGCCACGGTGCCGATGGATAAGGTCTCTGTCATGCCCCACACGTGGACGATGTCCACGCCGTAGCGCTCCTCCCACAGGTGAATCAGCGCCGGGGGCACGGCGGACCCACCGACGAAGATTTCCTGCAGGCTCATGCGCTCGGGCGGATTGTGGATGTAGTGGACCATGAGCTGAATCCACAAGGTCGGGACGCCATGAGCCACGCGCGGATGTGAGTTGGCGATGATGGTGGCCAGAGCCTGCGGCGACATGTCCGAACCAGGAAAGACTAATGGGGTGCCCGACATGAAGGCGGCAACGGGCACGCACCACGACAAGATGTGATAAATCGGCACGCAACACAAAAAGGTCTGTCCGTGTGTGATGGCCAATGAGTCTGTGGTCCGCAGGTTCATGCACTGCAAATAGATGGAGCGATGGGAATACAACACGCCTTTGGGTGCGCCGGTGGTTCCGGTGGAATAACACAGCGCCGCGGCGTGGGTTTCGGGCACGACCGGCCATGGGTAGTCGGTGCTGCGGCCGTCGAGAAGCCTCTCATAAGAGTGGCAATTGATCGTCGAGGGGATAAAGCTGGCTGGCTCGGTGATGTCGTGAATGCCAATGAAAACTACCGCGCGCACGCTGGGGCAGCCGCCGTCCAAGATGGCTCCGAGCTGTTTAGCAAAGCGCGGGTCGGCGATGATGACCTCATCTTCGGCGTGGTTGATGATGTGCCGAATTTGGTCATTCATGAGCTGCCTATTGAGCGGATTGAACACGGCACCCATGCAGGCAACGGCGAAGAGGGTCTCAAGATGCTCGGCGCAGTTGTTCATGAAACTGGCCACGCGCTTGTCACCGGTGATGCCAAGCTCATCGCGCAAACCGTGGGCGAGCGCCGCCGCCCGTGCAGCGACCTCGTGGTAGGTGGTTTCGGCGTGCTGAGGCCCGTCCCAGGTGGTGATCTTGGTGTTGGCATGAATCGTCGATCCGTAGGTGAGGATGCGTGAGAGATTCAGTGGCAAGTCCTGCATCGTTGAGTGCATAGATGAAGCTTAACGCAGCCGGTGAAGCGGGGGAGCTATTACTTCGAACGCTGCGGGGCGTGCTTTCCGACGCCCGCAGGTTCCGGATGCGCGAAGTCACTGCGCCGGCGCGGCGATGTATAAAAAATGGCGTCAAACTTCTCCATGATTACGTCTGTGGGCTACACTTGAGCGTGAACCTTCGTTTTACGCGTTCGTGCGCGCCCAGTCGTGGTTCGGTTTTTGGTGGTCAGCCCCTAAAACTGCGCTAATACACACTTTTTAGTGCTCCACCTTGGGTGCCATGAAAATAAACGCGCTTGCCTGAACCCCGTTGCTTGTTTGCCTGGGTTAGGCCTTCCCATTTCACCCTGAAAATTGTCGGGCTGCGGTTGCCACGAAGGGCAGGACGAAGGTTCCGGTCATGTCACCTTTAACGCCATGTGCATGGCTGCCAACAAAATCTGTCGATCATCGCGTATCGATCATCGACCAACTTCCATAAGGATGCTGCCAAGCTTGACGGAATAATCCCACAAGTACCATGCGCAAGCACTGTTATTGCAATTGCGCGTTGATCCTCGTACGCCTCGTTCATCGTCGCGTACCCACTATTCACGGTGGCAAGGATTAGTGGTGGGATGTCGCTTTGGTACAAGCACACGAAAGGACATCTGTGACTGATACAGATACCGGCGCACAGCGTAATCTCGCTGCCATGCGTCTTCCCGAGCTGCGCAAGATCGCTGCCGAGATGGGCCTGAAGGGGACCTCGGCGCTGCGCAAGGGTGACCTCATTGCGGCCATTAATGGCGCTGGCGCCGCCAAGAGCGCGCCGAAGTCCGACAAGGCCAGCAAGGCCGAGAAAGTAGAACAGGCTGAGATCACCGCAGATTCAGCTGCCACGGATGTCGCGGAGAAGCCGACTTCCGCACGCAAGACCACTCGCCGTGCCACGAAGGCTGCAACCGCCTCGGCGCAGACTGAAACGGCACAGGAGTCCGCTCCTGCTGCTGAAGACAAGCCGGCCACCACGCGCCGCCGTCGCGCAACTAAGGCTTCCGGCGCGGCCACCGCCACCGCCACCGCCGCAGTCGACAACGCCCAGGGTGAGTCCACAGGCATGGGTGCCGAGACCACTGTCGAGACCCAGGCTGTGGTGCAGGCTGATGCAAACACTGAGGCGCGCACCGAAGCCGCCGAAGCCCCCACCGCCGGCCGTCGCCGTCGCGCCGTGCGCCACGACAGCAAGGAACTTGCCGCGGGTGCCGAGCATGCCACAGCAGGAGCCACCGAGCATGCCGCAGCCAATGATGCACAGGTGAGCGCTGAAGGCGCAGCAGAGGGCGAGGGGACTGCCGCCGGTGTGGATGAGCAGCACTTCGAGTCCCGCTCCGCTGCACGTCGCGCCCGCCGCAACCGTGCTCGTCGTGAGCAGCGCGAAGGACGTGAGCAGCGTTCGCGCCGTGGCAACGAGGACCAGGACACAGCCCCAGCCCACGAGTCGGCCGCCGCATCCGAGGCCTCCGCGCCAACGGGCGTCGATAAGCAAACTGGGGAGGCAACGGACAACGCCGCTGGTGCAGACCAGGTCGAGCGCGGTGAGCGCAGTGACCGCGGCGAGCGCGCAGAACGCAATAGCCGTGAGGACCGCAATGAGCGCGGGGACCGCAACGAGCGCAATGAACGAAATGAACGCGGCGAGCGAGGCGAGCGCGGGGACCGAAACGAACGCAACAACCGCGAGGACCGCAACAACCGCCGAAACCGCCGGAACCGCCGTGGTCGTGACCGCGATGGACAGGGGGACAACTACAACGAGCCGCGTGAAGACGAGGTGCTGCAAAACATCGCGGGCATCGTGGACGTGGTAGATAACAACGTGGCCTTTGTGCGCACCACCGGCTACCACGCAGGCCCTGCCGATGTGTACGTCAGCTCCCAGATGCTGCGCCGTTTTGGCCTGCGTCCAGGCGATGCCATCACCGGACAGGTGCGCATGCAGGGCGAGCAGCACAGCTCTGGCCGCGGACGCAATCGCCAGAAGTACAACCCGCTGGTGCGTGTGGAGTCCGTCAACGGCATGACCGTGGAAGAAGCCAAGGCGCGCCCCGAGTTCGCCAAGCTGACCCCGCTGTACCCGAACCAGCGCCTGCACCTGGAGACGGATCCGAAGATCTTGACCACGCGCGTCATCGACCTCATCATGCCCATCGGCAAGGGTCAGCGCGCGCTGATCGTCTCCCCGCCGAAGGCCGGTAAGACCACGATCCTGCAAAACATCGCCAACGCGATCGCCACCAATAACCCTGAGTGCTACCTCATGGTCGTGCTTGTCGATGAGCGCCCCGAAGAGGTCACCGACATGCAGCGCAGCGTCAAGGGCGAGGTCATCGCCTCCACCTTCGACCGCCCGCCGGCAGAGCACACCGCCGTGGCAGAACTTGCCATCGAGCGCGCCAAGCGCCTGGTGGAGCAGGGCCAGGACGTGGTTATCCTCCTGGACTCTATCACCCGCCTGGGCCGTGCCTACAACAACTCCTCCCCGGCATCCGGACGCATCCTGTCCGGTGGTGTGGACTCCAACGCCCTCTACCCACCCAAGCGCTTCTTGGGTGCTGCCCGCAACATCGAAAACGGCGGCTCGCTCACGATCATCGCCACTGCGATGGTCGAAACCGGCTCGGCCGGTGACACCGTCATCTTCGAGGAGTTCAAGGGCACCGGCAACGCCGAGCTCAAGCTGGATCGCAAGATTGCTGAGCGTCGCGTGTTCCCGGCGGTGGATGTCAACCCGTCGGGCACCCGTAAGGACGAGCTGCTGCTGCCGCCGGATGAGGCAAAGATCATGCACAAGCTGCGTCGCATCCTCTCTGCGCTTGACCCGCAGCAGGCCATCGACCTGCTCATCAAGCAGCTGAAGAAGACCAAGTCCAACGGCGAGTTCCTCATGCAGATCGCATCGTCTGCTCCGATGGCCGGCCTGTCCGAGGAGGACTAATGGCAGGGGCAACAAACCAGGTTTCCGCCGTCGACGACATCGTTTCCGAATATCAGGGCATCGAGATGCAGATGGCCGATCCGGAGACGATGGGGGATCAGACGCTTTTCCGCAAGCTGTCGAAGCGCTACTCGGAACTCCAGCCGATCATCAACGTCAATAACGCGCTGGTGCAGGCCCGCGAGGATCTCGAGGTTGCCCGCGAGATGGCCCATGAAGACCACGATTTCCAGGCCGAGGTCACCCGCCTCGAGCAGGAGGTCGTGGACAACGAGGAAAAACTGGCCGACCTGTTGGCGCCGCGCGATCCGCATGACGGCGACGACATCGTCATGGAGGTCAAGGCCGGTGCAGGCGGCGAGGAGGCCGCGCTGTTTGCCGGCGAGCTGGTGCGCATGTACCAGCGCTACGCCGACAAGCACGGCTTTTCCACCGAGGTCCTCGACGTCTCCGAGTCCGATCTCGGCGGTGTCAAGGACATGACCTTGTCGATTCGCTCGAAGCAGCCGTCGCGTGACGGAGCCTGGAGCGTGTTCAAGTTCGAGGGCGGTGTCCACCGCGTGCAGCGCGTCCCGGTGACCGAGTCCCAGGGGCGCATCCAAACCTCGGCCGCCGGCGTGCTGGTCTACCCCGAGCCGGACGAGGTCGGCGAGGTGGAGATCGATGACAAGGACCTGCGCATCGATGTCTACCGTTCCTCCGGCAAGGGCGGCCAGGGTGTGAACACGACCGACTCAGCCGTGCGCATCACCCACCTGCCCACCGGCATCGTGGTGACCTGTCAGAAGGAACGCTCACAGATCCAGAACAAGGCGCGCGCCATGCAGGTGCTCGCCGCCCGCCTCCAGGCTCTCGCCGAGGAGGCCGCGGATGCCGAGGCCGCCGAGGGGCGCGCCGCACAGATCCGTACCCTGGATCGCTCCGAGCGCATCCGCACCTACAACTTCCCGGAAAACCGCATCACCGATCACCGCATCGGATTCAAGGCCAACAACCTTGACTCCGTCCTCGGCGGCGACCTCGATGATCTGTTCACCGCGCTGCGCGCCGCCGAGCGTGCCGAGCGCCTGGAAGCTGAATAATCCGCCCGCGCGACACGGACGTCAAAGAAAACGAAGGGGCCTTGCCTGTGGCGAGGTCCCTTCGATGTATTCCTTCCTCAAGCAGAACAGTAGGAGAAAGCAGGAAAGCAGGAGCCCATGAACCCCCTCGACCGGACCGAAGTAACCGTCCACCAGGCATTGTTGGAGGCTACCGCCACGCTTGAGCAGGCCGGAGTGGATACCCCTGCGGTCGATGCCCGGGCGCTGGTGGCGCATGTCTTGGGCATCGAGCCGCTGGAAGTGGGGCTGCGACGCCGGGACGTGCTCGCCGCCCCCGATTACGATCGCCTCGTACATCTGGTTGCTTCCCGACGCCTTCGGCATCCACTCCAACACCTCATCGGCACTGCCTGGTTCGGCCCGCTCGAACTCAAGGTGGGCCCAGGGGTATTCATTCCGCGCCCGGAAACTGAAGTACTAGCCGACTGGGCTGCGCGGCGTCTGCGCAATGCTCGCAACCCCAAGGTACTGGATCTGTGTACCGGTTCCGGTGCCCTAGCCGGCTATCTCGCCCACGAGCTGCCCCAGGCTCAGGTTAGTGCGGTAGAACTTTCCGAGCAGGCCTATTCCTATGCGCAGCTCAATATCGGACAACACGTGCGCTTGGTGCGCGCCGACGCTGTGGATCCCGCCCTTTTCTACGGCGAGCTCTTCGACGCGGTGGTCTCCAATCCGCCATACGTCCCGGAGACACCTGATCTTGCGCCGGAGGTGTACTTCGACCCCCACGAGGCCGTATTCTCCGGCGCCGATGGCATGGAATTCATAAGGAAGCTGGTGCCCCAGATGGCCCGGCTGGCGGCACCGGGCGCAATCATCGGTATCGAACACGATGACTCCACCAGCCAGCAGGTCCACCACCTGGTTGCTGAAAGCGGCTATTTCGACGACGTCGCGGTCCTTGTGGACCTCACCGGAAGGGCTCGCTTCGTGACCGCAACCCGCAACGCGCGCGACTATGAAGTCAATAAACCAAAGGATCAATAGGTCTTTCAACCCACAGGCCGCATCCCGGCCGATGCCCAGAGGCTCTCAGTGGGCATTCGTGTACGAGATAGACGCATCCACAGACGGCGCCCCGGGACACGTGCCCTAAAAGGGTGCCGGTTTACTCCTTGCGAATGAGACTAGTGACCTGTAATCGAGCAGCCGGCATGGGAATTGTGGCGGCCGGGTAGGCGTCGGCAAGCTCGGGCAAATGCAGACCCACCGCGAGCTTGGCGGGCGGTGAGGGGTAGAATGCTTGGGAGTGTGTGGCGCTGCTGCGTCGCGTTCAAACCCCGCCAAGGTTGCGGCAACGTGGGTAGAAGACGGTGCTGAACGTGAGAATAGGCGGGCGGGGGAAGTGAAAGCTACTAGGGAAGAGACGATGAGCAGAATCTACAACTGTGCCGATGCCGATACTCGAGCAACCGCCATCACCGCTGCGGTGAGTGCGGTTAAATCCGGGCGCCTCGTCGTACTGCCGACGGACACTCTTTATGGCCTTGGCTGCGATGCCTTCGATAATGAAGCCGTGGCAAAGCTGTTGGCCACCAAGCACCGTGGGCCCGACATGCCGGTGCCCGTGCTCGTGGGAAGCTGGGATACAGCCCGCGGGCTCGTGGCCAACTATACCGACCAGATGCGCACGCTGATCGAGGCATTCTGGCCAGGCGGGCTGTCGCTGGTGGTACCACAGGCGCCAAGCCTGCCGTGGAATCTCGGCGACACCCGTGGCACCGTCATGCTGCGTATGCCCTTGCACCCAGTTGCCATCGAGCTCCTACGCGAGACCGGCCCGATGGCCGTGTCCAGCGCCAACATCTCCGGTCAGGCGCCTGCAACGACCGCCCAGGCAGCCAAGGAACAACTGGGGGCAGCGGTCAACGTCTATCTCGATGGCGGTGAAACTCCAGTGGGTGTTGCCTCCACGATCATTGACCTTTCGGGCAACACCCCGAAGATTCTTCGTGAGGGCGCCATCAGTGCCGAGCGCGTGGCAGAGGTGCTCGAGCTGGATGTAGAGGCAATCCGCTAAATGGGAACCGGCGTAGCGGGCGTGCCGATGCGAGAACTGGCCTTGGTCATACTCGTCGCGGCGGCTTTTACGTACCTGCTCACCGGAATCGTCCGGCACTACATGGTCAAGACGGGACGGGTGGGGGAGATTCGCGAACGCGACGCCCACACCCAACCCAAGCCGCGCCTAGGCGGTATCGCCATGTTCGCCGGGTTTCTCGCGGCGATTTTCCTCGCCAATCAATTGCCGGCGCTGACCCGAGGCTTTCAGCCGATCACCCCGGAGATGTCCGCCGTGGTATCGGGCGCAGTGGTCATTGTGGTGGTCGGTGTGATCGATGATCTGTGGGATCTCGATGCGCTCACCAAGCTTATCGGCCAGATTCTCGGGGCCGCCGTGATGAGCTTCATGGGGCTTACCTGGACCTTGCTGTATGTTCCCTTCGGGGATGGCACGACATTATTGCTGGATCAAACGGTGTCCACTATTGTCACAGTGATTTTTACCGTCACCGTGATTAATGCGATCAACTTCGTCGACGGCCTCGACGGTTTGGCCGCGGGCCTCGGTATGATCGCCGCGGCCTCCATCCTCATCTTTTCGATGACGGTGCTCCATGATCAAGGCGGAATGGTCTCGGCCTATCCACCGGCCATCATCGCTGCGGCCCTAGTGGGTATGTGCGCCGGATTTCTCCCGCACAATTTCGAGCCCGCTCGCATTTTTATGGGGGACTCAGGGGCAATGCTGATCGGCTTTTTGTTGGCGGCGGCGTCGACCTCGGCCAGTGGCAAGATCAACATGTCCTTGTATGGAACCGCCGACATGGTGGCACTCTTGTCGCCCATTATCGTCGTGGCCGCTGCGATCTCCGTGCCCATGCTCGACCTTGTCATGGCGGTGGTGCGCCGCGTGAGCAAGGGGCAATCGCCTTTCGCCGCCGACAAGATGCACCTGCATCACCGACTACTTTCTTTGGGGCACACGCACCGCCGCGTGGCCTTGGTGCTATACCTATGGGTCTCGGCCGTGGCCTTCGGCGCGGTGGCCTTCTCGGTGGTGCCGGCCAAGGTAGCCGTCGCAGGCACGGTCGTGGCCTTTATTCTCGCGGCACTTGCCACCCGGGGTCCCGCCAGGCGTGCGCGGGCGCAATCGGGGGCGCACAAGTCAACTGTGATAGAACAGGCCCCGCCCGAATAACGATAGCCGTGGATAGGAGTAGTACCATGCGCTTGCTGAAATTTGTTGCGTAGCTTCGGCGCGGGCGCCGTGGGGGAAGAGACTTCGCGCCACGAACATCGGCACGGTAGTATGTCCCCTCGTGAACGAAGAAACCACCGCGGACAACACCTCAGGAAACATGGCAGTACAATCCACGGCCACGCCGGCCTCGGAATATGACGACCACCGCCGTCCATTGCAGCGTGCCTTGCGCATTGGCTCCATGTCGCTAGTTGTGATCACCATTGTTTCCCTGGCCGCCTGGGGCGCCGCCCGCGACCTGCCCGGAATTTGGGGAGTACTCATCGGCGCGGCCATCGGCGGAGGGTTTGTTTTGCTGACCGCCCTCAGTGTGTTGCTGACATCGAATACGAGCGTCTCTACAACCGGTGCGGTTGTCCTTGGGGGATGGTTGGTCAAGATCGTGGTCTTGATTATTATCCTAGTACTCATTAGGAACCTAGAGTTTTATGATCACGTGGCGTTCTTTGTTACTGTCGTGCTCGCACTGGTGGCCACACTCGCCGCCGAAGTGTGGGCCGTAATCACGAGTAAGGTCACCTACATTGGGTAGAATCCGGGGGTAAGGCATCGACCCTAGGATTTAACACGTACAAGCCGGGCTTCCCTGTTTGAGGGGAGCCCGGCTTGGCTTCTATTAATCGCGGAATTGTGTTTTTTTATGTCTGGATGTTTCTGTGAGCTGGCATAAGTGAAAACAATCACTGTGTGCGCGTTGCGAAATATTGGGGATCCTGCAAACATTTCACGGGGTCAAACGGTGGGGAAAGGTGGGGAACTAGGGTGTTGATTTTTGAAATGTAACGGGAATAAGGGGGTAAAATTGGGGGTATTTTGTCATGCCTCATTGGTTTGTGACAGAGCTTACAAATCTCCGTTTTCCCCGCTAGATGGGCATACTTCGAAGTGGAAAGTTGCGAGTGGGATTAGCCCTGTTTAGCCGGACAGATTTTCCCAAAATGGACTGATAATCTAAGCAACGGGTTGGCTGAGATGGGACTCGTGTGAGCGAGTCTTGTTTCGTGCTCTAGGTCCCCTGCGATCGCCGTGCTGATGTGCGACGGAATCCACGGTCTTCGCAGAGAGTTTTTAGACGTCCATCGCACCGCTAAGTCTCCGAAAGAGTCTTACGGCCCGAACACGGGAGAGAACGCTGAGCGTTACAACACTGTCCATGAAGGGTGAATTCCACTCACCTTCACTGGGACACGAATTTTTCCCGGAGCCCTTGTGGTTCGCCGATGTGGCGAACGGCTGGTTCACAATCGACCGTCTGATGTTCGTCCGTCTCTTGATGGCACTGGTCCTGATCATCTTCTTTGCAGTGGCAATGCGCAGCCCGAAGCTCATTCCTTCCGGCCTGCAAAATGCTGCAGAGTACCTTCTGGACTTCGTCCGAATCCACATTGCAGAAGACATCCTGGGCAAGAAGGAAGGCAAGCGATTCCTGCCGGTTATCGCCACCATCTTCTTCGTCGTGCTGTTCTGCAACTTGCCTTCGGTCATTCCATTCCTGAACATTTCGCCTAACGCACGCATTGGTATGCCTTTGGTGCTGGCACTGTTCGGATACATTGCCTTCATCTACGCAGGTGCAAAGCAAAGTGGAGGCTTCTTCAAGTTTCTGAAGTCCTCGGTGGTTATCCCTAACCTGCCGCCAGCACTTCACATTCTTGTGGTTCCACTGGAGTTCCTCTCCACCTTCATTCTGCGGCCGGCCACGCTGACTATCCGTCTCATGGCCAACATGCTCGCAGGTCACCTGATTCTGGTTTTGCTCTTCTCTGCTACTAACTTCTTCTTCTGGCAGATGAGCGGCTGGACCGCACTTTCTGCAGTGACTCTGGTCGCCGCAGTTGCGTTCACTCTGTTCGAAATGTTGGTCATCTTCCTGCAGGCGTACATCTTCGCCCTGCTGTCGGCCGTCTACATCGAACTGTCGCTGCACGCAGACGAACACTGACACCCCGCATCCCCACGGATCACAAGTCTCTACAACTTTTCAAATCTATAAAGCCCACGAAGGTCGTGGGCATCTAGAAAGGGAACGACACTCTCATGAACGAAGTCATCCTGGCTCAGGACGCTGCTGGCATCACCGGCTCCATCGCAACCGTTGGCTACGGCCTTGCAACCATCGGCCCAGGCCTGGGCATCGGCATCCTCGTTGGTAAGGCTCTCGAGGGCATGGCACGCCAGCCTGAGATGGCTGGCCAGCTGCGTACCACCATGTTCCTGGGTATCGCCTTCGTTGAGGCCCTGGCCCTCATCGGCCTGGTTGCAGGCTTCATTCTTTAATTTCCAACGACTACGAAAGTTCGAGACCCATGACCAACGTCATTAACGTTTTGGCAGCTGGAGGTGAAGAGGCCCTGCCGCTGGAGGACCAGCCGTCGGTGCTTCTGCCCGCTGCTTATGACATCACCTGGTCGCTCGTCGTGCTCGTTGTCATTGGAATTCTCTTCTGGAAGCTCGTTCTTCCGAAGTTCCAGGAAGTCCTTTCCGAGCGTGAGGACCGCATCAAGGGTGGCATCCAGCGCGCCGAAGCCGCACAGGCCGAGGCCAAGGCTGCCCTTGAGAAGTACAATGCTCAGCTCGCTGAGGCTCGCGCCGAGGCAGCCGAAATCCGCGAAGAGGCCCGCGCTAAGGGCAAGCAGATCGAGGCTGAGCTGAAGGCAAAGGCAACCGAGGAGAGCAACCGCATCATCGAGTCCGGTGAGAAGCAGCTGGCCGCTCAGCGTGAGCAGGTCGTCGCTGAGCTTCGCCGCGAGATGGGCCAGAACTCCATCAACCTGGCTGAGCGCCTGCTCGGAGACCAGCTCTCCGACGATGTCAAGCGCTCCGGCACCATTGATAAGTTCCTGGCTGACCTCGACACCGTCACTCCCGCAGGAAAGTAGGCACCATGCACGCAGCAAGCCGCGACGCACTAGCGAATGTTTCGACTCAGCTTGATACCGCGCTATCAGCGAGCGACAACGCAGTAGCCGTAGCTGCACAGACCGGCACTGAGCTCTTCGATGTTGTAGACGTCCTCGATGGCGACCGCCAGCTGCGCGTCGCTGTTGCCGATGCCTCCGCATCTGCTGATCAGCGCGCTGGTCTGGTGTCTGCTGTGTTTGCCAACAAGGTGTCCCAGTCCACGCTGGAGGTCTTGATCTCCGCTGCACGCCTGGTGTGGTCCACCCCGCGCGAATTCCGCGCAGGCTTGGTCCAGCTTGGCCGTCGTGCCCTGTTGCGCTCTGCCGAGAAGCAGGGCCAGCTCGCACAGGTTGAAGATGAGCTTTTCCGCTTGTCCCGCATCCTGGAGCGCGAGTCTGGTCTTACTTTGCTCCTCGACGATCGCTCGGCCGACGCAAACCGCAAGCGTGAACTGCTGGCAAAGGTGCTCTACGGCAAGGTCACCTCTGTGACCGAGGCCTTGGCACTCCAGGTCATCGGACGTCGCGAAAGCAACGCGATTGACGACATCAACTCTCTTTCCAAGGAGGCCGCTGCATTGCAGGGGCGCGAGGTTGCAAACGTTGTGTCTGCAGCACCGCTAAATGATGGGCAGAATCAGGCACTGGCACAAAAGCTAGAGCGTATTTATGGTCGTGCGATGAACATCCACGCTGAGGTTGATCCCAGCCTCCTCGGTGGACTGATCATCCGTGTTGGCGACGAAGTGATCGACGGATCGACCTCGGGCAAACTCGAGCGTCTCCGCGCAAACCTCGCCTAACGCGACAACAAAAGTTAAAGAATAGAAATTGCTGGAAGAAACAACCGAGAGCAGGAAGAACATGGCGGAGCTTACGATCTCCTCCGATGAGATCCGTAGCGCGATTGCGAACTACACCTCGAGCTACTCCGCGGAGGCCTCCCGTGAGGAGGTCGGCGTGGTCATTTCGGCGGCTGACGGTATTGCCCAGGTATCTGGACTGCCATCAGTCATGGCGAATGAGCTCCTTGAGTTCCCAGGTGGCGTTATTGGCGTCGCACAGAACCTTGACACCGACCGCGTCGGCGTCGTGGTTTTGGGTAACTACGAGTCCCTCAAGGAGGGCGACGAAGTCAAGCGGACCGGTGAGGTCCTCTCCATTCCGGTCGGAGATAAGTTCCTCGGCCGCGTTATCAACCCACTGGGCCAGCCGATTGACGGCCTGGGGGCAATCGAGGCAGAGGAAAACCGCGTCCTCGAGCTGCAGGCACCATCCGTGCTGCAGCGTCAGCCAGTCGAGGAGCCGATGCAGACCGGCATCAAGGCTATCGACGCAATGACCCCAATCGGTCGCGGTCAGCGTCAGCTGATCATTGGTGACCGCAAGACCGGCAAGACTGCCGTCTGTATCGACACCATCCTTAACCAGAAGGCTAACTGGGAGTCCGGCGACAAGAAGAAGCAGGTTCGCTGCATCTACGTCGCTATCGGTCAGAAGGGCTCGACCATCGCAGCCGTTCGTAAGACCCTCGAGGAGCACGGCGCTCTCGAGTACACCACCATCGTCGCAGCTCCTGCATCCGACTCCGCAGGCTTCAAGTGGCTTGCTCCTTTCGCCGGTGCAGCCCTGGGTCAGCACTGGATGTACCAGGGCGACCACGTGCTGGTGATCTACGATGATCTGACCAAGCAGGCTGAGGCCTACCGCGCTATCTCCCTGCTGCTGCGTCGTCCGCCGGGACGCGAGGCTTACCCAGGTGACGTCTTCTACCTCCACTCCCGTTTGCTGGAGCGTGCTGCAAAGCTTTCCGACGACATGGGTGCAGGCTCCCTGACCGCTCTGCCGATCATTGAGACCAAGGCTAACGACGTCTCCGCCTTCATTCCGACCAACGTCATCTCCATTACCGATGGCCAGGTATTCCTCGAGTCCGACCTCTTCAACAAGGGTGTTCGCCCGGCTATTAACGTCGGTGTGTCCGTCTCCCGTGTTGGTGGTGCCGCTCAGACCAAGGGTATGAAGAAGGTTTCTGGCTCCCTGCGTCTGGACCTGGCTTCCTACCGCGACTTGGAGGCGTTTGCCGCCTTCGCGTCCGATCTGGATGCCGCTTCCAAGGCACAGCTCGAGCGTGGCGCTCGCCTCGTTGAGCTGCTGAAGCAGGCCGAGAACTCTCCGCAGTCCGTTGAGCACCAGATCATCTCCATCTGGCTTGCCGGCGAAGGCCACTTCGACTCCGTTCCCGTCGAAGACATCCGTCGCTTCGAGGCAGAGCTCATCGAGACCCTGCGCTCCAACAACCCTGAGGTCTTTGAGCAGATCGCCGGCGGAACCCCGCTGTCCGAGGAGTCTCAGGCCACCTTGGTTGCCGCTACCGAAAACTTCAAGCGTGGTTTCCAGACCACCGATGGCACCCCAGTCATCAATGAGCCTGAGGTTGAGGCGCTGGCAGCCGAAGAGGTTAAGAAGAACCAGCTGAAGGTCAAGAAGTAAAGCCAATTAGCTTTACTCGTACCACCATCAAAAGGAAAAGAAGGGAGGCGAAAGATCCATGGCAAATCTTCGCGAATTGCGCGACCGCATCAAATCGGTCAACTCAACCAAGAAGATCACCAAGGCCCAAGAGCTGATTGCGACGTCTCGCATCACCAAGGCCCAGGCCCGGGTCGAGGCTGCACAGCCTTACGCCACCGAGATCCATAACGTGATGGAGCGTCTGGCCTCAGCTAGTTCCCTGGATCACCCGATGCTCCGCGAGCGTGAGGGCGCCAAGCGCGCCGCCTTGCTCGTGGTCACGAGTGACCGAGGCATGGCCGGTGGTTACAACTACAACGTCTTCAAGAAGGCTGCCGAGCTGCAGAAGCTTCTTGAGGAATCCGGCTATGAGGTTGTCCGCTACGTCACTGGTAATAAGGGCGTGGCCTACTACAAGTTCCGTGGCGAAGAGGTCGCGGGATCGTGGACTGGCTTCTCCCAGGATCCGACGTGGACTGAAACCCATGACGTTCGTCGTCACTTGATTGACGGCTTCAACGCCAGCTCCGACGGCACTGCAAAGTGGCGTAATGGACTCAATGTTGAGGAGGGCACTGAGGTTCAGGGCTTCGACCAGGTACACGTTGTGTACACCGAGTTCGAGTCCATGCTGACCCAGACCCCTCGTGCTTTCCAATTGCTCCCGATCGAGCCGGTGATCGAAAACATCGAGATCGAGCAGGGCAAGGATATCCTCGACAAGTCCGGTGACCCTGAGCCGGATGTGGAGTTCGAACCGGACGCTGACACCCTGCTGGCAGCATTGCTCCCGCAGTACGTGTCGCGTTCCCTGTACTCCATGTTCCTCGAGGCGTCGGCTTCTGAGTCGGCATCGCGTCGAAATGCGATGAAGTCTGCAACTGATAACGCCACCGCACTCGTGAAGGATCTTTCACGTGTTGCTAACCAGGCACGTCAGGCACAGATTACCCAGGAAATCACAGAGATCGTCGGTGGCGCTGGCGCGCTCGCCGAAAGCGCAGAAAGTGACTAGATTATGACCACAGCTCTTGAAGAGCAGAACACGCAGGCCGGCACCGCTGGTCGCGTTGTGCGCGTCATCGGTCCGGTCGTCGACGTGGAGTTTCCGCGCGGCGAGCTGCCGGCACTGTTTAACGCGCTGACTGTCGAGGTCACCCTCGAGGCAGTCGCAAAGACCATCACGCTTGAGGTCGCCCAGCACTTGGGTGACAACCTCGTGCGTGCCGTTTCGATGGCACCGACCGACGGCCTCGTCCGCGGTGCTGTTGTTACCAACACTGGCAAGCCAATCTCCGTCCCAGTTGGCGATGTTGTCAAGGGCCACGTCTTCAACGCCCTCGGTGACTGCCTAGACGAGCCAGGCCTTGGCCGCGACGGTGAGCAGTGGGGCATCCACCGCGATCCGCCACCATTCGACCAGCTCGAGGGTAAGACCGAGATCCTGGAGACCGGCATCAAGGTTATCGACCTGCTGACCCCTTACGTGAAGGGTGGCAAGATCGGCCTGTTCGGTGGCGCTGGTGTGGGTAAGACCGTGCTTATCCAGGAGATGATCACCCGTATCGCGCGTGAGTTCTCCGGTACCTCCGTCTTCGCAGGTGTTGGCGAGCGTACCCGTGAGGGTACGGACCTCTTCCTGGAAATGGAAGAGATGGGCGTGCTGCAGGACACCGCCCTGGTGTTCGGCCAGATGGACGAGCCGCCAGGAGTTCGTATGCGTGTGGCTCTGTCCGGCCTGACCATGGCGGAGTACTTCCGCGATGTTCAGCACCAGGACGTGCTGTTGTTCATCGACAACATCTTCCGTTTCACCCAGGCCGGTTCTGAGGTTTCGACCCTGCTGGGTCGTATGCCTTCCGCCGTGGGTTACCAGCCGACCCTGGCTGACGAGATGGGTGTTCTCCAGGAGCGCATTACCTCCACCAAGGGTAAGTCGATTACCTCGCTGCAGGCCGTTTACGTCCCTGCTGACGACTACACCGACCCGGCTCCGGCTACCACCTTCGCCCACCTGGACGCCACTACAGAGCTTGACCGTGGTATCGCTTCCAAGGGTATCTACCCTGCAGTGAACCCGCTGACCTCTACTTCTCGTATCCTCGAGCCTGGCATCGTCGGCGAGCGTCACTACAACGTGGCGCAGCGCGTGATCAACATTCTGCAGAAGAACAAGGAACTCCAGGACATCATCGCCATCCTCGGTATGGACGAGCTGTCTGAAGAGGACAAGATCACCGTTCAGCGCGCACGTCGTCTGGAGCGCTTCCTGGGCCAGAACTTCTTCGTCGCAGAGAAGTTCACCGGTATCCCAGGCTCCTACGTGCCGCTGTCCCACACCATCGACGCTTTCGAGCGCATCTGCAACGGCGACTTCGACCACTACCCAGAGCAGGCCTTCAACGGCCTGGGTGGCTTGGACGATGTCGAGGCTGCTTACAAGAAGTTGACCGGAAAGTAGGGGAGGCACGAGCATGGCTGACATCACCGTAGAACTCGTCTCCGTAGATCGCATGCTGTGGACCGGACAGGCCAGCATTGTCACTGCGCAGACCACCGAAGGTGAGATCGGCGTGCTGCCCGGCCACGAGCCGATGCTCGGCCAGTTGGTCGACAACGGTGTCGTGACCATCTGTCCGATCGGCGACGACAAGCTGGTCGCCGCTGTCCAGGGTGGCTTCCTCTCCGTCTCTAAGGAGAAGGTCTCCATCCTTGCAGAGTATGCAGTCTGGTCGACCGAGGTTAATACCTCCGAGGCCGAGGCTTCCTTGCAGGCAGATGATGAAGTGTCGAAGGCACGTGCCGAGGCTGAGCTGAAGGCCGTGCGTCGTAGCGCGGAGAAGTAATCCCACGATCGCTTTTCCACGGTAGCTACTGCACAATTTCAGTCGACAAAGCGCCACTTGATCCAAGTGATCGAGTGGCGCTTTCGCCATTGTGAAGGTAGAGACGAAACAACATCCTCCCCGCCAAAGTGCCCCCATGTGCTCACAAAACCCCGCTTGATGGGGAAAAACTTGCGCTTTTTTGCGGAAGCCTTTGTTCGGACAACAACGGCAGTGCGGTGTTTTTCTTAGTTCTGGCTTGGCGAGTAGTATCTTTAATCATTAAGCACAGGTTTTCCCTTGCTTGATCGGAGTTGGGGAAACTGCCTTTTACTTGGTTACTTGATCTGTCACTTTGGCGAAAAGGACGTTGTTTACGGTGGAGTACGTTTTCATTACTTGCGGCGTCGTCATCGCGCTCGCCATCGTCTTGGCAGCTTGGCGCTTCTTTACTCTCAGGTCCAACGGCACCCCTGTCATCTTGCGCCGTCTACCCGCCGAGGGTGGCCATGGTTGGCGCCACGGGGTGTTTCGCTATCATGGGGACGAGATTAAGTACTACATGCTTCGTTCGCTTGCGCCTACCGCGGACGTTGTGTTTAACCGTACCCAGGTAAGTATTCGGGGCCCACGTGAGCTTACGGCTCATGAGGGCTCTTTTTTGTCGGCTCAGCGCGCCTTGCGTTTTGACTACAAGGACGTCCATTACGAGATGGTGTGTAGCGCGCACGCGGAGATGGCGTTTACCGCCTGGGTGGAAGCCGCCCCGGATTCCCGCATGGCTCGACTAGACCCAAAGGAATTGCGCCGTCGCATGCGCAATGACAAAAACTAACTGCTAACAAGGCTCATCCGACCTCATTTGCATGGCATGAGAAACTGACGGTATGTGAGGGTATGGCCACCGATTCCCGGACATGGTGATCTGGCAATTCATAAGTAGGACGTTGCGCCGCTGTACCTGTTTCCGGGGTCGGCCGATTTCTTTTTGCTTATTCAACGATTCTGACGCGTTCTTGCCTGATGCGGACGTAACGTGAGCACTAGGCGCCTGGCATCGAGGCGCGCTCGCCTTTGGGATGTGCGGCCTGTCACGGATACACACATAGCGGGGTGGGGTCGAGGCCTCTATTGTGGCCGTGGTGAGTTAATGTGGAGCACATGCGTCTTGTCATTGCCCGCTGTAGCGTTGATTATGTTGGTCGTCTTGAGGCACACCTGCCCTTGGCCGACCGCCTGCTGATGATCAAGGCGGATGGTTCGGTATCCATCCACGCCGATGATCGGGCCTATAAGCCGCTAAACTGGATGACTCCGCCCTGTACGCTTACCGAAGAAGAGCTCAAAGGGGAGTCCGGAGATCCGGTTGCACTGTGGACGGTGGAAAACAAGAAGGGCGAGCAGCTCCGCATCACCCTCGAGGCTATCCACAGTGACCTCAGCTATGAGCTCGGGGAGGATCCCGGTCTTGTCAAGGATGGTGTCGAGGCACACCTGCAGGAGCTGTTGGCCGAACACATCGATGTGTTGGGCGAAGGGCATGAGCTCATTCGCCGCGAGTATCCCACACCCATCGGCCCAGTGGATATTTTGTGCAAGACCCAGGATGGAACCACCATCGCCGTGGAGGTCAAGCGCCGTGGCGGAATCGACGGCGTCGAGCAACTGACCCGCTATCTTGATCTGCTTAACCGAGACTTGTTGCTTGCCCCGGTGGAGGGCGTATTCGCGGCGCAGGAGATTAAACCGCAGGCGCGCACGCTGGCTGAGGACCGTGGCATCCGCTGCGTGACCCTCGATTATGATGCCCTGCGCGGGGTGGAGTCCACCGAGCTGCGCCTTTTCTAGGGGGGCGACGTTCATGGGACGCAAGAATCGGAGGCACAGCCCGGATGTGCGGGCGCTGCCCAAGGACGGCGCCGTCTTCTACGGGACCCAGGCAGTCGAGGGGCCGTCGTGGACCAACGGCGAAATCTACCTCATGCGGCACATGGGTTCGCACGCGGCGGTCAAATATTATATTTGCCCAGGCTGTAATCAAAATATCCCTCCGGGGATCGCCCACATCGTTGCGTGGCCGAGGGATTATGGACACGGTGCCGAGGACAGACGGCATTGGCACCGTGCGTGCTGGGAACGTCGTTAAGCGCACAAGGCACAAACAAAGGCCACCGCAACGATTGCGATGGCCTTGCGCTGTGGCTACCTTAGGCGACTGGCTGGGTCAGCTCGAGCAAAACGCCGCCGGCATCCTTCGGGTGAACGAAGTTGATCTTGGCTCCACCGGTGCCCACCTTCGGGGCGGGGTACAGCAGGCGAATGCCCTGGTCGGTCAGGTGCTTGGACAGCGCCTCAATGTCGGAGGTGCGCAGGCACATCTGCTGCAGGCCGGGGCCCTTCTTGTCGATGAACTTAGCGATGGTGGAGTTCTCGTTCAAAGGAGCCAGCAACTGGATCATGCCGTCGGTTTCCTTGAGACCCTTCGGGCCGATCATGGCCTCGGTCACGCCTTGCTCCTCGTTGACCTCTGTGTGGTGGTTGACCCAGCCGAAGGCGGAGCGGTAGAACTCAACTGCGGCGTCCAGATCTGGGACGGCGATGCCTACGTGGTCGAGGCAGATGACGAGCTCGTGCGGGATATCAATAGAAGAGATGTCATTACTCATAACTCCAAAGTGTAGTCCCGCCGCACACATCGCGCAGTCAAATGTGACCGAACGAATGCAAATCACACGCCCGAACAAAACAAAACACACATTCGCATTGCTTTCCGACGCCTACCGCACGCAATCAACCACCGGCTTTCACCCAAAATATTCGTCCCACACGGCCTACAATGGGCCTCATGATTATTGCTTTTTCCGTCGCCCCCACCGAGACCCCCAACGCGGAAGCCGAAATGGCCGATGCGGTCACCGAGGCCGTGCGGGTGGTACGCGAATCCGGCCTGCCCAATGAAACCAATGCCATGTTTACGCTGATCGAGGGCGAATGGGATGAGGTGATGGACGTGGTCAAGCGCGCAACCGAGGCGGTGGTGGCCGTCTCCCCGCGCGTGAGCCTTGTGCTCAAGGCGGATATCCGCCCTGGGCACATAGGCCAGATCACCTCTAAGGTGGAAGCCGTCGAGCGTCGTTTGGCAAGAAACGATTAGCAGCTGCAGCCAGCAGGAACGCTGATCGAGCCTCGCGAAGGAATAGCACTGCAGTGCGCCCCTTCCTTGCCAGCTCTGGCCGCAACCGGGCAGCTGCATCCACAAGCAGTCGGGATTGCGCAGGAGTAGCCGGGGAGGGCAATAACTGCGGTGCCTGATGCCTGCCGTCGAGTCGGGGCAGGGAAAGCGGTGTCCGGGCAACGCAGCGCACGGGGGCCGGCCGCATAAGGCCTGAGATTACAGTCTTAGCTCTCGCACTCTTACGCTCTTACGCTAAGGCCTCAGGCCAAAGACGCGCTCAGAAGCCTCCTCCACAAGGCTTCTTCAAAAGCCCCAGGCAAGGCGCTGAGTAGGCTTTTGAACTCGATGGTCCCAGACGCTCGCACATCAGTGCCCGGCCACAGGCAAGGAACCCTCCTCATTGCTAGGCTCGGGGCTGCCGGGAACAAAATCCTTGCCGACAAACGTTGAAACTAGGCGAAAAAAATCAGCGAAAGAGGCAACGACGATTTCTGCGAAATGCTCAGCGGGCTCGACGACATGCACTTACGCCCGCCTCGGCGCGGGACTGGAAAGCTCGTTGAGGCTGCGTCGGCGTGCCCGTTGGAATCCCCGTTTTACTCTGAATAAAGAAAGAGACCACATAAGCCGTGACTACTCCACATCGCTACGTATCCGGTGCCATCGATCTCAGTGAAGTCAAGGCCCGTGCAGAGGCCAAGGCGCAGGCTCAGGCGGCTGCTGCCCAGGCCGGGGGTACCGGAGGTGAGACTCCGGGCGTGCAGCTGGCCCTCCAGCTGACGATGGACAACGTCGAGGCCGAGCTCATCAAGCGTTCCGCACAGGTTCCGGTCATCGTGCTCATCGGTACCCAACGCAGCCCGGAGTCGGAGCAACTTCTCTCGGATTTCACGAACCTGGCGTTGTCAGGTGCGGGCAAGTGGGTGTTTCGTTATATCGACGCCGACACCGACCCACAGGTGGCGCAGATGTTTGGTATCCAGGGCCTTCCGACCACGGTGGCGCTGGCATCCGGTCAGCCGATAGCCAACTTCGAGGGCGGCCAGCCGGCCGATGCCATTGAAGGATGGATCGGGGCGATTATTAACGCGGTAGGCGACCAACTTCCCGGCATTCCGGCCGAGGAACTCTCCGGTGCCGGTGAGGTAGCCCCTGCTGAGGATCCCCGATTCGAACCGGCTACCGAGGCGCTTAACCGTGGTGATTTTGAGGCCGCAATCGCCGTGTACGAAGATATCTTGCGCAGCGAGCCAGCCAACAAGGAAGCCAAGGCTGCTCGCGATAATGCCCGCCTGTTGGGGCGCCTGCAGGAGCTCGGCGGGGATCATTCGGCAGTCATTGCCACGGCAAAGGACAACCCCGGTGATCTAGACGCCGTGGAAAAGGCCGCCGATGCCTTCATCGCCCTCGGTCAGCCGGAAGAGGCATTCGACATGCTCATTGCGCTGATCGCCGCGGCCACCGATGCGAAGCTCAAGACGAACGCACGCACGCGCCTGCTGGAGCTCTTTGAGATTTTTGAACCCACCGACGCCCGAGTGATCGCCGCCCGCACCAAGCTGGCTTCGGCACTGTACTAGGTCCTATCCACAGTCTTGGTATGAGGCTGGCAGAAGCTGGTCACCAATGCGAAAAGCGCCTGCCCCCGGTCAACGGAGGCAGGCGCTTGAGCGCATGAGGATTAACCCACCCAGCGGTAGAACTGCGCGCTCATTGCCGGGATGTGCAAGGTGATGGAGTGTGGATAACCGTCCCAGCCGGTATCCCACGCGGTCACGGATTCCTCCAGCGGGTTGTTCGCACCCTCGTACACACCGGCGTCGGTGTTGAAGATGCACTCCCAGTTGCCGCCTTCTGGCACGCCCAGCTTGTAAGAGGGCTGGCTGGTTCCGCCTAAGTTGAAGGCGCAGAGGATCTTCTCACCGTCGGTGCCATAACGGACGAAGGAGAGGATGTTGTTGGCAGCGTCATCGGACTTTGTCCAGCTAAAGCCAGCCGGGTCGTTATCTTGAGTGAAAAGGGCGGGGGACTTTTTGTACAAGGCATTGAGGTCTTTGATCATCGTGGCGATCGCCTCGTGATACTCGCCCTCCCAGCCGACGGTGTCATCCCAATCGAGGGAGCGGCCTTCGCTCCACTCCATGACCTGGCCGAACTCCTGCCCTTGGAACAGGAGCTTCTTGCCTGGATGCGCGTACATGAAGGCATAGAGCGTGCGCAGGCCGGCGGCCTTGTTCCACGCATCACCCGGCATCCGGTTCCACAGGGAGCCCTTGCCGTGGACCACTTCGTCGTGGCTAAACGGCAGGATGTAGTGCTCGGAGTAGGCGTAGACCATCGAGAAGGTGATCTCGTTGTGGTGATAGGAACGGTGCACCGGGTCGAGGGAGAAGTATTCGAGGGTATCGTTCATCCAACCCATGTTCCACTTCATGTTGAACCCTAGGCCGCCGTCGGAGGTCATCGCGGTCACGCCCGGCCACGAGGTGGACTCCTCGGCGATGGTGAGGATTCCAGGATGGTTGCGGTGAACCGTGGCGTTCATTTCCTGCAGGAACTGCACGGCCTCGAGGTTCTCGCGGCCACCATAGATGTTGGGCTCCCACTCGCCGTCATTGCGGGAATAATCGAGGTAGAGCATGGAGGCCACAGCATCGACGCGCAGGCCGTCGACATGGAACTCCTCGAGCCAGTACAAGGCGTTGGCCACGAGGAAGTTGCGTACCTCATTGCGTCCGAAGTCGAAGACGTAGGTGCCCCAGTCCTTTTGTTCGCCGCGGCGCCAGTCGGGGTGCTCGTAGACAGCTTGGCCGTCGAAACGACCCAATGCGAAGTCATCCTTCGGGAAGTGAGCCGGCACCCAGTCGACGATAACGCCGATGCCGGCGTTGTGGAAGGCATCGATGAGCGCGCGAAGCTCGTCCGGAGTGCCCCAGCGAGCGGTCGGCGCGTAGTAGCCGGAAACCTGGTAGCCCCAGGAACCACCGAAGGGGTGCTCGGCCACGGGCATGAACTCGACGTGGGTGTAGCCCAAAGCCTTCACGTAGTCGACGAGTTCGGTGGCCAGCTCTTTGTAACCCAAGCCCATGCGCCAGGAGCCGAGGTGAACCTCGTACACACTTATGGCGGCGTTGGCGTGGTCGGTGTCTGCGCGCTGGGCAAGCCACGCGTCATCCTTCCACTTGTAGGTGGAGGCGGTGATGACCGATCCGGTTGCTGGCGGCGCCTCCGTCGCGCGCGCCAGCGGATCGGCCTTGTCGAGGCGGTAGCCTTCCTTCGTGTGGATGGCGAACTTATACACATCGCCTTCGCCGATGTTCGGTACGAACAGCTCCCACACTCCGGAAGATCCCAGGGAGCGCATGGGGAACTGGTTCGGATTCCAACCACAGAAATCGCCGATGACGGCGACACCACGGGCATTGGGGGCCCACACGGCGAACGTGGTGCCGCGTACCTCACCTAGCTCGGTCTCCAGGGTGACCACATGCGCGCCGAGGACATCCCAGAGGCGCTCGTGGCGGCCCTCGCGGATGAGATGGATGTCCAGCTCACCTAGGGTGGGGAGGAAGTGATAAGGATCCGCGGTCTCGGTGGTCACACCGTTGGGCCAAGTGACCTCAAGGCGGTAGTCGATCGGGGCGCCGGTATCAAGGACCACGCCGAAGATGTCATCGGTGAGCGCTTCCAGCGCGACGCTGCCGTCGGCGGTCTTGAGTGTTACTGCTTCGGCACCGAGCTGGCGGGTGCGGACGATACTGTGGCCATCGTCGATCTTGTGCCAGCCGTAGAAGGCGTGCGGATCGTGATGCTGACATTGGGTAAGGCGAGTGAGATCATCACTCGGAATGGTCAGCGGGCCGAAGTTCTCAGACATGGGCATCCTTTGATTGATCTGGGTTTCACCCCGCCACCTTTTGTGACACCGAATCGGATTGTGTTGACCTCTGGCAGTTCAGCCTTGTACTGGGCTTTTCGTGCTACAAGTCGCTGTGCGAAGCCTTGCGGCCCTGCACAGAAAAAGCCGGTGTTTGCGCCAGAAAATGGGTGAGACCCATGGGCAGTGGGCAACAGGTTGCGACACATGATGACTCAAGGCGGTGGGATTGAAGTTATGCTCTCGTTCGACGCTACCTGAGGTTGGGCACTATGGCAGGGCAAATAGACAGTGAACTTAAGTACAGCGCTGAAAAGGTGCCCATTTTTGGGAAAATGCACCCGTGCTTTGCAGCAAAAACTTCACGCAGGCTAGGTTGTGTCCCAAACCTCCAAAAAGGGGTGCCCTGCCCCGATTATCTCTTTCTACAGGCGCTTATATTGCCCGCTTGGCGTCTTCGTTGATCGGCGCGAGCCTTGCTTTCTTACGCAAGCTACGGGGTATTGGGCTCATGCCCGCCCCAAAGCACAAGTCCATAAGCGCGTGCGTTCCCGAGGCAGGTCTTGAACGTGCATACGGCCGAAGGCGCGAGTCGGAAAAAGATAAGGCCCAGCCCCACGTGGTGCGCTGGGGCTGGGCCTAGGTGTCAGAGCTGTGTCTGCTGCACCTAGTGCAGGCTGTGGCTGAACAATCCCTAGTTGTGGTAATCGACTTCCGTGCGCTGGTGAAGGCCTGCACGCAGTTGCTCAGGCACCGTCGGCAGGATGAGGATGTGGGCAACATCGCGGTGTGGATCCAGGCGCACGAAGTTGCGCTTGGACCAGTTAAAGTCCGCGCCGGTGACCTCATCGTGAACCACGAATTCGGAGTCCTCGCGCAGGCCGAGTACTCGCATGTCCAGGGTCACAGTTGTTTCCTGGGCATACTCGGGATCGAGGTTGACGATGCTCAAGACGGTGTTGCCGGTAATGGGATCGGACTTGGAGTAGGCCACGATCTTGTCGTTGCCGGCGTCATGGAAGTGGATATTGCGCAGCTGCTGCAGCGCAGGGTTGTCGCGGCGGATCTTGTTGAGTAGGGCGATGAAAGGCTCGAGGGAATCGCCGGATGCGAGGGCCCCGGCGAAGTCGCGGGGGCGCAACTCGTATTTTTCGGAGTTGAGGTATTCCTCGCTGCCTGGCTTGACTGCCTCGTGCTCGTAGAGCTCATAGCCGGAGTACACGCCCCAGAGCGGAGACATGGTAGCCGCGAGCGCCGCGCGGATGGCGAACATGGCTCGACCGCCGTACTGGAGCGAGGCATGAAGGATATCCGGGGTGTTGACGAACAGGTTCGGACGGAAGACATCGGCCATGGAGGCGATCTCAAGGGCGAACTCGGTCAGCTCGCTCTTCGAGGTCTTCCACGTGAAGTAGGTGTAGGACTGGGTAAAGCCCACCTTTGCCAGTCCATACAGGCGAGCCGGGCGGGTAAAGGCCTCGGCGAGGAACAAAACCTCAGGGTGAGTCTTATGAACCTCGGCGATGAGCCACTCCCAGAAATTGGCGGGCTTGGTGTGCGGGTTGTCCACTCGGAAAGTGGTGATCCCGCGATCGACCCAGAACAGCACCACGCGCAGCAATTCCTTATAGATAGCGCGTGGGTTGTTATCGAAGTTCAGGGGGTAGATGTCTTGGTACTTCTTCGGCGGGTTTTCGGCGTAGGCGATGGTACCGTCGGCCAGCACCGTGAAGAACTCCTCGTGGGTGGTTGCCCACGGGTGATCCGGGGCGGCCTGAAGCGCGAGGTCGAGCGCGATTTCGAGTCCTAGCGACTGGGCCTTGGCCACCAGTGAGTCGAAGTCCTCGAGGGTGCCCAAGCGCGGGTGAACCGCGTCATGACCACCGTCTTTGGAACCAATGGCCCACGGGGAGCCGACGTCGGTGGGCTCCGGGGTCAAGGTGTTGTTGCGCCCCTTGCGGTTGACCTCTCCGATCGGGTGGATCGGTGGGAAGTAGACGGTGTCAAACCCCATTGCGGCCACGCGGTCGAGTGCATCGGCGGTGGTGGCGAAGGTACCGTGAATGGGCTGGCCATTTTCATCCCAGCCGCCGGTGGAGCGTGGGAAAAGCTCGTACCAGGAGCTAAACAGTGCCTTGGTGCGGTCGACCCGCACGGTGTGCTCGCGCCCGCGAGTCAGCAGCTCGCGCAGCGGGTGTGCCACCATGATGGCGCTTATCTCCGCAGACAGTGCGGGAGCGACTCGGGTGCGCAAGGGATCGTCGGTACGCAATGCCTCCGCAACGGTCAGCAACGCCTCGCGCTCGTTGGCGCCGGGAACCCCACCTGCGGCCTTCTCGAAAAGCTGCGCGCCATGTTCAAGATCATTGGCGAGCTCCTCGGCGGACTGCCCGGCCTCGATCTTGGTTGTCACGGCGTGCTTCCAGGTGGCCAAAGGATCCGACCACGCATCGACCTGGAAGGTCCAATCACCGGGCACATCCGGCACGAAGGCCCCATGCATCTTGTCCTGATCCATCAGATCGCGGGTCATGGTGATGCGGACCCCAGATTCGAAGGTCGACCCCTTCGGGCCTTGGACGTTCAATGTCGCGTTAATGGCATCGTGTCCCTCGCGCCAGACGAGGGCGCTAATCGGAAGGTATTCGCCAACAACTGCTTTGGAAGGATAACCTCCCCCCGCGATCAAGGGGCGGACATCTTCGATGGCAAGTCTTCCGGTCACAGTTTTACTCCTGGTGCTTGAGGCTCAAGCGGATGGGGAATCGGCAGCTTCTGGCTGTATTTCACTACCTGTCCGCCGTATCGCTTGGGGGTTTACATGGGCACAGTCTTACCCCACAAAGCCTAGTCAAGCTGTGTCACTTCCACAGCTTGAGTGAGAAATCCGTCATGATGGTTCTATGACTGCTCTAGCAAGTGGCATTGCCCCAGAAACGCGCGACCCAGACCTGCTCGTCGACTTTGAGGACGTCAGTTTTATCCGCGATGGAAAGACCCTGCTCGGTCCGATTACCTGGCAGGTTGAATTGGACGAGCGGTGGGTGATCGTCGGACCCAACGGCGCCGGAAAGACCACCCTCATTCGCCTTGCTGCGGCCGAGGAGTTTCCTTCCTCCGGCAAGGCGTGGATCATGGGCGAACGGGTCGGCAAGACCGATATGCGCGATCTCCGCACGATGATCGGCGTGTCCTCTTCCGCGCTTGGCAACCGCATACCTCCGAATGAAAAGGTCGCTGACCTCGTAGTTTCTGCAGGCTATGCCATCTTGGGTCGCTGGCGGGAGGAATATGAGGAATTGGATCTGGATCAGGCCACGGAGATCCTCGAGCAGGTCGGCGCCTTGCACCTTGCTGAGCGCACGTGGGGCACCTTAAGTGAGGGTGAGCGCAAGCGCGTGCTGGTTGCCCGCGCCTTGATGACCAACCCTGAGCTGCTGCTTCTCGACGAACCCAGCGCGGGCATGGATCTCGGCGGCCGCGAGGATCTCGTTGGATACCTAGGCGAGCTTGCGATGGACGCGGATGCCCCGGCGATTGTCATGATTACCCACCACGTGGAAGAAATCCCCGATGGTTTCACCCACGCCTTGCTGCTGGATGAAGGGTCCGTCGTGGCGCAGGGGCTCATCGATGACGTGTTGACCAGTGAGAACCTCTCGCGCGCCTTCCATCAATCCATCAGCATCGATAAGATCGACGGTCGCTATTTTGCCCGCCGTTCCCGCGCCTCTCGCGGCGCCCACCGCGCCTAGCCCGCTAAAAAGGCGGCGCCCCCGCGTGCCCGTGCCGCCTTATCCATTTCCCGCTCGGGCCAAACTGGGGGTGAAACCGGTGGGCTGCAGGCTCATACACGTGGGTTGTGGGGGTACTCAAAACTGGCTTGCCCTTGCTTTCCGACGTTCACAGGTTCCCTTTTCCCAACGCCGTGACCTGCTAAGACGAGCTTTGTGGTTGGGGGAGGTGGCGGCCGGCGTTGTGGCTGTATTGCCGAGGCTTCAGCGCCAAAAGGTACACTTGTTAAGGAAAGTGACCCACGGTACCGAAACGAGGCGGCTCCACGAATCGGCGCCCGGGTCGCGCAGTGGTTAGAACAGCTCGTACGACAGTTCTTTAAAAAGGTGGTGAATGGCGGTGTCGTCATTCGTGGAAGGCATGGGAGGCCGCAAGCTCGCGGTGACGGTCTTGATGATTAGGGACACCGCCGCCGGTCTTGAGGTCTACGTGCAAGAGCGCGTGTCCTCCATGCCCACCTATCCCAACGCCACGGTTTTTCCCGGAGGTGGCGTTGACCCCCGGGATTTGGAGCCGCCCGCCGATCAAACCGCTGAGACGATGGCCGGCCCCGATCTTGCCACCTGGTCGCATCGCCTCCAAGTGCCTGAATCCACGGCCCGCGGCTTGCTTTTCGGCGCCGGAAGGGAACTGTTTGAGGAAACGGGGACGCTGCTGGCCAGCCACAAGAATGGTGCCCTTGTTCGCGATGCCTCCCCATTCCACAGCCAACGGCTGGCGCTGGAAAGCCACAGGCTCTCGCTCTCTCAGGTTCTTGCGCGCAATGAGCTAGTTCTACGAACGGATCTTTTGCGTCCATTCGTTCGCTGGGTCTCCGACCCCAGCGAAGATCACCAGTTTGATGTGTTTAGCTTCATCGCCATCGCCCCGCGTGGCCAAGAGCCGGACGGCAACACGCGGGAGGCGGCATCTACCGGATGGTTCCCGCCCGGATTGATCCTCGACGGGTGGCGCGCTGGGCTCTTGCGCCTGGTCGTACCTACGTGGGTGCAGCTGTGGCATCTGTCCAGATACACCTGTGTGGAAGATGTACTCGAGTCCGTGCGCGGCAAGATCCTCTCACCGCAGCTTGGTGATCCGGTCGACGATCCACGATACGAGGAGCTATTTTCTTTTATTCCGCCCAAGCGCTTTTAGCGCCTTACATGCGGACGACCTTCAGACAAACCGGACGACCTCCAGTCGATGGGCTCAACCACGGATCTCGACGATTGCGTCAGCGGCGAACCCGGGATTGTTGAGAATGCATGCTCGAGTGAGTGCACATACACAAAGGCGAATTCGTGGGCATTGGTCGGATACAGTAACAAGTTTTAGTGCCCGTCTAAGTTTTCTTCGTCTTGCTTGGAAGGAGCACGAGGACTGCACGACAATGGGCAACGAGTAATAAGGACAACGAACGCAGTGAGCTATACCCGTGATGAGCTGAACTTCTTTGGCTGCAACAAAGAAGAAATCGACAGCGTCTGCGCACAGCTGGGTCTTCGCAAGTCGTCGGCTGTGGCAGACGGGGCGCTCGTCCGCGAGGCCTTCGGTTCCTACGGCCGTGCCGTCATCGAGCTTGCCACCGCGCGTTCGTCCACCACCGGAAAGCTTCCGCAACAGTGGTGGATGTGCCATGATTCCGCGCAGCAGGCGACCCCGCTGGCCGTGGCCTACCAGCGTGCCCTGCGCATCGGGAAGCTGCTGGGAGCAGGGGAAGCACCGGCGGTGGCGGGCAGTGGCGGGGTCGGCCTCGTCTACGATGCCACCTGTTCGATCGGTACCGAAGGCTATGCTTTGCAGGCAGCGGGCGTGGGCTATGTGGGCGGCGACCTGGATGATTCGCGCCTGCGGATGGCCCGCCACAATCTTGGCGACGATGCCAGGCTCGTGCGCGCGGATGCGGTGAACCCTGCGATCACAGATGCCGCGGTGGTTGTCGCGGATCCCGGCCGGCGGGCCGGCGGGCGTCGCATTATCAAGCCCGAAGACCTGATTCCACCGCTGCCCGCCGTGATCGAGACCTGGGGACGATCGGCGGAGCTTGCCATCAAGTGCGCCCCGGGGCTGGACTTTAGTGCTTGGGAAGGGCTGGTCAGTGTGGCCAGCGTGGACGGCGGGGTAAAAGAGGCATGCCTGTATTCCGAGGGATTATCCGCCGGTAGGCGTCGGGAAGCGATCATGCTCAAGGCCCACGCGCACGGTGAGGTCGTGCCCGGGCTAAGCCAGCGCTATGCCTGCGACAGGGTCGATGACTCGATGCCCGATGACGCAGGAGTCGGGGAGGTAGGCACCTACATCCTCGACCCGGACGGGGCGGTGGTGCGCGCCGGGCTGGTGCGCCACTACGCCTGCCGGGAGGGGCTCTGGATGCTCGACGAGCACATCGCCTACCTCACCGGGGACCACCTGCCGGAGGGGACAAGTGGATTTAGATTCATCGAGATGGTTCCTGTGAAAAAGCTCAAACAAGCCCTGCGGGCGCACGATGCCGGCTCGGTGGAAATACTGGTTCGCGGGGTGGATGTGGATCCCGATCAGCTACGCAAGAAACTGAGCCTAAAGGGGAAAGCCCAGCTAGCGGTGGTCATTGCCCGCATCGGCAGTCAGGCGCAGGCCTATATCTGCCACAAGCGCGAGTTCGCCACTGCACGCCAGGGGTACTAAGACACCCAGCTCAATGTCGTCAGCGGGACGCGGTGTCGGCGAAGCTTCGGGCGCTGGTGCTTCCCGGTGCGTGAGGTGACATCCCAGCTCAGGCCGTGTGTTCTGGCTTGAGCCAATCGGCGGGAGCTCCCAGGCGCTCGGGCACCGGCAAATAGGGGGATACGGGTTGGTGCATTAAGCTAGTGGCCATGCGTGCATGCCGCACTTGCACATCCGACCCATTCCCATCCCGCAAGTTGGTTGCGAGGATTTCTGGTTGCTTGTGCAGCGAGACGGCAATTTATGCACGGAGTAAGGTGAGGGTAACCCCCCAGGGACGTGCGTGCCATCGCCGTGCCCGCTACGTCGTCGAAGAAAACTCTTCGTGGAACTTATTGGAAAGGTAAACGTTAAGCAGATGCCTGCAATCGTTGTGCTGGTCAAGAACGTGCCAGATACGTGGTCGACCCGAACGCTGAACCCGGACTTCACGCTCAACCGTGAAGGCGTCGATGAGGTCATCGACGAAGTAAACGAATTTGCCGTCGAGCAGGCACTGCGCTTGCGCGATGAGAACCCGGATGCGGGCTACAGCGTCGTAGCTTTAAGCGCTGGCCCAGAATCCGCCGAGGAGGCGCTGCGCAAGGCGCTGGCTATGGGCGCAGATTCCGCCGTGTTGCTCCATGATGCAGCCCTGTCCGGATCCGACATCCTGGGAACTGCATGGGCGCTGACCAATGCGCTAAACACCATCCCGGACGTGGCCTTGGTTGTGGCCGGTTCGGCTTCCTCGGACGGTGCGATGGGCGCGCTGCCAGGTATCTTGAGCGAGTACCGTCAGCAGCCGGCCCTGACCAACCTCAAGAAGGTTGCCCTCGAAGGGGGAATTGTCAAGGCTGTGCGTGAGACTAACGATGGCGACTACGAGATCGAGGCACCGCTGCCTGCCATCATTTCCGTTACAGACAAGGCCGACAAGCCACGCTTCCCGAACTTCAAGGGAATCATGGCTGCGAAGAAGGCGGAAATTACTCGCCTGGATCTTGCCTCCATCGGTGTCGCAGCCGAACAGGTTGGCTTGGCTCACGCGGCAACCGCTGTTACCGCTGCATCTCCGCGCCCGGCCCGCGCCGGTGGCGAGGTCATCCGTGGTACCGCATCCGATGTCGCCGCCAAGATCGCGGACTTCATCGCGGCCGAAAAGCTCATCTAAGACTCGAAGGTTAAAAGGAAAAGAAATTGACTAACAGCTATGTTTTGGTTGAGCACGCTGACGGCAAGCTCCTTCCTGCAACCGGGGAACTGATCACCGCCGCACGCGTTTTCGGTGAGGTCACCGCCGTGGTTGTTGGCACCCCTGGTGTCGAGGCTGCCCTGGCTCCTGCCCTCGGTGAGCTCGGTGCCTCCGTGGTCTACGCCGCCTACAGCGCTGATGCCAACGAGCGCATCGTATTGCCAGCTACCGACGCCTTGCACATGCTAGCCGCATCCAACCCGGCTCCCATCCTCATCGATGCCGGCGCTCACGGCAATGAGATTGCCGGGCGCCTGGCTGCCCGCTTGGCCTCAGGTGTCTTGTGCGACGTGGTCGGTGTCAATGCCGACCGCACCGCGAACATGTCCATCTTCGGCGACACCATCGAGGTCACCGCCGCGGTGGGCGGCAACAGCCCCATCTACACCCTGCGCCCCGGCGCAGTCGATGCGGTGCCGGCGCCCACGACCCCTGCCGTGCAGGCCTTCGAGCTGCCTGCAGCCGGCGTCAAGGATGTTAAGGTTACCTCCTTTACTCCTTCCGCCAAGGGGGATCGCCCCGACTTGGCACAGGCCAAGGTGGTCATCGCCGGTGGCCGTGGCGTGGAGTCCGCTGAGAACTTCGGTTCCCTCGTCGAGTCGCTTGCCGACGCGCTGGGCGGTGCCGTGGGCGCTACCCGTGACGCGGTGGATCTGGGCTACTACCCGCCGCAATTCCAGGTAGGTCAGACCGGCGTTACCATCTCCCCGGATCTCTACATCGGTCTGGGCATCTCCGGTGCCATCCAGCATGTCTCCGGCATGCAGACCTCCAAGAAGATCATCGTCATCAACAACGATGAGGACGCGCCTTTCTTTCAGATTGCAGACCTCGGTGTTGTCGGCGACCTCCACGAGATCGCCCCACTGCTGGTGGAAGAAATCAACAAGCGCAAATAGGACCCGCCACTCCGATGTGTGGCACGGGGATGACCGAGTCCGTAAGTCCCGGTGGTGCTCGCCCACGCATCGTGGCATCCCATCATGATGGCGGCTAACCTGTAGCCCACGCGAATAATCGTGTGGGCTACAGGTTTGTTCAGGTGCGGGTGCTCAGCGTGGAGCACAGGGGTGGCAATGGTGATAGGGCAACGGACTATACTTGGCGGGTTGAGTCGGCCGGGGAGTGCGTCGGCAAGCAATGCCTGAGAGGCGCAAGGAGCAGATCTTATTGCATGACCGCGCCAAACAAAGCCACAACCGTGGCTAACATGCTGAGAAGAAAGCGAGTAAAACGTGGCAATCTACCTCGATCATGCGGCAACATCGCCGATGCGGGAGGTGGCAAAACAAGCATGGCTTGAGGCCGCGAGTGCCACCAACCCGGCAAGCCAATACGCCTCGGGGCGAAGGTCGCGCTCCTTGCTCGATCAGGCTCGCGAGAAGGTGGCGGAGCTTTTGGGTTGTGAGCCCATTGAGGTCATCTTTACCGCCTCCGGCACCGAAGCCGACAACATTGGCATCATAGGGCAGTGGCGTGCCCGCAGCGGTGGCCAGGGCGGGCGCGTGGTCGTCAGCGCGGTCGAACACCCTGCGGTGCTGGAGGCTGCGAAGTTCACCGGCAGCTATGGGGCTGCGCTGGACTACCTTCCGGTAGGCCCGGACGGGATCGTTTGTGACCTGACAGCGCTGGATACTCCTGCCAGCGTGGCCTCGTGCATGTGGGCCAACAATGAAACCGGTGCTTTCCAACCCGTAGAAGAGGTCATCGCGGCAGCCCAGGCCACCGGGACACCCGTTCATATCGATGCCGTCCAGGTAGTCGGAAAGATCCCGATTGACTTCCACACCCTGGGTGCTACCACGCTCGCAGCCAGCGCCCACAAGTTCGGCGGGCCGCGGGGAGTGGGGCTATTGCTGGCTCAGCGCTCACCGGCGCCCGCGCCCGTCATCGTCGGCGGTGGGCAAGAACGCGGGATCCGGTCTGGCACAGTCGACACCGCCGGCGCCTATGCGCTGGCGGCGGCCCTCGAGCAGGCCTGCGCCGACATGTCCGAGGAAAACGCAAGGCTCAAGGAATTCAAGCGCCTGCTTCTGGGCGGAATCCGCAGCAAGATCGACGACGTTGTGGTTCACACCCCGGAGCAGTCCCTGCCCAGCCACCTCTACGTCTCCTTTCCCGGCGCGGAATCCGACAGTCTCATCATGCTCCTGGATGCGCAAGGAATCGAGGCTTCGGCGGGCTCTGCCTGCCACAACGGAGTCAACCGGGCCAGCGAAACGCTGTTGGCCGCAGGCGTGGATGAGGCCACGGCACGCTCGACCGTGCGCTTTAGTTTGGGGCCTACCACCACCCGCGCCGACGTTGAGACAGTCCTAGCGGCGCTGCCGGAGGTTGTACGCCGTGCCCGGCTCGCGGGAATGGCTTAGGTCCTTAACCGTTAGCTTCCTCGTACGCGGGTGGAGTGTTTTTCCATAAGCGTGTGAGAGGCCAGCATAGATACCCAACCATCGTGTGGCCTGTTCACAGGCAGCACACAGGTTTGCGGTTTAGCGTTGAACAACGTGAATGTCATTCGTGATATCCCGCTCGTTGGCACAGCTCCGGTGGCGGTGATGGTGGCCATTCTCGTGGTAGCTACTGCGGCGGCCTTATTCATGGGTGCGATCAGGCGGATCGTCATCGCAGCAATAGCTGCGGCGATAACTACCGGAATCGTCTGGGTCGTGCTGTCCAAGGTGTGGAAACCATTTCCCGATGCGATCCCCGCTTACCTGTACATAGCAGGGTGGGTAGCGGTGTTTATCCTTGTGCGCGCGCTCATCGTTCGCGGCCATCGCGTGGTGTGGATGGCGGTGTTCGTTGTGGCGGCCTTGTGCGCCAGCGGACTGGTGAATAACCAATTCAATGTGTATCGCGCTATTGGAGATTTTGATCCCAAGCCGGTAACGGCCACTGTGAGCTACGAACAGTTTCAAGCAATGACCGCGCCCGCCCAATTGGACGGGCGCGACGTCGGTGTGGAGCTTAACGTTGCGCTGGAGGCCACCGTCAGCGGTTTCCATCCCCGCGACGCTGTGGCCTATGTCCCACCTGCGTATTGGACACATGCGGCGGAGAAATTCCCGGTCATCGTTTTAATGGCTGGCAATCCTGGAAACCCGAATGATTGGTTCAAGACGGGGATCGTCCAGAAGATCGCCGACGAATTTCAAAAAAGTCATGATGGGCAAAGTCCGATTGTCATCAGCGTCGACGGCACAGGGGGCTACGCTGATAACCCGGCTTGCGTCGACGGTGCGCGCGGAAACGTTCAAACCTACCTTGCAACCGATGTGCCTGCGGCAATCAAGGCTAGATTCCGGGTGACCGACGACCAAAAAACGTGGACCATAGGCGGGCTTAGCTACGGCGGCACCTGCTCGTTGCAGGTTATGAGCAACGCCCCGAGCGCCTACGGCAGTTTCCTTGATTTCAGTGGTCAGGCCGAACCGACCCTCGGTAATCACGGAGACACGGTCAATAAGCTTTTCGCTGGCAACGAGGCTTCCTTCGAAGCCGTCGATCCCGCGCACATACTCCAGACGGCCGCCGCCAACGGAGGTACCCAGTTTGAGGGGATCGAAGGCAAATTTGTGGCAGGCACCCGCGATCAAGAATCGCAAAGGGCACTTTCAACTCTCAATGACCTTGCCACGAAAGCGGGGATGACCACCGAGTACACCACTGTGTACGGCGGGCATGATTTCGGCACGTGGCGCACGGCATTGGATGAGAACTTCGCCTGGGCAGCAGCCCGCGGCGGGCTGACCTAGCGCCGAAGGCACCATTGCGTGGGGCTGGACCACCGGACTGCTTGCAGACCAGGTCAAGCTGCCTGTTTCAGAAAGGCTGTGAACCCCCGTCGCGGGACAGCTGCTTTAAACAAGATGGTGGTACACCTTTCTTCTCATTCCGGCCCCTATTTTCCTCCTTTTCACATTTCTTCATCTCCCAATTCATAAGGTGGCGAGCGTCCTTGAGTACAGATTCCCCCGAGAAGCCCACGATGGCGGATCAACAGGCGGGTACAGGGCAGCACGAGGTGGTAGCGCAGGCGGCCGCCAACGAGACCCCCGCGGCCAGGGTAGGAGTGCGGAAGACCGTGGCCAGTTATCTGTCAAGCATCACGGGCTGGCTCGAACCGATGTGGCAGGTGACCCGGCATGGACCGGTGAGTTTTGGGCTCCTCGCGTTGATGTGGATTCTATTTTTCGCAGGAGGCAATAGCGCCGAGGGACGCCGGGCTGCATTCGGGATTGAGCAGCACGGGCACCTGCTGAGCCACCGGCTCGTGACCTGTGGATTAACTGTCGGTACTTTTAGCGGTTTGATTATCGCCACCATTGCCGTGATCTTCTTGGCGCTACCGGCCGAAAAGCTGTTGGGCAGCGTCCGCTTTGTCATCGTGGCTGTGGTCGCGCAGGTGATCACAGTTCCCTTGGTGTTTGGCCTCGCCAAGCTGATGGTGGCGTTGCCCATCGATCAGTGGACCGACGAGCTGGCTATGGAACGCTTCTTAAGCCCCGTGGTCTGGATGAGCGCCACCCTTGCGTTTGCTTCCTCCTACGCGCCGATCCTGTGGCAACGACGAATCCGCATCTTCCTGCTTAGTTTGTCGGTGACGTTGGTGTTGTACTCCGGATCCATCAGCGATGTCGCCTTCCTCGTGGCTACCTTGTTAGCGATGCTGGCGGGGGCGGTTGTTCACCACCGAGGGGGAATGCGCTACAGCCAGGGTCTTTCGCAGCGTGAGTCGCGCGTGATCGTGGCCATTTGTATTTCTGCGGTGGCGCTGGGTCCGGTGTTGGCCTTTTTTAATCAGCACGCTGCCGGGCCACTGTCGGGGCTGGCGCGGCTGATGTGGGAGCCGACGCTGTCGGCTCAGGAGTATTCCTATTTGTGCCATGTGGATGCCGATTCCGAAAGCTGTCGGGAGGCGATTGCTGCCACCCGCCGCGGGGTTGGGCCGATGGTAGCCAATCTCGTACCATTGGCACTCCAGCTCGTGCTCATGGCAGGACTGGTTCGTGGGCGCCGTTTCGCCTGGTGGGCAACGCTGTTCGTGCAGATTCTCAGCGCGATGGGCATATGGTTGGAAACCCACATCGTGCAATTGGAATTTGGTTCTTCCATCACGGGGCATCTGTCGTCGACCACCGCGATGCTTCCATGGATCTTTAGCATTGGCGTGCTTGTATGGAACCGCCGCCGATTTCAGGTGCGGACAACGGCCAATAAGATTGCGCGTTTCTGGGCGGTCACCGCCATTGCTTGGGTCTCCTCGGCAGTAGCGTGGCTCCTGGGTGGCTATCTGCTTCGCAATAGTTTCGTATCGGCCTTGAGCTGGGGTACCTTGCTCGGGGAGCTTCCGCTGCGCTACCTGCCCCCGCCGTTGGCGGTGGCGATGGGCATTGAGTTTATCCCGCAGACGTCCGTGGCCTGGTTTGTGTTTGAATGGGTCAGCGAATTGTTCTGGTTCCCGCTCTTGTGGGCGCTGTGGACGGTGCTGATGACCACCCCCGATGCGCGGGTCGAGGCCGACCGAACTCGTGCCCACTCGATCCTTATTGGTGGCACGGGCGACCACCTGTCGTGGATGACCTTGTGGAATGGCAACCGATATTGGTTTGATGAGCCTTCTGGGGGAAGCTACGTAGCCTACCGGGTGCGCAATGGCATAGCGCTGACCCTAGGTGGGCCGGTCTTATCAGCGCAGGCCTCCCCGAATGAGCTTGGGGAGGTTGCCAATCGCTTTGAGGCCTTCGCCGACTCCCAAGGATTGATTACCGCCTGGTATTCGGTCGGTGAGGAGTTTGCGTGCACGCGCACCCACCGTGGCTGGCACAAGCAGCACGTCGCCGAGGAATCCGTGCTGGATTCTTCCCTGCATGAATTCCGTGGCAAAAAGTTCCAAAACGTGCGCACCGCCCGTAATCATGCTCGAAAGGAAGGCATCACGGCGGTATGGACCACGTGGGAGCATGCTAGTCCCATGCTGCGTCAGAAGATGATGATGCTGTCTGAACAATGGCTTTCAGACAAGGCGCTTCCGGAAATGGGCTTTACCCTCGGCACGCTCTCCGAGCTCAATGACCCCGATACACAGATCTTGCTTGCGGTGGATGGCGATGGGCGAGTCCATGGTATGACAAGCTGGTTGCCCGCGTATCACGGTGGGCGCATCGCAGGCATCGTCTTGGACGTGATGCGCCGAGACGCAAGCGGGTTTCGGCCGGTGATCGAGTACTTGATTTCAGAGGCGATGATCGAGGCACACCAACGTGGGTGGGACTGGATCTCTTTGTCCGGCGCGCCGTTGGCCCGCAGCGAGATGGGTGAGCCAACGATCCTGGATACTGCGCTGGACAAGGTCGGCGAGCACATGGAGCCGCTCTATGGCTTCCGCGCCTTGGCTGCCTCGAAGAACAAGTTCCAACCGGTTCATCACCCGTGGTATCTGTGCTTCAAAGACGAACTCAGCCTTCCAAGTATCGGGCTTGCAGTCGCCGGTGCCTACCTTCCACAGCTAGGCGCTGCCGACGCCGCTGCCGTTGTGCGCGCCTGGGCCAAAGCACAACAAGCAGCCTAGCTACTCCACACACCGATCCACCCCCGTTCCCTCCAGCGCCGTGGCCCTGAATGCGGACTGTTCGCACATTCGCGGTGTTGCTTTCCGACGCTTACCGCGCCGAGGCGTTCAACCAGGGCAACCCCACGATTTCCCATGGCTTCAAACACAAAAAGAATGAGCCCCCTCGTACAGCGTCAACAACGTCGACACCGTACAGGGGGGCTCACGCTCAATTTAGAGAGACTTTAAGAAATCTCGAGTCCGCGGGAAATGGTTGGCCAAGAGTCGATGAGATCCTGATTCCAGTAGGTCCAGGTGTGAACACCGGTGGGGCGGAAGTTGAAGTCCGCCGCGATGCCCTCACGATCCAGCTTGGCCTTGAGGTTGTGGGTGCACACGTTCGTCGCGCCCTCGATGAGGCCACCCTCGACGGTGATGACAGCGGAGTTCAAGAACGCATCGCTGGCGTTCAGGTTGTACTGACGTGCCAGGTAGGAGGAGGTCTCACGGTCGGAGGACAGGCCGGATGCGTTGGAAACGTAAATAGCCTTGCCGCGCAGGCCCTCGGAGTTGAGGAGGGCGTCATTGTAGCGGTTGACTTCGCCGCCGAGCGGGCCCCACATGGTCTCCGGCTGCTGATCACCGCGGTTGACGGTCACACGCAAAAATTCCCACGTGATCGGGTCGGAGGTGGATGCACAACCGGAGAAAGATCCCACGGCGTGGTACAGGTCGCCGGAGTGCTCAGCCAAAAGCAGGGAGGAGGTCGCGGACATCGACATACCCAAAACCGCGCGACGGCCGCTGGCGCCGAGGTAATCTTCGACCGGTCCTGGCAGCTCCTTGGTCAGGAAGGTCTCCCACTTCTGCGGGCCCTTAAGGTAGTAGCTCGGGGCCGGATCGTTGACCCAGTCGGTGTAGTAGGAGAAGGCGCCGCGCATCGGGATAACCACGTTGACGTTCTTATCTAGGTAGAACTGGATGGCGTCGGTCTGCTGGATCCAGTTCTGGCGCTGCTCGCCACCGCCTGCACCATTGAGCAGGTAGATGGTGGGGCGCGGTCCTGCGGACTGATCAGCCTTGATGAGGACGACAGGGATATCGCGGTTCATCGACGGGGAGTAGGCAGTGATCTCGGTGACGCGATCGTTGTTGAAGCCAGCAATCTTGGCGCGCCATTCCTTGTCGTAGTACTCGGCAGGGACGAGCGAATCCTTGATGGTGGCCTGGTTCACGCCTGCCTCGACCGCTACTGCAGGGGCTGCAGTAACGACTGGAGCGACGGCTGTTGTGGCACCGATCGCTGCTGCGAGCGCGATCCCCGCTGTGAACTTGCGCATGTAATCCTCCGAATCGGGAAAGTTTTCAACCGAAGCTCATGGCCGAGCATTATCCGCCCGCGGATGATGAAGCACCGGTGAGTCAGAATCAAGCCCAAACTTTATCAAAAGTTTCTGAGCCTCGTATGTGTGATCGCTGGATTCCTATGAAAGCGTTACACATCAAATAGGGAAAGCTTGTGAATGCGCAGGACAGGCCGGTGAAAATAACTTTCCCATTCAGACCCGCGCCGAGAGCCGGGCCGATAGCGCATCACCTATGTTGCTTCCGGCGCAGGCTATGCCGATTCAGGATCGATTGCGTTGGATAAAGGACGGGGCCAGCCGACTGCAACGCGTTAAACGTCGGAAAGCAGTCTGCTGGAGGCAGATGCTCTTCCCTCCCACCATTTCTTGCGACTTCATCCTCAACGGACATTGCGCGGTCGTGGCTGAGTGCGCCGTGTCATCTTTTGGCACTAACTTTTGAGGTGATGTCTCAACTTCTGAGCTGATGTTTCGTCGCAGAATCTGGGAAGGAGAATCTTGCGGCGAAGACGGCGCGGCGGGGATCAGGGGACCTGGGTTTGGCGACTATTGCTTCGCGTTTGTTGCTTGCCGACGCCCACCCGCGCGCATTTCGCGAGGTGGAATGCAGCAGTTACTCTTGGCTGTCGTGCATGCCGTGACCCGACGAAGCCCACTTCCTCGTCCATTCCAGGCCATGGTACTGGGCCGGCACCCCACCGCCAAGCAATGACCTGCCCAACTGTGCCACGGAATCGGTGCCGAATGGCTCCACATCACAACCCAACAAAATGATGTTGCCGTAGCGCCGGCCCTTCAACATCGGCGGATCCGCAATGACCGCAACATGAGCAAACACCTCCTGCATCCCGGCGAGCTCATTGCGGGCGAGGCGCAGCTCCTTATGATCGCCACAATTGGCGATGTAGAGCCCCTGCGGGGACAAAGCCTTGTGGCATTGGGCATAAAACTCGACAGTGGTGAGTGAATCCGGGGTGATGCTACCTGCAAAAACATCTCGAATGATCACATCCCTGCTACCCGGGACGAAAGTATCCGTCACCTTCCTGGCATCGCCGGCACGGATCTTCAATGCCGGCGCCTTGGGCAAATCTAACCAGGTGCGGGCAAGGGTTGCCAGCGTGTCATCGATTTCCACCACCGTATTTCGCGAACGCGGGAACCGCGCCACCATATACCGGGGAAGCGAACACGCACCCCCTCCTAGATGGGTAATCCGCAGCGTCGTTGGATCCAGATGATCGTCGACATACAGGCTCACGGCCTGTGCAATCCAGCGCATGTATTCATAACTGAGCTCGAGGGGGTCGACATTGATGTGGCTCGACGGCACGCCGTTGACATACACCTCAAACGCGCCGGGTGTATACGGGTCAATCCGTAATTCAACCTCGCCGCTGGCGGTAGGATACATTCCCGGTACTGGCCCGAGTCCTGAATCAGGCGCGTTGCCAGCTTTCTTGTTCGATGCTATGCCCGCGCCCTGCACGCGATCGCGCGTGTGGTGCCTCGACCTTTTTCTTCCCATATGAGTTAAACCTAGCGCGTCCGGGCCCACCTCCAAGCCTGCGCCCGGCAAAGTCCCACAATGGATGGGATAGAGGTGCCCCACGCACCACTCCTCGATGGTTGCGCCGATAGTGGGGAATAGGCGCAGGTATCGCGCGCGTTGTAGTCTTGGCACGACAAACGTTTAAGAAGCAACAACTGAAGCTGGCCGGGTGAATCCTCAGGCGGGCACGCAGCCTCAACTTTGGTGAAGGTGTCCGCTTCGTTGGGGTTCGCTCTTCCACGTGGTGCGTTCCCGCGAACCTAGGGGGAGAGCGAAAAACGCCAGCGCTTTTGTTGGTCTGTATTAATAGTCGCTAAAAGTCCTCATTTTCTTATCGTAGGTAGTTGAAGGAGCTCAGAAACAACATGCGCGTTCTTGCGGCAATGAGTGGCGGCGTGGACTCAGCGGTAGCGGCGGCGCGCGCCGTCGCCGCCGGGCACGACGTAGTCGGCGTACACCTGGCCTTATCCCAGGATCCGCAGGCGGTGCGTGAATCCTCCCGGGGCTGCTGTTCTTTGGAGGACTCCGCCGATGCCCGTCGAGTGTGCGACAAGTTGGGCATTCCCTTCTACGTGTGGGACTTTTCCGACCGCTTCAAAGAAGACGTCATCGACGACTTCGTGGATTCCTATGCCCGCGGCGAGACCCCCAATCCGTGCCTGCGATGTAATGAAAAGATCAAGTTCGCGGCACTGCTCGAGCGCGGCATCGCCTTGGGCTTCGATGCGGTAGTCACCGGTCATTATGCCCGCCTGGTCCAGCCCAGCGAGGGCGGCGACGGCTACCTGCGCCGAGGAGTAGACCCCAACAAGGATCAGTCCTACGTTCTTGGCGTGCTCGGTGCACACGAGATCGCCCACTGCATGTTCCCGGTGGGGGACACGATCAAGCCGAAGATCCGCGAAGAGGCAGCCGAGCAGGGCTTCTCCGTGGCTAAGAAGCCCGACTCCTACGACATCTGCTTTATTCCGGACGGCAACACCCAGGCGTTTTTGGGCAAGCGCATCGGCCTGCGTCCGGGGATGATCGTGGACACCGAAGGCCATGAACTCAAAGAGCACGACGGCGCCTGGAACTATACCGTTGGTCAACGCAAAGGGCTTGACATCAAGCAGCCTGCGGCCGACGGCGCCCCCCGATACGTCACCGACATCGACGCCAGCACTGGTACCGTGACCGTAGGATCGCGTGCTGACCTGGAAGTGCGCACAATCACGGCCGATCGGCTGAAGTTCCTGCACCCGCGCATGGACGGCACCTTTGAAGCAGAAGTTCAGGTGCGCGCGCACGGTTCCGTGGTGCCGTGCACCGTCACCGTCGACAGGGGCGCCGACCGCATGGAGCTCAATCTCCACAAGCCACTGTCCGGTGTTGCTCGCGGCCAGGCGGCCGTCATCTACCTGCCCGATGCCGCAGGCGACATCGTTGCAGGCTCCGGCACCATCATCGGCACCTCCAGCCACTCACCGCGATGAAACCTGGCTTAGCTGCTGCTCGTAGCCGCTGATGGCATAAGCTTCGAATACCACAGCTTCAGTCATAACCGGCGTTCCTGCTCCGCTGGTGTGCCTTATCATCGACGCAGGAAGGTTGTGCTCTAGCGATCGAGCGATAAAGAGATGGAGGCATGGAGGCATAGTGCGACACAGCAGCACGTGCTTTTTTGCTTGCCGACGAAAGGAAACCGCACTCTCGTGAATGGGACCAGCTACAACCTGGGGGATCTGCCAGGTCAAAGCCTGCAAGAGGCCGCCGATGTGATCGCCAGCGAAACGCCCCTGCGCACCATCCCACGCCTACCAGGCCGCGGCCTCGGCAGCGACGCGATCGCTACTACCTTGTCCATGATCCCCGAATTGCCAATTGAAAAGGGACCCCGCTCCTGGCGGCTCACGCCGCGCCCGCAGATCCTTTCGCGACGGGTCTGGGATCGTCGCACGCGTGACCTTGACACGATCGAAGAACTCTGGGGCCAATCACCACAGGTGCAATTCGTTGCGGTTGGGCCTTTCAGCCTTGCCACCCGGATCGAGCTGTCCGGCGGTCACCTTGCTGTCACTGACCCCGGCGCCCTCCGAGACCTGTGCGAGGCCTATATCGAGGGGCTTGTTACCCATGCCACCGACATCCAACGACGGCTGGGCGCAGACGTTGCGCTCATCCTCGAAGAGCCGGATCTCAATTCCCTGGCACAAGGAACTATCAAGGGCACCAGTGACTTTGACGTGATCCCGAAGATTTTCCCCACCACCCTCGGCGAAAGGCTGCACGGCGTGATTGCGGCCTTGCATGAAGGCGGGATGGGAATAATCCGACTCAACCAGCTGGGTTCCACACCCCGGGTCGATATTGCCCGCATCGCGGTTCCGGATGTGATCTTGCTTAGCCGCGCAGCCATTCGCGGAACGGGTCTGCTTGATGACGTTGGCCAAGCTATCAGCGAGGGAATCGGTGTGGGGATTGGCAGTATCGGAAGCAGAGACTTCCTGGATGAACAGCGCGAGAATCCCCGGCGCCACGCGGTAGCGGCTGCGCGGTTATTCGATGAACTCGCCATCAGCCGCGAAGACCTGAGCAAAGCGGAGATCATCCCCGGCGCCCCTTTGACAGACACTAGTTTGCTCGCTGCCGCGCGCGCATTGGCCTGCGCCCGCGTGGCCAATGAGATGCTTGCCAAAGATGCGGGGGATCTCTAGTTTCCTCAACCTTCCGAACCCCGCCACAGCGGTGGCCCCCTTAACCGCGCGCGCTTTGCAAAGGCCACGAGGTATTGACTGAGGAGGCATCCCGCCCCTGCCCCTCAAGGTAGCTCTTCAGGCTCGTTTGGGACTTGAAGTACTCCACCGCTTGGTACTCCATGAGTTCATTGAGGGACTTTTCCTCGATGTCGGTGACGTAGTGTTTCTTAGCTTGGACCCAGGCGATGCGCGCGGCTGCGAGGGCATCCGAGGTGGCCTCGTGCGCATTATCAATACGCACGCCATAGTGCTGGCACTGATCACTCAGGGTGCGCTTGCCGCGGCGATAAGGGTCAAGAGCCTTGTCGATGACGTAGGGATCAAAGACTGGTCCGGTGACAAGGAAGTCACCGGAGAGCTCGCGCACAACGGTGAGATCATAGGCTGCGTTAAAGACAATAAGTGTCAGCCCGTCTTCCCAGGCCTTTCTAATGATGCTGACCGTTTCTGCCAAGACTTCATCATGGGGGCGGCCGTGCGCGCGGGCATACTCGGTGGTGATGCCATGAACCCTGGTTGCCTCCTCGGGGATGTCCACTCCTGGATCGGCGAGCATCTCATAAGGGTGGACGCCCGAGGCATCGATGCGCACGAGTGCAGAGGTAACGATGCGGGCGCGGAACGGATCACTGTGCGTGGTCTCCAAATCGAAGCTCAGCACGGCCTGAGGATTAAAGCGAGCGGTTGCTGGATCAACGGAAGTCATGCCTTCAACACTAAACAACGCCCCCGACGTCGCGCGGCTCGACCATGTTTTGTATTCGAAAATGCCTGTTCATGGCCAATTGTTGGTGCTTCTTCGCCAGGGGATGGGGCAGTTGTCGGTCGTGTGGGCACGAAGTGTGGCGACGACAGTGCGCGTGAATACCCACGATGCACGATGCAGGTGCGGCACGAACGTGTGAACAGCGAATGAATCTAGCGGTAAGAAGACCTAGTCTTTGGTTGCGTTCCACCCGCCTTCTTCTCCGAGCGAGGCAGGATGAAAGATGATGAAAAATAGTGGTGTGAACTGGCTTGTTCGAAGCAGCCGGGCAGCGTGGGAAGTATTGCCCGTAAGATGACTTGATGTGAGCAAGGCCCAAGAAACCCAAGAAAATGAGTCGGTCGTCGTCGACGATACGAAGACCCCAGCAGATGTGCCCGCGGTCGCGGCGACGGCTGCCACAGGTGGATCAGAAGATGCCAGCAGTGAGGAGGCGATGCTGCCAGAGGACGCAGTCATCGCCCAGGAGGGGGCAAAAAATGCGAAGGTAAGCGAGCAAGGCCTCACCCAGTTGCGCCGCACATGGGATGACCTTGCCGAACAGGTGCGTTATCACCGAGATCTCTACTACAACAAGACTCCTGAGATCTCCGATGCGGAGTTCGACGAACTGTTCCAGCAATTGCAGGAGCTTGAGGCGCAGCATCCGGAGCTCGCCGTGCCGGATAGCCCCACGATGGAGGTGGGCGCACCCACGCAGTCCAGCTTCAATAATGTCGAGCACCTCGAGCGCATGCTCAGCCTCGATAATGTGTTCAGCCCCGAGGAACTTGGAGAATGGCTAGCGCGTACGCCGGCACACACCTATCTCACTGAGCTCAAGATCGACGGCCTTTCCCTCGACGTCATCTATCGCGAAGGAAGGCTGGATCGAGCAGCCACCCGTGGTGATGGTCGCATCGGCGAGGATGTGACAGAAAACGCCCGCGTGATCACCGACCTGCCACATATGCTCACCGCGCACCCTGATTTTCCGATCCCTGCCGTGCTGGAAATCCGAGGTGAGGTTTTTATCGCCGTGGAGGACTTCGCCGCGGTCAATGAGCAGCGCCAGTTGGAAGGCGGTAAGCCGTTTGCCAACCCGCGCAACGCGGCTGCCGGTTCATTGCGCCAAAAGGATGTCGAGGCGGTGCGCAAACGCAAACTGCGCATGATTTGTCACGGCATCGGCTACACGGAAGGCTTTACCCCGGAGTCCCAGTACCACGCCTACGAGGCTCTGGCGGCCTGGGGCCTGCCCGTTTCGCAGTACACCGAGCGTGTACATACCGCCGAGGAGGTCCAAGCAAAGGTAGCGTACTGGGCGAATCACCGACACGACGCACTCCATGAGATGGACGGGCTTGTGGTCAAGGTGGACGATATTGCGGCGCAGCGCAACATGGGTGCTACTGCGCGCGCTCCGCGTTGGGCGATTGCCTACAAGTATCCGCCGGAAGAAGTCACCACTACGCTGCTTGACATCCAGGTCGGCGTAGGGCGCACTGGGCGTGTGACCCCCTTTGCCGTGATGACCCCGGTATTTGTTGCCGGTTCTACGGTGGCGATGGCCACCTTGCACAATCAGACCGAGGTCAAACGCAAGGGCGTGCTCATCGGGGACACCGTGGTCATCCGTAAAGCAGGGGAGGTCATCCCCGAGGTTCTAGGCCCCGTGGTCGAAAAGCGGGACGGAACCGAGCGCGAGTTCGTTTTCCCCACCAACTGCCCCTCCTGCGGAGCCGTCCTCGCACCGCAAAAGGAAGACGATGCGGATTGGCGCTGCCCCAACACCAAGTCCTGCCCCGCGCAGCTGTCGGCGCGCCTGACCTACCTCGCTGGCCGTGGCGCCTTTGACATTGAGGCGCTGGGGGAGAAGGCAGCAGAGGACCTTATTACGTCTGGGGCCTTGGAAAACGAGGCGGGGCTTTTTGATCTCACCGAAGACGATCTGCTCAAGACCAGCGTCTATACCACGAAGAAGGGCACTCTTAACGCCACGGGCAGAAAGCTGCTTAAGAACTTGGAGACGTCGAAGGACACCGACCTGTGGCGGGTATTGGTGGCGCTGTCGATTCGACACGTCGGTCCGACGGCCGCGCGCGCCTTGGCTCAGAAGTTCCGCAGCCTAGAGGCAGCTCGTCACGCCAGCATCGAGGATCTAGCGCAGACCGAAGGAGTCGGCGAGATTATCGCCGAAAGCTTCAAGAGCTGGTTCGACGTCGACTGGCATCGAGAGATCATCGATGCGTGGGCTCGCGCCGGGGTTCGCATGGAAGACGATGTCAAGGATGCACCCGAGCAAGTCCTCGAGGGCCTTACCATCGTGGTCACCGGCACGCTGGAAAACTTCAGCCGCGATTCTGCCAAGGAAGCGATCGTGATCCGAGGCGGCAAGGCCGCGGGGTCGGTGTCGAAGAAGACGAGCTTTGTTGTGGTCGGGGCAAACGCCGGTTCCAAGGAAACGAAGGCACGAGAACTTGGCCTGCCCATCCTCAACGAGGAGGAATTCGTCACGTTGCTCGAAGGCGGGCCGGAGGCCGTGTAAGAAGTTCAGCACCCTCGGGGAAGGCGGATTTGTGGTGCCTTAGCCCGAGGGGTGTCGCTGTGCTTTCGGCTTAGCTATCCATGAGCTTGCCAAGGATGGTTGCGAGATTGCCGAAGTGCTCGACCTCGCTGGGCTGGTAATCGGGGCCACCGACACGGCCTAGGATAAGCAGCTCGTTGCGATTATGCAGTGGGGCGGCGGTCAGCGCGGTGTCCAGCAGCGCCCACGACTCCGGGATCCATTTCTCGGTGTCGGGGCGAAGGACTCGCGCGGTGTCGATCTCGGGTACGTCCGGGGTGGTGCCATCGTCCTCAGGGGCAGCCGGGGAAGCGGTAACCCGGTGCAACTTGCCGTCTCCTGTGGCCAACAGGATCGCCCAGGTTGAGGTCAACACTCGGGGAATATTGTCGATGAGGTGCGCAAGCGAGTTTGCTTGGTTGCGGGCGCTGGCGACGTCGGCAAGCATGCGAATCTGGCCGCGCCGATCAACCGTCCCGCTGAAGGGCCGGATGGAATCAACCTCCACACCTTCCACATCATGCGCGGCGGTGATCAGCGCATCTGCCATGACTCCGTTGGGAAGGCTGACGACCATATCATCCATGACGGTGCCGTCGGGGAAGGCTTCGACCACGTCCACCGATTGGATATCGCCGCCGGTGCTGCCGATCGCCTCTGCTAAATGTCCCAAGCTACCGGGGCGATCGGGCAAAAGGATGCGGATCAAGTACGACATGGGGATACCTCTGTAATTCTTCTATATCTATCGGGGACGTAAATCTGCTAAAGCTATGCCCGGACGTGGGAAAAGGATGGTTTTCCCAGGCGTGGACGTGGATAGAGATTTTCTTTTGTGGAACCCATCTTAGGAGCCGGGGCTGGTTATTTCGAGAGTGCAACACTCATGAGTGGCCGCCTTCGCTGGTTCTTTTGTTGAAACGTTCGGGGTCTGCAAAAGTTTCCCACCCCACCCCCGGCGCAGAATATATTCGGACCGGGCGCGAGTAAAAAATTCACTTAAAGCGAGAAACTGTGGCGCGGTCATGGTGCCCCCACACCGGCCTGGGGGAAGTGCTCCGGCGCGCATTTTTTATGCTTAACGACGTTGACCGCGCCGAATGTGACAGGTTCCACTGCGTGGCACGTCTTTTTGTGAATGCAATTGGTGCCAGAAGGAAAAGTCCATAAGCTAGGACATTCTATGTACCCGGCGGCAACTATGTCCAAGCGTTAGGCAGCGAGAAAGTTCATCCCCGGCGACAAGGCGGGGACAAGGCGACCACGGCGATGGTTGCAAGGACAGCAGCGCAAGGCTGGGTGTCAAAAAAGAATAGGAAACAGGAAGTTATTGAGAAGTTGCAGAAATGCCAGATGCAAGAGATTGTGGGGTGGGTGTTAAAGCCTTTGCCTGCCCTGTGAAGTACTATTGCCACTAGCACCCTGCCATAAAGCACCCATCTGCTTTTTAGCCGGGGAGTATGCGCGCGAGGGCGCGCACCAATAAACGTTGCAAAACACGTGTAAAGGATCTTTTCAGTGCCTGAGATTTCGCGCGATGAAGTCGCACACCTGGCCAAGTTGGCTCGTTTGGCCTTAACCGATGAGGAGCTCGATCGTTTCGCAGAACAGATCGACGGCATCATTGGCAACGTCAGCGCAGTTCAAAAAGTTGCCGCTGAAGGTGTCGAACCGATGAGCCACCCACACTCCATCAAGACCACCATGCGTGAGGACGTGGTCGAACAGTTGCTGACCCCGGAGCAGGCACTCGACCAGGCGCCGGCCGTCGAAGAGCAGCGATTCGTCGTTCCCCAGATCCTCGGGGAGGCAAGCGAATAATGAGCAACTACCTGGTTCCGGAATCCGGACTGACCTCGCTGACTGCCGCCGAGCTGGCAGAAAAGATCCACTCCCGCGAAGTCTCCTCCCGTGAGGTCACCCAGGCGCACCTCGACCGCATCGCTGAGGTCGATGGGGATCTGCATGCTTTCTTGCACGTCGGCGCCGATAAGGCCCTGGCCGCCGCCGACGCTGTGGACAAGGCTCTGGATGCCGGCGAGGCTCCTGCCTCCGCGCTCGCTGGTGTTCCGCTGGCGCTCAAGGACGTCTTCGTGACCACCGACGCGCCCACCACTTGCGCGTCGAAGATCCTGGAGGGCTACCGCTCTCCTTATGATGCGACCGTAACCAAGCGCATCCGCGAGGCAGGCATCCCGATCTTGGGTAAGACCAACATGGACGAGTTTGCCATGGGTTCTTCCACGGAAAACTCCGCCTATGGTCCCACCCTGAACCCGTGGGATGTCGAGCGCACCCCGGGCGGGTCTGGCGGCGGCACCTCAGCCGCGCTGGCTTCCGGCGAGGCTCCGCTGGGTATCGGCACGGACACGGGCGGATCGATCCGCCAGCCAGCTGCTTTGACCAACACCGTGGGCGTGAAGCCGACCTATGGTACCGTGTCGCGCTATGGCCTCGTTGCCTGCGCTTCCTCCCTCGACCAGGGCGGCCCCACCGCCCGCACGGTGCTTGACACCGCGCTGCTGCACGAGGTCATCGCAGGATATGACAAGTACGATGCCACCAGCGTCAACCGTCCGGTTGCACCGGTGGTCGAGGCTGCCCGCGAGGGCGCCAACGGAGATCTCAAGGGCATGCGCATCGGCGTGGTCAAGCAGTTCGACCGTGAGGGCTACCAGCCTGGCGTGCTCGGGCAGTTCCACAAGGCCGTTGACCAGCTCACTGAGCAGGGCGCGGAAATCGTCGAGGTCGACTGCCCGCACTTCGATGATGCGCTGGCTGCTTACTATCTCATCCTCCCGTGTGAGGTGTCCTCCAACCTCGCGCGCTTCGACGGCATGCGCTACGGCCTTCGCGTCGGCGACGATGGCACCCACTCAGCCGAGGAAGTTATGGCGCTCACGCGTGCTGCGGGCTTTGGCCCGGAGGTCAAGCGCCGCATCATCTTGGGCACGTATGCTTTGTCTGTGGGCTACTACGACGCCTACTACCTGCAGGCGCAGCGTGTGCGCACGCTCATCGCGCAGGACTTCGCCAAGGCATATGAGTCCGCGGATGTGCTGATTTCTCCCACCACCCCGACCACAGCGTTCAAGCTGGGGGAGAAGGTTTCCGACCCGCTGGCGATGTACAACTTCGACCTGTGCACCCTGCCGCTGAACCTTGCTGGGTTGTGTGGCATGTCGCTGCCTGCAGGACTTGCACCGGATACGCAGCTGCCTACCGGCTTGCAGATCATGGCGCCGGCCTTCCAGGACGACCGCCTCTACAAGGTGGGTGCCGCCTTCGAGGCAGGTCGGAAGTAGGGCAGACCGCCTAGTTTGAAAAATTTGTACGAAACCGCTTGAGAAGGCGAGGCCTAAGCCCGCGTGCTCGGGCGGTTTCCTGCTTTTTTCAACGACCATCGCGGCAGCGCCATTGGACTGCAAAAGGGGCTGTTGGGGAGTGGAATAGCAGGCTGCCGCCTTGACGTTGGTAGATGCATCTACAATCGTCCACGCAAAGCTACGCCGCGCACACGCCGCCCACCTAGAGCGGTGGCGACGGTGGACGTCGGAAAGCACAATCTTGAATAAGGAGCGAAGTCGAATGGCCGGGCTGTTTACACGGCGCGAAAAAGTACACGCAACACAGCTGCCCCTGCCTGAATCGCAGGCGTGGCCAGCGCTGATCGCCCTGTGCGTGGGCTTTTTCATGATCTTGCTGGACCAGACCATCGTCTCGGTCGCGACACCGGCCCTGCGCGAAAACCTCAACGCGAGCTACAATGACGTCATCTGGGTAACCTCGGCCTACCTGCTCACCTTTGCGGTGCCGTTGCTGGTGACCGGGCGCTTGGGGGATCGCTTCGGGCCTCGCACCTTGTACATGTCCGGTATGGCAGTATTCACGCTGAGCTCTCTGGCGTGTGGCCTGTCGACGTCGATGGCCGCCCTCATCATCTCTCGCGCCGTGCAAGGCTTGGGGGCTTCCATGCTCGTGCCGCAAACGATGAGTGTGATCAACCGAATCTTTGCCAAAGAACGTCGCGGTGCCGCCCTCGGCGTGTGGGGCATGACGGCCGGGCTTGCGGGGCTGACCGGGCCCATCCTCGGTGGCGTGATCACGCAGACAATCGGGTGGGAGTGGATCTTCTTCATCAACGTTCCCTTCGGGATCCTTTCGCTGCTCATGGTGTGGCGCTACGTGCCGGTGTTCCCGCGCACCCAACGCAAGGTGGATCCGGCCTCCATCGTTTTGTCTGTCATCGCGGTGTTCTTGCTGGTCTTTGGGCTGCAGCAGGGGGAGACCGTCGGCTGGGCCTGGTGGATCTGGGTGACCATCGCCTTCGGATTGGCCTTTGCGGCCGCCTTCGTCGCCCAGCAAAATCGGGCTGAGCGCAAGGGCAATGACCCGCTCATGCCCTTGGAGCTTTTCGGCTTTCACAACTTCTCGATGGGCAACATCGGCATCTTCGCAATGGGATTCGTCGTGGCAGGCACCCCGCTGCCCATCATGCTGTACCTGCAAAATGTCCACGGCCTTTCGCCGCTGGCCGCGGGTTCGATGATGATCCCGCAGGCGATCACCGCACTCGTGCTTTCCCCCTTCGTGGGCAGGCTTGCCGACCGCTACTCGGCCAACCGGCTCGCCGCCGGTGGATTCGCCACCACTGCAGTGTCCTATTTCCTCTTTTTCGCCATCATGCAGTGGGATCTTCCCCTCTGGTTGGTGCTAGTGGCCATGTTCATCAACGGCCTCGGTTCGTCTTTTGTGTGGGCACCGAACTCCACCTCCACCATGCACGACCTTTCCCCGCAGCTGATGGGTGTGGGCTCGGGCGTGTACAACACCACCCGACAGCTAGGTTCGGTCTTGGGCTCCGCCGCCATTGGCGCCGTGTTGCAATGGCGGGTGGGAGCAACCGGTTTGGGCCAAGCCTACGGTCAGGCCGTCATCGCTGCTGCAATTGTCCTAGGACTTGGTGTGTGGGCTGCGCTGAGCGCCCATCAACGCTCCGCACGACAGTCTAGTCGTTAAGCGGCTTAATAACGGTGGATCGGCGTCGCCACTGAATACCGATTAAGGGACGATTGATGAGTGCGAGAGCAGTGTCACCAAGCCTTAGCACGTGAAAACAGGCCTCAAGCCTAGATTTTCGCCAAGGGCCAATGTATTGAAAATGAGCACGTTAATCAATCTGCGGGAGACGTCCAAAAAGGGGTAGATTCGTGGACATGACTATTACTGTAAAGGCTTTGCAAAAGAAGTCCCCAGATTCCCCATTCGAGGTCGTTGAAATCGAGCGCCGCGATCCACGAGCCGATGACGTGGTCATCGACATCAAGGCCGCGGGCATCTGCCACTCGGATATCCACACCATCCGTAACGAGTGGGGCCAAGCACACTTCCCGTTGACCGTTGGCCACGAAATCGCCGGAGTGGTCTCTGCGGTAGGCTCCGCCGTGACCAAGTTCAAGGTGGGCGACCGCGTAGGCGTGGGTTGCCTGGTCAATTCCTGCGGCGAGTGTGAACAGTGCCGCGCCGGCAATGAACAGGACTGTCTCAACGGTGCGGTGGGCACATACGACTCGAAGGATGTCGACGGTACCATTACCCAGGGCGGATACTCCCAAAAGGTGGTGGTCAACGAGCGCTTCGTGTGCACCATCCCTGATGCTTTGGACTTTGATGTGGCCGCTCCATTGTTGTGCGCTGGAATTACCACCTACTCGCCACTGGCGCGCTGGAATGTGAAACCCGGTGACAAGGTAGCCATCGTCGGCCTCGGCGGCCTGGGGCACATGGGCGTCCAGATCGCGGCCGCACGTGGCGCCGAGGTGACCGTGCTTTCGCGTTCGTTGAAGAAGGCTGAGGCAGCCGCCGAGTTAGGTGCGCACCGTACCTTGGCCACCAGCGAAGATGGCTTCTTCAGGAAGTACAAGGGCGAGTTCGACTTCATCTTGTCTACTATTTCCGCACCGTATTCCCTGCGTGACTACCTACGTCTTTTGAAGCCCCACGGCATCATGTCTGTGGTGGGACTGCCTCCGGAGGAGATGAGTCTGCCTCTAGGATCCCTCATCGGAGGCGGCAAAGTGCTGACTGGATCCAATATCGGTGGTATCCGCGAGACTCAAGAGATGCTCGATTTCTGTGCTGAGCATGGGCTCGGTGCCGTCATTGAAAAGATCGGCGTTGACCAGGTCGACGAGGCCTATGACAGGGTTGTCGCCGGCGATGTGAAATTCCGCTTCGTCATCGATACGGCAACCTTCGAATAATCCCTCGGCTGCCTCAAGGCGGTTGTCACTGCGAGAGTGTGCTCGCGGCGGCAGCCGCCTTTTGCGTACGCGCTTACCGTGCGGCGGCGACTTTATTAGTGGTAACCATGAGCACATCACCGGCCAACATTGATAAAGCGCCGGTGGTGTGGTCTATACACAGCGGTCGCAGGAGAGTGACGCGATTTTGGGAAGGTGGGACCAGTCGCGCAGAGATAAAGTTCTGTTAATCTTTGTGGTTTTTCTTGTGAATGTGTTTCCACCTTTCTATCAGGGCTTTTACCCCGAGATCGCCAATATTCGCGCCGACGTTGTTAGTCCGTTTTGACCTATTTTTTCAACAGTTGCCGAGCGGGTTCGATATAACTCTTTTACAATGGAACGACTTTCCGGAAAGAAGTGACTTAGCTTACATGTTTTGGCAGTGGTTCGAAAGCAAAGGGATTCGTTTTTTCGACTCGTTGTCGCCCCGGCGGCCCCGGGAGTAGAGCGCGGGGTTGGACGGGGGATTGCGAGAAGAGGAGTGGGGACAGTGTTGAATGTGCGAGATTATCGTTCGCTGCGGGTTGTTCTTGCCGTAGTGGCTGTATTGTGTTTTGTTCTCGTTGGGACGCCGCGGGTTGTGGCTCAGGCGTAGACTGCGCCTCGGGAAGAGGTTCCGTCGACCACTACCGCGAGCTCAGCGTCTGCGGCGAAGTCGATGCTGATCGTGGACTTGTCTGGTTCTATGTTGGCTGAAGACGTGGGGGGTGGTTCCCGCCTCGATGCCGCGAAGGCTGCGGCGAGCGAATTGGTGGATTCGGTGCCCGATGACGCCCAACTCGGTTTGATGGTCTACGGACAGCAGGAGTCGAGTGCGCCGGAGAATCAAGAAGCGGGATGTAAGGACATCCAGGTGATCTCGCCGGTGGGCAAAGGTGATAAGTCGAAAATGAAGCAAGATATTGCTGGTTTTGCTGCTTCTGGCTATACCCCGATTGGAAACTCCTTGCGTTCGGCTGCCGACGAGCTGGGCAAGGAGGGGGAGCGATCCATCATCCTAGTCTCCGATGGCATTGATACCTGCGCCCCGCCGCCGGTGTGTGAGGTGGCGAAGGAGCTTGGCGGCGCGGGCTATGGCCTGACCATTCACACCGTTGGATTCAAGGTGGACGAAGCTGCCCGTGCTGAATTGGAGTGTGTTGCCCAGGCTACTGGCGGTGAATTCCGCACCGCCGGCGATGCTCGCGAACTGGCGGATTCAATGACCTTTTTGGCAACCCGCAGCCTCGTCGGGCACGAGGCTGTTGGAACGGAGTTTGAGTTCGCCGACGATCCGGCGGATGCCAAATGGCTGGGCGAGGGTCGTTATCGAACAACGGTTGTGCCAGAAATTGCCAACGATGCAGATGGTGCGAATCCGCTGTACTACCGGATTGCAATTCCAAAAGATCACAATGCAATCGTGATCCTTAAGGCGATTCCGAATCGGAACGAAGAGGGTGAAGGGGAACAAGACCTCACCTTTGCAATTGAGGCGGACAATGATTCCAGTGAGAAGTGTCAGGATACGCGGTCAAATGAATCAATTTCTACCACGGTACCTGCCAACAACTACGAGCCGAGTTCGGGATTCTACACGGTGATTACCACTGATCCTGAGGATGGAATGGATCCGGCGTGTGATCAAACTCAGTGGAACATTGGTAATAAGGTGTTCGTCGATGGATCTGATGTCAAGGCCGAATTTAGGGATAACCCCGTGGTTGTCGAGGTGGAGGTGCAATTTGAACCTCAGGTAATGAAGCGGGATCGGGGACAACTGCATCAGGGATGGCACCGCATGGAGAAAGAGTCAGTCCCCGAGGTCTCCTTCGGTGATGCAAGCCGAATTACCGGTGGGGCCAGCACGGCGAAGGCTATTGAGCTCAGCAGTGGCGAGACCCATGCCGATAGCATCGTCAAAGGCGAGATGAAGTATTACAAGGTTCCCGTTGAGTGGGGTCAGCGGCCGGTGGTGGCCATCCGCACCAAGGAAAACCAGTTGGATGACGCTGTAAGACCCTCAGTGTTGTTGCTCAATCCGTTTTATGGGAAAGACTATGTGGTCGGTCGTGAGCTCCGGGAAGAAAATATTCGCACCATTGCTGTCAACCGTCCGATTGAATTTATGAATAGATCGAGCGACAGAGGTGGCGGGGATGTTGCCTATGCGGGTTACTATATACATTGTTGTCGGAGTGTTGGAGACTGATGCGGAAAAGCTGCAAGGTACGGAGCAGGAATATGAGTTGTCCGTGCTGTTGGATGGGAAACCGACCAAGGGGCCTGACTGGCGTCCCGTAGAGGTCAACGGCCCGAAGCCTTCGGACAAGCCGATTCTGTCGGACAAGGAAACTGCAAGTGCTACGGCAAAGCCGACCGAGTCTGCGTCGGGGGAAGCGACGACGTCCCAGGCGTCGGAAAGCGTTGAGGCGATGAATACCTCTGCGTCCGAGGACAAGCGCTCAAATCTTCCGATGAAGATTCTGGCAGCGGTCGCCGGATTCCTCATCTTGCTACTCGTGCTTGCGTTCGTGATACTGCGAATCGTAAAGGAATTGAAGAAGTAGTGCGGCATGGGCCATTACGGATACGGTTGGTAAATTGGCCTCGCTGCCTCGCCGCCTTCTACTAATGGTTGTAGAGCAGTTCTAACAAAAAGGACTCGTCTTGTGACGGGTCCTTCGTTGATTTCGGTGGGGGTCCTACGTGCCCAACCCCGGCCAATTGTGATAGCCTAGCCTAACCTAAAGGAGGGTGAAGGAATGGTAGTTGATACCCGGAAAACCGATCGCGCACACGACAAGCAAGAGGCCAGGGAGGCCGCTGCGCCGGATCGCCGACGGAAGATGGTAGCCAAGGGGGCCACGGTTGCTGGGCGCAGTCGGGTGGCCGCGAACATGGTGCGGCTGAGCTTTCGTACGGATGCTGACCTTAGTGTCGTGGACACCACGGATGCATACGTCAAGCTGCTTTTCGTGCCGGAGGAGGCCGATTATGCGTGGCCTTTCACTATGCAGGACGTGATGACGCAGCAGCCGGGCCATCTGCGTCCCATCCGGCGCACCTATACGCTGCGCAACATCGACGCCACCGCGGGAACCTTTGATATCGACTTCCTTTACCATGGCGAGAGCGGGCTTGCGGGGCGCTGGGCCGGAACTGTCGAGCCCGGCACTCACATCGGGTTCCTCGGCCCGAGAGGTGGCTGGCGTCCAGAAGCGGAATTTTCGCACTTTGTCTTAGCCGGTGACGAGGCGGCCGCCCCGGCGATCGGCGAGGCCCTAGCGGCGTTGCCCGAGGGCGCGAGCGCGCAGGTATTCGTGGAAGTGGAATCGAGCCAGCATCGCTTCGAGCTGCTCATCGGTGAGGAGCTAGAGAAGAAACTGGGGGACAGGGTAGCGCTTTATTGGGTTGAGCGTGATGGGACAACGCCGGGCGTGAAGCTGGTGGAAGCACTGCGGACGGCACAGTATCCAGACAAAGAAACCTCCTGGTTTGTCCACGGCGTTGCGGAAATGGTTAAGGATGTCCGTCGCTTCCTTTTCGTCGATAAGCAGGTAGCGAAAGAACGGGCCTCCATTTCCGGTTATTGGCGGTTGGGGGAAACGGAAGACGTGTGGCAGGCAACCAAGCGTACGTTGCTCGAGGAATGGGAAGCCCAAGAAAGCGCGGAAGAAAACTAGTCGAAAATGGCCATTCACAAATCCTGTGCGGCCCGCTTTATCCGACACAGGTATCAAGGCGCAGATGAAAGGGCCACCCGCTGAGTGCGGGTTGGCCCTGTCCTTGTGATGTGTCCTTGTGGAGTCGGGCAGCAACGAACCGCTGCCCGGAGGGGCTTTCTTACTTCTTCTTGAGATCGGAAAGCAGGCAAGCAGCCCCTGACACCACGGTGGTGACGGCCAAAACGGAAGGCCAAGCGCCGATCTTCTTTGCCAGCGGGTGGGAGGCGCCGAACGCGCCGAGGTAGAGTGCGCCGAGGGCGGCGGTGGTGGCGGGATTGGTCTTCTTCAGCCACGAACGCCCAGCCCACAGGCCGGCCGCACCGAGGACGGCACCACCGAGCGGACGGATCCCGGTCTCCCGGGCGGTGAGCCAGCCACCGATAAGTCCGAGGCATACAAGGGAGGCAGTGTTTACTTCGCGAGGGTCTTTGATTGTGATGGTTTTTGAACTCATGCCGACGATGGTAGTCCCAAATTCACGGCTTGGAACGTGGTTTATCAAGAAGATGGGTGCAGGTGTCGCTCGTCGTATCAATGGCGTCGGTTTGGCGGGTTTTAGGGAGTGGGCGAACTGTCGTGCTGGTCGTGCCTAGTCGGGTGCAAAAACCGGTAGGAGTTTCCTCAATGGTTGCGCATTCGTCGGTGTTTGTAGTGATTGAGGGGTGTTTTTGCAGGTTAGGGCTTTACTGGAAGGAGCCCGTGCAATCTCACACTGTCCGAACGGGCATAGATGAAACTGGAGCGCTAAACTTGTCCTCATGCGACTTGCAACTTTGACCTCCGGTGGTGACTGCCCGGGCCTAAACGCTGTGATCCGTGGCATCGTTCGTACGTGTTCTGAATATGGATCGACCGTCGTCGGATATGAAGACGGCTGGGTTGGTCTGATGGAAGACAAGCGAATCCAACTGTACGACGATGAGAATATCGACCGCATCCTGCTGCGCGGTGGCACGATCCTCGGTACTGGTCGTCTGCATCCGGACAAGTTCAAGAACGGTCTCGATCAGATCAAGGCCAATCTTGAGGACGCGGGTATCGATGCCCTCATCCCGATCGGCGGCGAGGGCACTCTCAAGGGCGCCAAGTGGCTGTCGGACAATGGTATTCCGGTCGTGGGCGTGCCAAAGACCATTGACAATGACGTCAACGGCACCGACTACACCTTCGGCTTCGATACCGCGGTGTCCGTTGCTACCGACGCCATCGATCGCCTCCACACCACCGCCGAGTCCCACAATCGCGTCATGATCGTGGAGGTCATGGGTCGCCACGTGGGTTGGATCGCCCTGCATGCGGGCATGGCTGGTGGCGCTCACTACATCGTCATCCCTGAGCAGCCCTTTGACATTGCAGAGATTTGCAAGAAGATGGAGCGGCGCTTCCAGATGGGTGAGAAGTACGGCATCATCGTCGTCGCCGAGGGCGCGCTGCCTAAGGAAGGCACGATGGAATTCGACGAGGGTGGCGTGGATCAGTTCGGCCACCAGACCTTCAACGGCATCGGTCAGGTCATCGGCGATGAGATCAAGAAGCGCCTCGGCCACGACGTGCGTACCTCGGTGCTTGGTCACATCCAGCGTGGTGGTACCCCCACCGCCTTCGACCGCGTGCTGGCAACCCGCTATGGTGTCCATGCTGCACGCGCCTGCCACAACGGTGACTTCGGAAAGATGGTTGCGCTCCACGGCGAGCACATCGAGCTCATCTCCCTCGAGGAGGCAGTCGGCTCGCTGAAGGTCGTTCCGGAAGGACGCTACGCAACCGCGCGCGCTCTGTTTGGTTAAACCATCCAGTTGGCCTTTGTTTTCAGGCTTCCTCCTTGCAACCCCGTGCTCTCTTACATTCTTGAGGGGTTGTAAGGAGGATTTTGTTTTACCCGCCCCGGGTGGGGCAGCGCCCACGACTGGGACTTCGGGTCCGGCGGGGTCTGGGGTGAGGGGTAGCTGGACGCATAGTAGTATTGTCCGCATGACTAGCGCTATGTACGACCTGATGGACTACGACGAGGTCCTTGAGAAGTATGACCCGGTAATGGGTCTTGAGGTTCACGTCGAATTGGCAACCGAGACCAAGATGTTTTCCGCGCCCTCGGCGCATTTCGGTGCCGAGCCCAACAGCAACGTCGACCCGGTCTCCCTGGGCCTGCCGGGCGCGCTCCCGGTGGTCAACGCCAAGGGTGTGGAGTGGGCCATTAAGATCGGCCTGGCTCTCAACTGCACGATCGCGGAGTCCTCGCGTTTCGCGCGCAAGAACTACTTCTACCCGGACCAGCCGAAGAACTACCAGATTTCCCAGTACGACGAGCCGATTGCGTATGACGGCTACCTGGACGTTGTGCTTGACGACGGCACCACGTGGCGGGTGGAGATCGAGCGTGCCCACATGGAGGAGGACACCGGCAAGCTCACCCACCTCGGTGGTGCGGACGGGCGCATCCACGGTGCCACCGCCTCGCTCGTGGACTGCAACCGCGCAGGCATCCCGCTCATCGAGATCGTGACCAAGCCCATCGAGGGCGCTGGGGAGCGCGCCCCTGAGGTTGCCCGGGCTTATGTTGCTGCGCTGCGCGACCTAGTCAAGGCCCTGGGCGTCTCCGATGCACGCATGGACCAGGGTTCCATGCGCTGCGATGCCAACCTCTCCCTGCGCCCGATCGGCCAGAAGGAATTTGGCACCCGCACCGAGACTAAGAACATTAACTCGCTCAAGTCCGTTGAGCAGGCCGTGCGCTTCGAAATGCAGCGCCAGGCACAGGTGCTCGAGGACGGCGGCGAGATCGTCCAGGAGACCCGCCACTACCAGGAGACCGATGGCACTACCTCCAAGGGGCGCCCCAAGGAGACCGCCGAGGATTATCGTTACTTCAACGACCCGGACTTGCCGCCGGTGATCGCCCCGCGCGAGTGGGTCGAAGAGATCCGTGCCACCCTGCCGGAGCTGCCGTGGGTGCGCCGCGCGCGCATCCAGTCCGAGTGGGGGCTCAAGGACGAGGAGATGCGCGACCTGGTCAACGCCGGTGCGCTCGACCTCATCGTCGAGACTGTCGAGGCGGGCGCGGAGCCCTCCGAGGCACGCTCCTGGTGGGTGGCCTATCTTTCCCAGAAGGCCAATGAGGCCGGCGTCGAGCTCGATGCTTTGTCGATCACCCCGGCCCAGGTCGCTCGCGTGGCCGCCCTGGTCAAGGAGGGCAAGCTGACCAACAAGCTGGCCCGCCAGGCCGTCGACGGCGTGCTGGCCGGCGAGGGCGACGTGGATGAGGTCGTCAAGGCTCGTGGCCTGGAGGTCGTCCGCGACGACGGTGCGATTGAGAAGGCCGTGGATGAGGCACTCGCCGCCAACCCGGACATTGTGGAGAAGTACAAGGCCGGTAACACCAAGGTCACCGGCGCCATCGTGGGTGCGGTCATGAAGGCCACCCGCGGCAAGGCCGACCCGGCGCAGGTAAACAAGCTCATTGCTGAGAAGCTGAAGTAGGTTCACCTTCTAGGGCGCCCCTTCGTCATCGCTCCCGCCACACCTTGGTGTCGACAACAAGCACCAGGTGTGGCGGGTTTACTCATAGATAGTTGGCAATATCTGTTCCTTCGGCGCACACTGGAGGACATGAGTTATTCACGAAGCGCTGAACCCGTGTGGGTTCCACGTCCTGACCGATATGAGTCCATGCCCTATCGTCGCCTTGGCCATTCCGGCCTGATGCTGCCCGCGATTTCGCTTGGTTTCTGGCACAATTTCGGCGACGATAAGCCGATGATGACCCAGCGAGCGATCGTTCGCTACGCCTTCGACCACGGCATCACCCACTTCGATCTGGCCAACAACTATGGCCCGCCCGCCGGGTCGGCGGAGATCAACTTCGGCCGGATCTTCAAAGAGGACCTCGCCCGCCACCGCGATGAGATCGTGATTTCCTCCAAGGCGGGCTGGAACATGGGCGCGGGTCCATACAGCTTCGGCGGCAGCCGCAAGTACCTTTTCGACTCCCTCGATGCCTCGCTGGAACGCATGGGGCTGGACCACGTGGACATCTTCTATCACCACCGCCCGGATCCGGATACCCCGCTGGAGGAGACGATGTACGCGCTGCGCGACATCGTGGCCTCCGGCAGGGCCCGCTACGTCGGCATTTCCTCCTACGGGCCAGATCTCACGGCCGAGGCTGCCACGTTGATGGCGGAGGAAGGCTGCCCGCTGCTCATCCACCAGCCGAGCTACTCCATCCTCAACCGCTGGGTGGAGGAGCCCGGCGACGCGGGTGAGTCTCTGCTGCACAGCTGCGCGAATAACGGCCTGGGCGTCATTGCCTTCTCGCCTTTGGCACAGGGCCTGCTCACCGATCGCTACCTCGACGGCGTGCCCGCTGATTCCCGTGCGGCTGCGGGCAAGTCGCTGAGCCAGTCGATGCTCAACGAGAAGAATTTGGCGATGGTGCGGGCGCTAAACGAGATTGCCGCCCGTCGCGGTCAGTCGCTGGCACAGATGGCCATTAGCTGGGTGCTGCGTGAGCAGGGCGATTATGGTGCAGATACGGTCACCTCGGCACTCATCGGTGCCTCCAGCGTTGAACAGCTCGAGCATAACCTCGGAGCACTAGACAATCTAGAGTTTTCCATCGAGGAACTCAATGAGATCGATCGCGTCGCAAGCGATGGCGGCATCAACATCTGGGCCGCGGCTACCGAGTCGAAAAAGCACGAGGAGTCCTTGCGCTAGCATCTGAACCAAGCATTGATATCGGGCAACGTTTTTGGGCCTGAGCTCGATGATGCAGGCCTTGCGGGCTTGAGGAGCCCGCTTATGCGTGTGCTTCCCCTAGGATGGGAAAAACCCCGCACCTTCGCTGTGCATTGCTTATTACATGGCAATGCGCATCGGGTGCGGGGTTTGCCTTTTTTTGCTTTCCGACGCCTAGGTGCGGATCGCTCCCACAAGCGCGGGTCAACCCGTAGAAAGCTGGCATCGGCCACACCAGGACAGCAGGGAGCGTCGGGGCTCTTACTGGAGGATCAACCGGATGCACATCGTTACCATGACGCAGCCGATGGCGAAGTTGATGATCTTCCAGGCAGTAGGCTTGGCCAGCACGCTGGAGAAACGTTGCGCGCCGAATCCGAGGGAGGGGAACCACAGCATGGAGGCCATGAGGGCGCCGGAGGCGAAGTACCAGCGTCCAGGGTCACCATGCTGGTTAGCGAGTCCGCCGAGCAGGACGAGGACGTCGATCCAAGCGGCCGGGTTGAGCCAGGTAAAGGCGAGCGCCAACATGACAGGTTTGACCCAGCTGGCAGAGGTCGCTTTCGGGTTTTTGGTTGCAATAGGGTTGCGAACCTTGGTCGAGCCCGTCGGCTGGGGTGAGAATTCGTCATTGCCGGAGGCCGCGTGGCTGGCATTATTCGCTCCCACGGCAACGGCAGTGCTGACCGGCTCTTGTTCCTCGACGACGAGCGCGTTGCTGTTGGAAAAGGCATCGCGGAAACATGTAAACCCGAACCATGCGAGGTAGGCAACGCCGAGCCATTTGAGGATCACCAGCGCGATGGGGGCCTGGGTGATGAGCATGCCCACACCGGCGGTGCCACCGAAGATGAGCAAGACATCGGAAATCATGCAGACGGCTAGGATGGGGACGATTCCCTCTCGCTTGATTCCCTGCTTGATAATCAAAGCATTTTGCGGACCGATCGCCATGATGATCGATAATCCAAGTAGAAAACCAGAGAACATGAGGTGCATAGGATTAGTGTGCGCCCAGAGCGTGATTAAGTAAAATGAAATTTTGTGAACGTGGTTTAAAATTGCTTCATGAACCCACTTCACCTGCAGACCTTGCTCACGATCGTCGATGAGGGCAGCTTTGAAATGGCCGCCTACGCCCTAGGGATCAGCCCCTCGGCGGTCAGCCAGCGTATCAAGGCTTTGGAAAAGTCGGCCGGTAGGGTACTGCTGCGCAGGCAGACCCCGGTGACCGTCACCGAGGCCGGGGAGGTCCTTGTCCAAGCGGCCCGTCGCATGGCGTTGTTGGAGGCCGAGACTCGGGTGCAGTTGCGGCGTAGCCTTGAGCACATCCCGCTGGCCGTTGGGGTCAACGCGGACTCCTTGTCCACCTGGTTTCGCTCGGTGCTGGCCAGCGTGTCGGCCTGGGGTGATACCACGCTAACCATACGTATCGAGGACGAGTCGCACACCCTTGATTTGCTGCGCAAGGGGGATGTGCTGGGAGCTGTTACCCGTGAGGACGAGGCTGTCTCTGGATGCGAGGTGATCCCGCTCGGGGTAATGCGGTACTTTCCGGTGGCAACCGCCTCGCTGCTCGATCGCTTCACCGTGGATGGGGAGATCGATTGGGTCAACCTGCCGGTGCTGCGTTTTGGTCCGCGCGACGGTCTGCAAGACCAAGACCTGGTGGCTCGAGTTGGCCACCAGATCCGCCAGCGCCGAGTTTCACAGGTCCCTTCGGCGGAGGCGTTTATGGAGGCCTCACGCGTCGGCCTGGGCTGGGCCTTGTTGCCGGAATCTCAGGCCCGTGTCTTGCTTGATGGCGGCGAAGTCGTGCTTGTCGACGACCATGTGCTCGAAGTTCCCCTGTTCTGGCAACGCTGGCGGCTGGAGTCGCCCGCGCTGGAGAAACTCACCGCCGCCGTGGTAGATGCAGCGGGGGTGCTCCATTCCTAACCCCAGCTGAGAAAAGGCAGGACAACCCGGTTTTTCGCATAGGATCTGAATGTCTATCTTCTTCGGGGAAAGGGGTTGTACTGAGTATGAAGCTGGGCTTTATCTCCTCCGGATGGCGCATCGTAGGTGCTGTGCTCCTGCTCGTTGTGGGTGTGGGTGCGGGGTGGCTGATTAGTTCTTCGCCCATATTCGGCCTTGGGGCTGTGAGCGAGGTTCACACGGAGACATCCACGCAGAAGGTGATAAACGCGGTGGAAGGCGAGGAGCAAGTTGTGCTGCTAAGCCTGGGTATATCGGGTATGAGCATGCAAGAAAAGTACAGGGACATTCTCGGCCACAACCTGCCTGGTAGCAAGCGCGTCCTCTATCTTCAGTACACCTACAAGGCCAAGCTCGGCATTGAGGGGGCTGATGTCACCATCAAGGAGACAGACCCAAATAAGTTCCTCATCAGCATCCCCGAGTTCATCTTTATCGGGCATTCAGATGAGAAATTCGAGACCGTATTTGAAGACAACGGTGTTCTTAGCATGGGTACGCCTGAGATCGACGAAGCGGAGCTCATCACCGACGTTCTCAATCAAGACGAGGAACAAAAGGATCTCCTCGACAACCGCGACCTACTGCAGGCGCAGGCGAAGCAGTTCTATTCCAGCATCGTCCAGGGCGTTGATCCGCAGGCGCAGGTGGAATTTGAATTCCGGTAGAGCCCGGCCTTGCTAGCTCATGCTTTCGCCCCATCCTTGAACCTTGTGCGGGAAACAGGAATGGGGCGTTTTTTTATGGGTAAACTAACGCTGCTGTGGCAGCGGATTCTTCACGCGCTCGCTTTCACGGATCTCGCCTGGCAGCGTGACTCCTTCGGCGAAGGGCGAACCGCCAAGGGCCTCGCGACCATGCGGGGTAAACAATCCTGAAAGGTCGGGGCCTACTGGGACAACCTGATTGGGGTTAATGTCGGAATGCACGATGTAGTAGTGCTGCTTGATTTCGGTGAAATCGCAGGTGTCGCCAAAGCCAGGGGTCTGGAACAAGTCGCGCAGGTAACCCCAGAGATTGGGCATCTCGGATATCTTATTGCGGTTGCACTTGAAGTGGCCGTGGTAGACCGCATCAAAGCGAATGAGCGTGGTGAAAAGGTAGATATCTACTAAGGTGATGTGCTCACCCATGAGATAGCGCCGCGTGGACAGGCGCTCTTCTAGCCGGTCGAGGGCATTGAAAAGGCGCTCGTAGGCCAGGGCGTAGGCCTCTTGGTCGCCGGTGAGCCCGCAACGGTACACACCGTTGTTCACCTCGGTGAAGATGTACTTGATGAGTGGATCCATCTCCTCACGGAGGTTTTCGGGGTACAAGTCTGGGGCGCCGGGGCGCTCGTATTGCTTCCACTGATCGTTAAAGTCGCGCACCATGCTGGGGTAGTCATTGGTGATGACCTTCCCGCTGGATTCTTCGACCATGGCCGGAACCGTGATGCCACGCGGATAATCCCGGAAGCGGGCGAAATAAGCCTCTTGGAGGCGTTCGATTCCAAGGACGGGATCGACCTTGCCGGGGTCAAGGTCGAAAGTCCATGAACGTACGTCGTGGGTAGGTCCGGTCAGTCCAAGCGAAATGACGTCCTCAAGACCCTTGAGGCGTCGTACGATCACTGCGCGATGTGCCCAGGGGCAAGCACGCGCGGCGACGAGTCGATAAGTATGTGGCTTAGCTGGCCACAACCACGTGCCATCTTCTTGTGGGGTGGGGGTGTCAACTCCGGCGACGATGCGGTCGGCGATGTAGTTGGTATCGCGGATGAATTCGCCGTCGGGGTTGGCGTTTCGTGCGTCGCCCGCCCAGTCGGTAGGGTTCATGGAAGTTGTCATGGCACACAGCCTAACAGATAGAAGGTTGATATATCAACTAATTTACTTTCCCCTTTTCTATACCTGGTGGATGTGGGGAGGAGAGCATGGGTAGGGGAAATGGGGCTAAATAACGGATTGTAGCCCCGGTTCGAATGGATATTCGATAAATGTCGCAGGTTCCATTACTATGTTGAGCACTATGACACCGCGCCTTTCATCCAACGCCTTTGCTAGATCCGTTTCTGCTTGTTTGCCCTCATTCCGGGCTTCGAGCCCCCGGGTTCACCGTGGTAAGCAAGGCGGTGGCGGGTTGAATGCCGCACCAAGTGCTGTGGAAAAGGCGCTCGGCCTTGCGTTGTCCACCGCAGTACTTGCCGGGTGTGCGGCTGCGGGGATGCCGGGAATTGATCCCTCTGGACTGGGTGAGGGCAGTGTCGTGCAGGGTGATGCCAACCAGAGTGCGGCCGATCCTGCGCTTACCGCTGGCACCGCGCTCGAAGGGATAGACCCCATTGTGAGCCCGCAATTGCAAGAGCTTGCGCAGCTGGCGGTGCGTACCGATGAGCTGGGCGTACCGGATTACAACCGTGATGCCTTCGGTCAGGCCTGGAGCGATGATGTCGAGGTGGAATTAGGGCACAACGGCTGTGATACCCGCAATGACATCCTCCAGCGGGACCTTAATAACGTGACCTTCAAGCCGAAAACCCGTGACTGCGTGGTGGCAACCGGTCACCTCACCGACGCATACTCGGGCGTTCAACTCGACTTCGTCCGTGGGCAGGGAACCAGTGAGCTCGTTCAGATCGACCATGTTGTGCCCTTGGCTGATGCCTGGGAATCCGGCGCTTGGGCTTGGGATGAAGAGTTGCGAAAACAAATCGCCAATGATCCCGCCAACCTGCAGGCCACAACAAGAGAAGAAAACCAAGACAAGAAAGCGAAGACGGCCGACCGTTGGATGCCCAGCGATGCCAGCTATCACTGCACCTATGCCACCCGCATCGTCCACATCAAGGCCACGTATGGCTTAAGCGTCACCGCAGCAGAGTACAAGTCCTTGGCCACCACCTTGTCCGGCTGTGCTAATCCTGCTCAATAATCGCCAATAACCGCCGTTTGGGTGCCGAGCCGTTGGATCCGGCACAATCTGTGCCCTGCCAATCCGGTGGTTTTTGTCGGCGCGCCGAGCAAGCCAACCCCACCTCAACCTCAACTTGACCTACCCTTAGAGATATGAGCGAGAAAAACCTGCCCGATCGCGCCAGCGAATTCGATGACGAGATCCCAACCTATTCACCGAGCAAGGCCACAACGTCCAAGGACTCGGCAACGGCCAACGCCTATCAGCGCGCCGGGCGTGTAGCTCCCCAATCTATCGCCCCCGATTCCACGAAGTCGAAAAAGTCCGGCTTTGCTGGCAAGTCCGCGGCCAGCGATGCTGCCAAGCTTGAGGAGTCCGCCAAGGCAAAGGAAGCGGCGGCAAAGGCTGAGGTGGCAAAGGGGACCGCGAATTTGCCAGCCGGCGAAGCTGCGGCGCAGACGACTGCTTTCGCGGCAGCCAGGGATCATAGCGCGCCTCTGGCATCGGATGCACCCACCACGAGCTATGATCCGCCCCGTGCGCAGCGCACCGTCACCCCGGAGCAGGGCTATGCCGACGATGACTTTGCGCCATCGCTGGAAAGTGAGCCGACCACCGTGCTGCCGGCGGCGGCTGTGCAGGCGGCTGAACCGACCCAGGTTCTCGATCCGAGTGTTTCACCGGCGCCGGTAGCTGCCTCAGCCGTGGCGCCGGGGTCGTCCGAGGTCGCCCCGGTTGTCCAGACCAAGCGTGGCACCATGGATTTTGGTCTATTGCTGCTGCGCATCGCGATGTCCGCCTACCTTTTGTTGGATTCCCTTCGGGTGTTTTTCAACCTGGGGGCCGGTGGTGGGCTCAATCAGCTCGAGCAGGACTTTTCCTCATACAATGCGCCAAACATGCTAGCTATTGGCATCCCAGCGCTCGAGCTGGCCGCGGGTGTGTTCTTGCTTTTTGGTTTGCTCACCCCCGTCGCCACGGCGGTAGGTACCGGCGCTATGACGTTCATGCTGGGGCATTTCATCTTCACGGCCGAATCCCTCGCTATTTTTGATATGCCGGAGAAGGTCTGGCTCGGCATCATGCTGGTTGCGGGAACGTTGACCCTGCAATTTACCGGTCCGGGCGTGATTTCCTTCGATATCAGTCGCAGCTGGGCTAAGCGGCCGCTGTATAGCTCCTGGATCTTCGCCGCACTGAGCATCCTCGGCGCGGTAGCTCTCTGGTGGTTTGGTGCCGGAGTGAATCCGCTCGCCTAGGATCGCGTGTTCTTTAGCTCCTCGTCCCGAAAGGGGACGGGGAGCTTTCTTTATTAGGGAGGGTGTCGGGTCAAGAAGGAGGCAGGGCTGCGAAGGTATGGACGGTCGCATGGCAGTGCGTGTGGGTGTGAATTATGTATGTGATGTATGAAAAGTATGATTTGGCGGAAACTAATGAAATTGCAGAGTATGCTGGGTGGCATCGACGGCAAGACATGCCGCTGCCGCCACACAGGGCGGCAGTTGCGAAAGAGGAGATCATGGTTCATCCACATGCAGGACGATCAGAGCATTGGGCACGCAAGCGCGAAAGCTACCGCAAGCGTCGCCCAAGTATGAACTTCCTAGGAACCACCACGGTTGGGGAGCGCGGTCAGATCGTCATTCCCGCCGAGGCCCGTCAGGAGCTCGGCATCGAGCCGGGGCAGAAATTTGTCGTCATGGCAGGCCACGGTGGTTCGCTCACCTTGATGAAGGCAGATACCTTGTCCCGCTTCGCCGAGGCATTCCTCCAGCACTCGGAGAAGGTAGAGGCCGTGATGCGCGATATTCTCGACGAAACCGACGGTGCTGATGTGGACGCGGAAGCTGTACCCGCGGACGATCAAGCACCCGTGAGTGACCCGGCACCCGCAACTGACCAGGCCGAGGATACCTCGTCGGGGAAGAATACCACCGGAAAGCCCGACTAGATGGCCAGGGCCAACTTGTACGATGCCCGCTACCGTGCGATCGTTGCCGCTTTTGGCGCAATGGGGGCAAAGGTCTGGGCATTCGAGAAGACCTTCAAGCTGCAGCCACAGTCCGAGCGTGAGAAAAGGCGTGAGCAGCTGTGGTCCGGAATCGGGCGGGACTTTCGTGAGCTGGCGATGGATAAGGGCGGGCTGATCGTCAAACTGGGTCAACACTTGAGCACCCACGTCGAGGTGATCCCGCCCGCGATGATCGCGCAGATACAGGACTTGCAAGACGTCGTCGCCCCTGTGCCGACCGAGGAGATCATTACCGTCGTTGAGCAGCAGCTAGGTGCACCGATCGGGGGATCCTTCCGCGACTTTTCCCACCACTGTCTTGGCGCTGCCTCTTTGGCGCTGCCTCTTTGGCGCAGGTTCACGCGGCCACCTTGCACGACGGTAGGTCGGTGGCGGTCAAGGTGTTGCGACCTGGTATCGACGAACTCATCGAGTGCGATTTGGCGGCGATCAAGACCAGTCTGAAGATGCTCGAAAGGGGCATGAAGCTGGGCGATTTCATGGACACGGATGCGTTCATGGCTGAATTCGAGGAAACTAGCCGCAACGAGCTCGATCTAGGAATGGAACTTGCCAACGCGCGTCTTTTTAAGGACAACCTTCACGAGATCGAGAGAGTCTACGTGCCGGAGGTCTACCCAGACTACTCCGCCCAAAGGGTGTTGACCCTGGAATACGTGGAGGGAATCAAGGTCAACGACCTTAAGGGGCTGGATGCGGCGGGTGTAGATCGGGAAAAGGTCGCCAAGACTCTCATCGATATCTACGCACGCATGGTGCTCATCGATGCCTTCTTCCATGCGGATCCGCATCCCGGAAATGTGTGGGTGCGACCAGATTCCACGGTCATTCTGTTGGACTTTGGCATGGTCGGCCGAGTCACCGAGCCGATTCGCGATGGCTTTGTTCGCTTCGCCATCGGCATGATGCTGCGCGACGGGGAAGCGATGACCGATTCGCTTCAGGAAATGGGATTCCTGCGCGCGGGTGCTAAAACCAAGCTACTCGGGCGCGCGCTTGTGGCCTTTGCCGATGTCACCGCGGCAGGATCTAGGCAGGCGGCGATGGGAAAGGCCATGAGCTTTTCCGACGGCCTGCGTAACAACATCATCGAGCTGATGCGCTCTCAGCCATTCCAGCTTCCCGATAACGTCACCTATTTGCTTCAGGCGCTGATGACGGTCACGGAGGCCTGCTAGCAGCTGTACCCTGAGATCGACTTGGTGGCAGAAGTGGAGCCCTATGCGCGTGATCTCGCCGACGTGCTCGGCATCGATGCTGGTGGGTGGGGCTTTTATGAGCTTATCGACGCCCTGCGCGCGCAGGGACCACACTATCTTTCTCTGTTGCGGCAATTGCCCACAGTGGTGGAGCAGGCTGCGCACGGGGGGACCGTCGTGCACCTGACCAGCGTGCAGGAGCGGCATCTGTTGCGCAGTAAGGCCAAGCAAACAACGCGGATTACCCGTAGCATCGCCGGTGCCACGCTTACGCTGGGTGGGATGGTGCTGATAGGAGGCAATTACCCGAACGTCAATAAAAGCATAGCAAAGGTAACCTCGGCGATTGGCGCCGCGTTGATGCTGGCACAGACCTCGGGCAAGTATCGCGGGATCACCCCGCACGAACGCAGGCATACCAACTAAGTTGCTCTCTGGATGATCAAGGCTCATCGCTGGCAGACATCATTCGTCGGAAAGCAAAAGGCCGGGACCCACTGCCACTTTCCGTGACGGGTAGATCCCGGCCTATCTCATTGGGCCTGCGTGAGCGATCCTTAGTCGACCTGACGCACGGCGCCCTTGTCGGCGGAGGTCGCCATCTTGGCGTAGGCGCGCAGCGCTTTGGACACCACGCGGTTACGATTCGGGGTCCATGGGTTTTCGGACTCCTCCATCGCCTTACGGCGCGCGGCAATTTCTTCCTCCGGCACATCCAAGGTCAAGGTGCGCTTGGACACGGAGATGGAGATCGGGTCCCCGTTTCGGATCAGGCCGATCAGTCCGCCGTGAGCGGCCTCGGGGGAGATGTGGCCGATCGACAAGCCGGAGGTGCCGCCGGAGAAGCGGCCGTCGGTGATGAGGGCGCACTTCTTGCCTAGGCCAGCGCCCTTGAGGAAGGAGGTCGGGTGCAGCATCTCCTGCATGCCGGGGCCGCCGGCGGGACCCTCGTAGCGGATGACCACGACCTCGCCCGGCTGTACCTCGCGCTTCAAGATGATGGACACGGCCTCTTCCTGGGAATCAACCACACGGGCGGGGCCGGTGAACTCCCACAGCTCCTCCTCGACACCGGCAGTCTTGAGGACAGATCCGTCAGGGGAGAGGTTGCCGCGCAGGATCACCAGGCCACCATCTGAGGAGTACGGGTGCATAACGTCGTGGATGCAGCCGTGCTCGGCGTCGGTGTCCAGGGAATCCCAGCGGGTGGACTGGGAGAAGGCCTCGGTGGTGCGCTTGCCGCCGGGGGCGGCGTGGAAGAGCTCGATGGCCTGGTCGATGGCCTTGCCACCGCGGATATCCCAGTCGTTGAGCCAGCCGTCGACGGTGTCATAGGCGACGGTGTGGACGGACTCGTCCAACAAGCCGGCGCGGCGCAGCTCGCCCAGAATTGCCGGGATGCCGCCTGCGCGGTGGACGTCCTCGACGTGGTAGGTGCCGTTCGGGGCGACCTTGGACAGACACGGGATGCGGTGGGAAAGCTCGTCGATATCTGCCAGGGTAAAGTCGACCTCACCCTCCTGGGCGGCGGCAAGCGTGTGCAGGATGGTGTTCGTGGATCCGCCCATGGCCATATCCAGCGCCATGGCATTCATGAAGGCGTTCTTGGTGGCCACGCTGCGCGGCAGGACGGACTCGTCCTCCTCGCCGTAGTAGCGCTGGCACAGATCCACGATCATCTCGCCAGCCTTGACAAACAGCTCGCGGCGGGCGGTGTGGGTGGCAAGGGTCGTGCCGTTGCCCGGCAAAGACAACCCCAGTGCCTCGGTCAGGCAGTTCATGGAGTTGGCGGTGAACATGCCGGAGCAGGAACCACAGGTCGGGCAGGCGGATTCCTCGATGAGCTTCAAGTTGTCATCGGAGACAGCATCGTTGGCGGAGGCTGTGATCGCGGTGATCAGGTCGGTGGGGGCGTGGGCAACACCGTCGACGGCGACGACCTTGCCGGCCTCCATCGGACCGCCGGAGACGAAGATGGTGGGGATGTTCAGGCGCATGGCGGCGTTGAGCATGCCCGGGGTGATCTTGTCACAGTTGGAGATGCACACCATGGCGTCGGCGGTGTGCGCGTTGACCATGTACTCCACCGAGTCGGCGATGATCTCGCGAGACGGCAGCGAGTACAGCATGCCGGAATGTCCCATGGCGATGCCATCGTCGACGGCGATGGTGTTGAACTCCTTTGGCACGCCGCCGGCGGCGCGGACGGCGTCGGCGACGATGTCACCGACGTTCTTCAAGTGAACGTGGCCCGGGACGAACTGCGTATACGAGTTGACGATCGCCACGATGGGCTTGCCGAACTCGTGCTCTTGGGTGCCAGTGGCACGCCACAGGGCGCGAGCACCCGAGGCATTGCGTCCGACGGTGGTGACTTTGGAACGGAGCGGGAACATGGACTGGTCCGTCTTTCTATTTTCTATGAAATTCGAATTCGGTGGGGTGTAAACGAGCCCTATGGGTAGGGCACAAGAATGAATCTGCAGCCAAAGGGTGGAGCCAAAAATCACAAAAGGGGTAGTGCTAAAAAGTTACGCCCCTTTTGTGTGTTACTGCAAGAAACGAAGGTGAGTTCTACTTGGCGCTGTGCTCTGGCGCGGAGCCCTCTGCGACCGCCTGACCATCGACGCCGTGCTGATTGTCTCCTGCATCGGCGATAGCTGACTTGTGCGCCTGAGCTTCCTGAGCTTCCTGAGCTTCCTGAGCGGCCTTGTGTGCCTGAAGCTTGTCGTACTCTTCCTTAGAAATGAGCACCTCGTGGCCGTCCTTGTAAACGATGCGTACCTTGTCGTCGGCGGCGGCAAGTCCCTGGCTCAAGGCATCGGGAATGCGGCCGCGGGAGGCTTCCTCCAAGGCGGGAAGCGAGTTGAAGCTCACCCCTGGTAGGGAAAAAGTCTTCTTCTCCTTGGTTTGGACGAAGGCGCGGGCGCGACGGAAACCAATGCCGGCTACCTCTTGCCAAGGAAGGGAAACGTTTTTTCCGAAAGCGTAGTCGATATCAATGCCTTTTTCATTGACGACGGTGCGTGAGCGCAAGACCCAGACCACGAACACAATCGGGAAGGCGAGAACCCAAAACAGGTACTGCGGTGCGGCGCCGATGGCAATCAGCAAGATGCCGAACATGATGGCGGCGCCGAGCAGGTGAGTACGATCGGGCCGAAACTCCGCAGCATTTTCTGGAGAAGATCCCTCGGATTTTCCTGCAGGGTTGGTCTTTGATGAGGACGTGGCCGTGTCTTTGCTCATGAAGCACCATAGTAGTAGAAGAATCTGAGCAAGCCGACACAGGGTGATGGGGGAAGGACCACCCACGCTAAGCGGCGCGTGCCGAAAGCCGCGCTGCGCATTGAGCAACACTAGGCTGCCGGCGAATGATTGCGGATTAGCCGATGTCGTGACCACCTTCCTGCCCTTAGCCTGTAGCTGTTTTCGAACCAGCGCCTAGGGCGTTGAGGCCACGCTTGCCCCGGAGTTTCCTGAATTATTAGTCTCTCCGCTTTGTCCCGCGGTGCCGCCGGCGCCCGCCTCAGGGGTTGGCGCGCCAGTAGGAGTTGCCTGCGCCGGCGTTGGCGTGTTGGTGTTGAAGTAGTCAGAATCGTCGGTGTTTCGATCCTCCCGGCCGGAGTTGCCCGTGCCGTTTCCGTTGTCGTTGGTTGCGGGGGTGTTTGTGCTTTCCGACGCCTCCGGTGCCTGTTGCCCGGGGGTGGCTTTCCCAGAGCTGGCGGTGGTAGGGGCAACCGCCTGCGTGGGGCTCGGCGTGGCCTCGGGACGCGCGGTCCCGGTGCCTGCGGGTTGCGGCGAGGAGGTAGTGGTGCGCGCCGGGGCGAGAACGCCATCCTTGCCGTCGTAGGACTCTGAGGTCTGCAGCGTGAGGCCTTTAAGAACCAGTAAGAGGATGAAGACAATCATCAAGATCGTCGTGGACACGCGGGTCCTGCCACCGACGGTGAGGATGCGAACCAAGCCACGGCGTACACGCCCGCCGGTGGCAGCAGCGGGTGCGTTCTCGTCTTCGTCGAGGGGGGCATCCTCCTTGTCGGGGGAATCAGCTTGCGGTGCTCCCGCTTCGGGAACCGATGCCGCGGCCGCGGTCTCCGGGAACGGTTGACTGGAGTCCTCGGGCAGTAGCGCGGGGGTGGGTTCGTTCCCGTCTGAAGGCACAGGCTTTGCCGTCGATGCTGCAAGGTGCGCATCGCTTTCGTCCTGTGGACGCACGATGTCTTTTCGTGCCGCGGAGTTGATACCGCCCTCATCGGCCGCGGGGTCTTGGACGTGCTCGGTTGTCACTTCATTCTTTTGGTCCTTGGGGGAGGCCGAAGCGGAGTGGGTTGCGGAAGCGAAGCCATCAGGGTCTTGGCTGCGGGGCGCGGACGCCGGGGATGGCTCGGCGGGGGCTGCAGCGGCGCGGAAAACGGTGGTGGCGACGTCGGCAAGCGACGACGCGGAACCCTGGGAAACCGCCACGGTGCCATCGGGATTGAGCGGAAGGACTACCGGTTGGGCGGCGCCAGTCGCCAGTGTGGGTGCGGATGCGGCCGTGGGGGTGGCGGACACGGAATGCAAGGTGTCAGCAACCGCGCCGTTTTGCGTCGGTGCGGAACCGTATTCGGCCCAGAATTCGTCGATGAGGCTCGTGCGGATGGCGCGTTCGACCATCCATTGGCTTCCCGGCTTGACCTGGCACAAAAAACGCATGGACACAGTCCACGGGGAGCCAACGGTGGCCGGGGGATTGACCCCCACCGAATCGTGGACGGTGAGCTCGCCGAGCACCTCCTGCGCGATCTCGGGCCGGGCCAAAGCCTTGCGCGCCGCGCGCCCGCCACGGTCGATGGCTTCCTGGATGGAATGCGAACCCAGCAAAGGGATCGGCATGACGACAACGGCGCGTGACCAATAATTCGAGTTATTAATGGACACGCCCGCCTTGGAATTGGGGATGATGACCGTCTCCTCGGCCAAGGTCCTGATGCGTGTGGCGCGCATCGTAATTTGGATAACGGTGCCCTCGACGGTGGTGGTGCCACCCTCAAAGCGCACCCAGTCGCCCACACCGTATTGTTTCTCGCTCAACACGAAGAAGCCGGCGAGGAAGTCGGCGATGATGGACTGTGCGCCAAGACCGATGGCGGCAGAGGCCGCGGTGGCTGGGATGGCCGCCCCGGCGAGGGAGAAGCCAAGCTGTTGTAGGGCGAAGACGAAAATGATGAAGTAGGCGATCACCTGCGCCACGTAGACTGCAACGCCCGCGAACGCGAGGTGAGTTTTCGACTCATCGACGCTTTCGTCAGCGACCTGGCGCTCCACGATGCGCATGGCAATGCGTCCGAAACGCGGCACCAGAAACGCCAACACGATGAGTAGGGCGAGAGTGAAACCGGTGTCGATGAACCAATTCCACAAGCTGTGCAGAATATACGGAAGTGGCATGCCACCCAAGGGTAGCCACTTTTGCCAACCGGCTGGCATGGCTGAGGCCTATCCCTGATCGTTGGTCTCGCTGCGTGGCCTCGAGAGCATGCTCGGCAGGAATGATAGATGGATCGGATCAGCCAAGATTCCCCATCCAACTTGTGTCGCCTTGTAAGTTTGTTGTCGATGCCGCCGCGCTTTCGACCGTGGGTGTTTCCTTTTCCCTTAATTTCTTCATTCTCTTTGTCTTTTGGTTTAGTGCCTTCTTGGTCGGTTTATTTTCTTACTCGTCGTGCTCGTAGTGCTCTTAGTGCTTGTTGCGCTGGTCGAGTCCGTGGTGCTCGTTGTGCTCGTCTAGTCCGTCTGGGACGGCTGGCGTGTTTTGTTCGTTCAGCTTGCTTCGCGGTTGCTTGGCTTGCTTTTTGCCTCGTGTGCCCGGATGTCTGTGTGTGCTTGCCGACGGTGACAGGTCCGAAAAGGTCATCGTGGCAGGAGAGGGCAGGGAATCATGCGGTGCGGATCCCAGGCGAGGCGAGGTGTCGATGGGTGAGTGGGGGGTAAAAACCTGGCGGTTGGGGGTGAAATATAACCCCAAAGAAACACAGATAGGGGGTGGATGTGGATTTGCCCACATGAGCGTGTACGATAAGGAGCCATGAACATTATTCGACTTGTGGTACTACCTGCGCGGCGCCTGCCGTAACGGCTCACCATAAGTCGTGTCGTCAAGCGCCCTCGTCAGCACCACAAGTGCCTGAACGAGGGTTTTTGTCGTCATGGATCATCCAGGTTTGTGAATCGATCGTCGGCCAGTCGGCAACCCCGGGGACGCAGGCGTTCGATACCGCTTACTTTTCACACCCCTCAATCTCACCGTGGTTGTAAGGGCAGAAGGCACTGCGCGCGCGATATCGGATAACAACCGCCGGGATCTATCACGTCTCCCAAGCGCCGTGGTCCGCCGAGCCCTAGCAAACACCTGGGGGAGAGGGATTCTAGAATTCTCTTTTCAACCAAGGAGCACTGAAGTCGTGGCAGCTTCTCATCAGCCCACCCCCGCGACGGTTGCACAGCGCGCTCGTCAGGCGCAGCCAGAACGCATCACCGGCGCACAGGCTATCGTTCGCACTCTTGAGGAACTGGGCACCGATCTCGTATTCGGCCTCCCCGGTGGTGCCGTCCTTCCTCTCTATGACGCACTGTATGCCTCTACCAAGCTTCGCCATGTGCTCGTACGCCATGAGCAGGGTGCAGGCCATGCAGCAACGGGCTACGCGCAGGCAACCGGACGCGTAGGCGTGTGTATTGCAACCTCCGGACCCGGCGCAACCAACCTGGTCACCCCGATCGCTGACGCCATGCTTGACTCCGTGCCAATGGTGGCCATCACTGGTCAGGTGGGACGCAGCCTGCTGGGTACCGACGCCTTCCAGGAGGCCGACATCCGTGGTATCACCATGCCCGTGACCAAGCACAACTTCATGGTGACCAGCCCTGAGCAGATCCCGCAGGCCATCGCCGAGGCATTCCACCTGGCATCGACTGGTCGCCCTGGTCCGGTTCTGGTTGACGTTCCCAAGGACATCCAAAACGCTGAGTTGGATTTCGTGTGGCCGCCGAAGATCGACCTGCCAGGCTATCGTCCGGTCACCACGCCGCACAATCGCCCCATCGAGCAGGCCATCAAGCTCATCGCCGAAGCCAAGCGCCCAGTGCTTTACATCGGCGGTGGCGTTATCAAGGCGAATGCTTCCGAGCAGCTGATGAAGTTTGCCGAGACCGCCGGGATTCCAGTGGTGACCACCTTGATGGCCTTGGGTGCCTTCCCGGATTCCCACCCGCTGCACATGGGCATGCCAGGCATGCACGGCTCCGTCCCCGCTGTGGGCGCCCTGCAGAAGTCTGACCTGCTGATCACCATTGGCGCTCGTTTCGACGACCGCGTCACCGGCGACACGGAGTCCTTTGCCCCCGATGCCAAGGTCATTCACGCTGACATTGACCCCGCCGAGATCGGCAAGATCCGTGCCGTCGACGTCCCGATCGTCGGCGATGCCGGCGAGGTCCTCACCGCCTTGTATGAGGTATTCACCCAGAAGCTGCCGCACGGCATCGATATCAGTTCCTGGAAGGACTACCTGCGCGATCTGCAGGAGCGCTTCCCGCGCGGCTATGAGGAAAGCGATGATGGCATGCTCGAGCCGCAGCACGTCATCCGTGTTTTGGCCGAGCAGGTTGGCCCTGACGCCATCTATTGTGCAGGTGTGGGCCAGCACCAGATGTGGGCCGCACAGTTCCTTGACTTTGAAAAGCCCCGCACCTGGCTCAACTCCGGTGGCGCCGGCACGATGGGTTATGCCATCCCCGCCGCCATGGGCGCCAAGGCTGGCTGCCCGGAGAAAGAAGTCTGGGCCATCGACGGCGACGGCTGCTTCCAGATGACCAACCAGGAGCTGACCACCTGCACGGTGGAAGGCTTCCCGATTAAGGTCGCCTTGATTAACAACGGCAACCTGGGCATGGTGCGCCAGTGGCAGACCCTGTTCTACGACGGTCACTACTCCAACACCAAGCTGCGCGAGCACGATGAGTACATGCCGGACTTCCTCAAGCTGTCGGAGGCCCAGGGCTGCGTGGCGATTCGCGTGACCAAGGAAGAAGAGATCATCCCGGCTATCGAAAAGGCCCGCGAGATCAACGACCGTCCGGTGGTCATCGACTTTATCGTCGGTGAGGACGCTCAGGTCTGGCCGATGGTTGCTGCTGGCAATTCCAACTCCGAAATCCAGTACGCGCGTGGTCTGCGCCCGTTCTTCGAGTCTGATCAGTCAGCCGGCGAAGAGCCGGACACGATCGACGAGGTCATGGAGAAGGCCACCGAGACCTCCCTGGAAAACAACGCTGCATCTCAGGCAACGAACTAGAAAGGACGAGCAAGAATGAGTCAGCAAGAAATCTCTCGCCACATCTTGAGCGTGCTCGTCGAAGACATCGACGGCATCATCTCCCGCGTGTCGGCTATGTTTACCCGCCGCAGTTTCAACTTGGTCTCCTTGGTCTCCGGCAAGACTGAGATCAAGGGAATCAACCGCATCACCATCGTTGTCGATGCCGATGAGGTCAACATCGAGCAGATCACCAAGCAGCTCAACAAGCTGATTCCGGTCCTCAAGGTGGTGCGCTTGGAGGAGGAGACCACCATCGCCCGCGCCCTTATGCTGGTGAAGGTCTCCGCGGATGCGTCCAACCGCCCGCAGGTGGTGGACGCGGCTAACATCTTCCGTGCCCGCGTCGTGGACGTTGCACCGGACTCGGTTGTCATCGAGGCCACCGGTACCAAGGGCAAGCTCAACGCCCTGCTGGAGGTGCTGGAGCCGTTCGGAATCCGTGAGCTGATTTCGTCCGGTCAGATCGCCTTGAACCGCGGTCCGAAGACGATGGCTCCCAATAATCGCTAAGTAAATCTCACAAAATGAGACAATATGTCTCAAATTCGACCAGACTGTGCTAAAAATAGAAGTACACAGTTGTCTAGGAAAGGCTAAAAATTCATGGCTATTGACGTCTACTACGACGCAGATGCTGACCTGTCCATCGTCCAGGGCCGTAAGGTTGCCATCATCGGTTACGGTTCTCAGGGCCACGCCCACGCAATGAACCTGCGTGACTCCGGCGTTGAGGTCGTCATCGGCCTGCGCGAGGGCTCCAAGTCTGCAGAAAAGGCCAAGGAGGCCGGCTTCGAGGTCAAGAGCAATGCTGAGGCTGCCAAGTGGGCAGACCTGATCATGATCCTGGCTCCTGATACCTCTCAGGCCCAGATCTTCACCGAGGAGATCGAGCCGAACCTGAACCCGGGCGATGCCCTGTTCTTCTCCCACGGACTCAACATCCACTTCGGTCTGATCAAGCCTGCTGCGGACATCACCGTTGCCATGGTTGCTCCGAAGGGCCCGGGCCACCTGGTTCGTCGCCAGTTCGTCGACGGCAAGGGCGTTCCTGCTTTGATCGCTGTGGCACAGGATCCGCAGGGCAACGGCCATGACCTGGCGCTGTCCTACGCTGCCGCCATCGGTGGTGCACGCGCAGGCGTTATCGCCACCACCTTCCGCGAGGAGACCGAGACCGACCTGTTCGGCGAGCAGGTTGTCCTCTGCGGTGGCCTGGAGCACCTGATGATGAAGGGCTTCGAGGTTCTGACCGAGGCTGGCTACGCACCCGAGATGGCCTACTTCGAGGTTCTGCACGAGATGAAGCTGATCGTCGACCTCATCTGGGAGGGCGGCATCTCCAACATGAACTACTCCATCTCTGAGACCGCTGAGCTGGGTGGCTACGTTGCCGGCCCGCGCATCATCACCCCTGAGGTCAAGGAGAACATGAAGGCTGTTCTCGCGGACATCCAGTCCGGCAAGTTCGTCCAGGACATGGTCAACGACGTCAAGGCTGGCCAGCCGGAGCTCAAGCGCTACCGCGAGGAGATCGCTGCTCACCCAATCGAGTCCACCGGCGCCAAGCTGCGCGACATGATGAGCTGGGTCAAGCACGAAATCACCGAAACGGCATAAAGTTCGCCGGTCACCGCGTATGGCCAACCGCTCGTAGATGTGGTGATCCCGCAAGGGTCCCGCACTTACGGTCGCATTAGCCGCGCCGATCACCAGTCCCGTGTTCCCTCGAAGCGTGTAACCGCTTCGATTTGAGGGAACACGGGGCTTTTGCGTCCTCGGCCGTCAATACCGTGTTTCAATGTGCCTTCGGGCACAGCTGCGCTGAGACCTCGTGGCGAGGGGTAGGTTACCCCTGTGATTGGGGGGGGGCGAATGGCGCTGACCTTTGGCTTTAGGTAGTAAATGGATGGGGATTTTTCAATAACGGCTGTTAGTTGAAAAATGAGTTAGGATAATACAATGTCCCAGCCTCAATCAGGTGCCCCCGGCGCGCAGGAACACGGCGGTTCCTCGCATGACCATGCCCATTCCCACGGGCATACTCATTCGCATGGGCACGATCATGATCATGTGCCTCAGGGGATGCGGGCGCTGTTGACCGTGCTCGTGTTCACTAGCGTGATTTTCGTGGTCGAGGTCGTCGGTGGCCTTCTTTCGGGCTCGTTGGCGCTGCTGTCCGACGCCATGCACATGCTGGGGGATTCCACTGGGTTGATCGTGGCGGCGGTGGCGATTGCCTTGGGACGACGCAAGCGCAGCACGGTGGCAACCTACGGGCACAAGCGTTTCGAGATCCTTGCGACAGTGCTCAACGCCGCGGCAGTCAGCGCGATTTCGGTGTGGATTGTGGTGGAGGCTATCTCGCGGCTTCGCAGCGGAGACGTGGTGGATACCACGATGATGCTCATAGTCGGCGCGGTGGGGCTTGTTGCCAATATTTTCGGGGCGCTCGTTTTGCACGGGCACCGCGACGAGGGGCTCAACATCGAGGGCGCTTTCCTCCACGTGCTCGTTGACCTGTGTGGTTCGATCGCGGTGATCGCCGCAGCCCTGGTCATGCGCTATACGGGCGTGGTGTGGGCAGATACGGTCGCCTCATTGATTATCGCCGCGCTGATTTTGCCGCGATCGCTGAAGCTGTTGGGCAAGTCCGTCAACGTGTTACTGGAGCGGGTTCCAGAAGGAGTGGACATCACTGCGATTGAGGCGGAACTGCGGCAGATCCCCGGGGTGGTTTCCGTGCATGACATGCACGTGTGGTCTTTGGACGGCCAAGAGCTGTTGGCCACCTGCCACGTGGTGGTCGATCAGTTGGCGCGCGATATTCATGGTTGCGGCGTGCTAGACATTGCCCAGCATGTCCTTTCCGAAAATGGCATTGCTCATTCCACGATTCAGATGGAATCGGTAGCCCACGGCGGGCACGAGGTCTGTTGTGAGGACGTCACCGGCCAGACCGGCTAGCCAGATTGGCGCAGGCGTGATGGTTCGAGTCCACATAAGAGGCCTGATGGCGTTAGTATCGGGTACATGGCTTTTTCAACCCCTAGCTACGATCTCATCGACTTGTTCAATCGCATCGATCGAGGCGATCTGCAGCTTCCGGACTTTCAGCGAAGCTTTCGGTGGGACGTGGATCGGATTCGCTCCCTGCTGGTGACTGTGCTGCGTGGCTACCCCATGGGTTCCTTCATGGCGTTGGACGTGCGCAATGAGCCGCCACGGTTCAAGTCACGACCGATTGCAGGCGCACCGGATACCGGTGAGCAACCCGGCCTTTTGCTTCTCGACGGGCAGCAGCGCCTGACCACCTTGTACCAGTGCCTGCGCGGCGATGGCATCGTGGAAAGCACCGATTTCCGCAACAAGAAGGTCCGTCGCAAGTTCTATGTCGACGTCAACAAGGCTGTCTCCGCCGATGTGCTTCCCGACGAGGCGGTTATCGCCACCGACGCTGACGGCTATATCATGACCCATTTCGGTCCGGAACTACCCGGCGGCCTGCTCAACCGCGCGGCCGAGCTCGCAGCAGGGTTGCTCCCGGTCTCGGAGCTGCTGTCGGACTCCGGCACCGATCTTCTCTTTGATCTCGCCGATGGTGCCGAGGAGGGGCAGCGCGAGCGCACCAAGCGCTTCAATAACGCCGTGCTCAAGCCTTTGGTGCGTTATTCCGTACCCATGATTCGCCTTGATCGTGGCACCGCGCAAGAGGGCATCGGCTCGATTTTTGCCCAGGCCAATAGCCACGGCCTCCAGATGGATGTCTTCGATTTGCTCACCGCGGTGTTCAAGCTTGAGGATGAGAACTTCTCCTTGAAGAAGGATTGGGAAGACATTGAGGATCAGCTGCGCTTGTTCCCAGCACTCAACGGTATTGGGCAAACGGAGTTCCTCACGGCTGTTGCCTTGCACGTGACGGCCAAGAAGGGGCATGCCGACGCCCACCGTGAGGCAATCGTCAACCTCAAGCTTGCCGAATATCAGCAAGCGCGGCGTATCATGCTCGCTGCATTCAAGGAGACCGCGGAGTTTCTCAGTGAGCGCTGCATGCACACCACCTCCCAGGTGCCTTACACCGCCCAGTTGATTCCTTTGGCGGTGATCATCGCGCTGTTGACGCAAGATCCATCGATTTTGGCGCGACAATCGGCGTGGGATCGCCTCAACCGATGGTTCTGGTGCGGAGTCTTCGGCGAGCTTTACGGCGCCCCCACTGCTACTGTGCGCGCGGCCACCGATGTGGAGGAGGTTACCGCGTGGGTCGCAGCGAGCGTAACCGGGGCAGAAGCTCAGGTGCCACGCTCGGTGCGCGACGCGCGATTTATCGAGTCGCGCCTGCTCAGCGCCGGGCCAAACTCCGGGCTGTACAAGGGCATTTATGCCCTGCTCATGGGGCGTGGGGCGCGCGATTGGCGTACCGGGTCGGTGTTTGATCGCGGCACCTTCTTCGACCTTGGTGTCCACTTCCGTCAGATATTCCCGGCGCGGTGGTGTGCGGACAACGGTATCGACCCAGTGCTTGCAGAATCGGTTCTCAACCGGACGCCAATGGGGCGGCGCACCTACGTCATGGTGGAGGATTCCTCACCGGCGCGTTATCTTTATCGCCTGCAGTCAAAGGCGCTCATGGACGACGCCGAGTTCGATGCCGTGTTGGGCAGTCACCTGTGTGACGCGAACCTGCTGCTGGCGGCACGCGCGGAGGAGTTCTTCCGCGACCGGCGACGCCGTTTCGTTGAGATGATCGAGCAGGCGATGGATTCCAAGGCCGTGCGTGACGTTAACGAGCACGACCTTCGCGCCGGTGAGGAAGGCCCGGCGGCCTTCGTCGCGGAGGTGGAAAGCTAGGCCCACGGCCACGGCCGTCCCGGGCGAGTTCTGCGGTTTTGAGCGTCGGCAAGCAAGAAATACCTCGCTTGTTGCAGGCCGCCAGGCAAGCGGATTGACCGTGCGGGCAATGAAGCGTTTAAGGTGCGAAGGCAGACAAATCGTGGCCCCACGGGTAAGCTCTGTGCCCGCGGCAACGAAAAGCGTCACGAGGCGGGAGGAGAGGAGATGACAATCAGAACTTTCCTCACTACCTGCCAACCGTTACAACGCACGCGCGTGATTGCGCTGCTGGGAAGCATCGTTCTCGGGGCATCGCTTGCCGGCTGTGCCCGCGAGGAAACCCCTTTCGCCCAGGCGCGCTCGGACAATCTCGGGCGGCATGTTGCCAGCGGCTTCGACTCCACTGCGGAGGTACTGGCTGATAAGGACGCAAGCGGGCTCGACGTGGTTCGGCGCCTTTTTGATAGTTCAGCCACCTTGGTCATCGCCGGGCAGGAGGTCGGCGACCAGCTGCGCGCAGCAAGCCTCGCGGTGTTTTCCCACGCCCCGATGCTGGTCATGAACCCGAACAATCGAGATGCGGTGCTCGCCGAGATCGACCGTCTAGGTGTTCGCACCGTCCTCGCCGTTGGCAAGGTGGATCTGGCCGATGCCAGCGGGGACCTCAAAGTGATCAAGGATCCTGGGACCTATGTCGCCTTGGGCGAGATGACCGCCTTCCAATTCGACAAGCATCCGGTGACCTACCGGGAGCTGGTGATCGACGCCGTCGCCGACTTAGAAGACGCCGATCCCCAGTATCTTTACCCAGGATGGATCGGTGCGGCTCCGACCCAGCTCGATGATTGGGCCAGCGCACAAGGACTAGGCCGGAAGCGTACCGCCGCCTTCCCAGCACAGTCGAAGCGTGACGGAGGTCTGTCGCCGGTGGTGATCGCGAGCAGGGACACCTCGATCGCGGCGGTTGCCAGCGCGCGCTCCTTTGGCGCGGAGGTGCGCGTTTTTCCGGTCGCCGACCCACGTTTTAGCGAGCAGACCTTCGGATTCGTCGCTGGCCTTGCCGATCAACCGCTGCTGGTGTTGGGCACCGACTTTGGCACGGCCGGGCAGCTGCGCGAGAAGATCCTGCTGGGCGAATCCCAGTGGGAGCGTGCCAGTGGCGGCGACTATTCTGGGCTCCTGCCTTCCCAAGGCAGCGGCGCCTACGGGCTTTCTAGCCTCAGCGGTTCTACGACCTCAGAAAGCATCATCGACACCGGAATCATGTTCCCGCAGCGCACCCTCATCGGACCGCTACCCGTTGCGCTGACAGAGCTTGCCGACGAGTCCGCCGTCGATCGTTTGCTTGCCGACGCCGAGCAGCGTCAATCCAACTACTTCCGCGGACATGACGGCCGCAGCGTTCCCACCGTCGTGGTCACCCTTCCACCGGCCTTTGATGCGGAGCACGACCAACAATCGGTTGACCCGAGCATCCCCATCGCTGCCGCCGATGGCCTGACAGCTTCAGAACTTGATCACCTTGACTACCTCATCCGCACCGCGGGCGATAAACACACTCAGGTCATCATCGGGGTTTTGGCGACCGACCTCGACGAGCTAGCGCAACAACCCGTGGACGCCTGGCCGGAGCATCTAGTCGATGCCTTGGACAACGGGTATGTCTCCTTGGCGGTATTTTCCGCACGTGCCGGCCAGGCTGAAGAAGCGGTCATGCAGGCCAACCAGGTTAACATCGTGGCCCACCACCTCAATGACTTTGCCAAGCAACGCGGGCTTGCGGCCAAGGGGTTGTTCCTCGTCGAAAGGCGGGCCGGGAGGATTGCCAACCCCGAGATCTTGCGCGGAGACTTCCCGCTGGTTCAGGTCATGGTGGTCGCCGATACCGTTCCCAGGGACGAAGAGGCGCTAGCGGGCGTGGAGGCCGCTAGCGAAACGGCGGGGGAGTCGTCGGCAAGCGACCAGGCGGTAACCGAGCTTAGCCTGCGCCAACGCACCGCTTATGAGGACATTATGGTCGCTGACGTCGGTGCGCGGCTGCCGCGTGGTTATTCCGGAGTACGCGGGATTTTCAGTGGCTGGATGCGGGGCACGCGGGAAGTGGCGGCCCTCGAAGGTGGGCACGAATCGGCGGTGCTGGAGGCCGCGAAATACGATTACACGCAACTGTCCCCCCGTCCGTGGTTAGTTCTCGGGCCGTAGGACAATAATATTCACACTTTGCGCGGGATTTACACCTCCGCCACTGTGCCTGAGAAGTGATTGGTCTACACTAAGTCCCAGTCGCACGCCGATGAGCTGGTGTGGACCCCTGAATGTCGACGCGGTCGTGCCGGCATTTTGTGGACATCTCGAATTCCCAGGAGATTAAACGTGAGCCAGAATGGCCTTCCTGTCGTTCTCATTGCCGATAAGCTAGCGCAGTCCACCGTGGACGCGCTCGGAGACAAGGTGGAGGTGCGCTGGGTCGACGGTCCGAACCGTCCCGAGCTGCTCGCCGCCGTTCCAGAGGCAGACGCACTGCTCGTGCGTTCCGCAACCACTGTTGACGAGGAAGTCCTCGCCGCAGCCACCAACCTCAAGATCGTCGGCCGTGCAGGCGTCGGTCTGGACAACGTTGACATCGCTGCCGCTACCGAGCGCGGCGTCATGGTCGTCAACGCTCCTACCTCGAACATCCACTCTGCTTGTGAGCATGCCATCTCTTTGCTGCTGGCTACTGCGCGCCAGATTCCGGCCGCCGACAAGACCTTGCGCGACGGCGAGTGGAAGCGTTCCGCTTTCAAGGGTGTTGAGATCCTGGGCAAGACCGTCGGCATCGTCGGCTTCGGCCACATCGGACAGCTGTTCGCACAGCGCCTGGCCGCCTTCGAGACCGAGATCATCGCATACGATCCCTACGCCAATCCTGCCCGCGCAGCACAGCTGGGCGTGAAGCTGGTTGAGCTGGAGGAACTGGTGGCACAGGCTGACTTCGTCACCATCCACCTGCCCAAGACCAAGGAAACCGCCGGCATGTTCGATGCCGAGCTGCTGGCGAAGGCCAAGAAGGGCCAGATCATCATCAACGCCGCCCGCGGCGGCTTGGTCGATGAGCAGGCGTTGGCCGATGCCATCAAGTCTGGCCACATCCGTGGCGCAGGCTTCGACGTTTTCGCCACCGAGCCGTGCACGGACTCCCCGCTGTTCGACCTTCCTGAGGTCGTCGTCACCCCGCACCTGGGCGCATCCACCGAGGAGGCACAGGACCGCGCCGGCACCGATGTTGCCGCTTCCGTGCTCAAGGCTCTGGCAGGAGAGTTCGTCGCAGACGCCGTGAACGTCTCCGGCGGTCGCGTTGGGGAAGAGGTTGCTGGCTGGCTGGATCTGGCCCGCAAGCTGGGTCTGGTTGCAGGCCACTTGCTCGACGGCTTCCCGGTTGCCCTCGAGGTCGAGGCCCGCGGCGAGCTGTCCACCGAGCAGGTTGACGTGCTGGGTCTGTCCGCATTGCGCGGACTGTTCTCCGGCATCATCGAGGAGCAGGTTACCTTCGTTAACGCACCTCGCATCGCCGAGGAGCGCGGTGTTGAGGTCAAGGTGACCACCGCTTCTGAGTCCGTATCCCACCGCAGCGTCCTCGAAGTCAAGGCCATCGGCGCGGACGGGAAGACCGCCTCCGTCATCGGTGCGCTGACCGCACTCGGCCAGGTGGAGAAGATCGTTCGCATCAACGGCCGCGGCGTCGACCTGCGTGCGGAGGGTCGCAACCTGTTCTTCTCCTACACCGATGCCCCAGGCGCTCTGGGCAAGGTCGGTACCCGCCTAGGTGCAGCCAACATCAACATCGAGGCTGCTGCCTTGACCCAGGAGGCCGAAGGCGATGGCGCCATCCTCGTCCTGCGTGTCAACCAGGAAGTTCCTGAGGCACTGGTCAAGGAGATCGCTGACGAGCTGGGTGCAACCGCGCTTCAGATCGACCTGGATTCCTAAGGCCCGAGCAGCCGTTTCACCACGGATGTAGATCGACCCGAGTCCCCTCACCTTCTGAGCAAGGAGGGGGCTCGGGTCTTTTGTCATGTCTCTCTTGAGCGTACGGCGCGCTCCAGCTCGTCGACGAAGGCTTCCAACTGGGGGACCTCCAGGGTAGACATGACGGTCACCCGGAGGATCGCTTCCCCTCGGGCGACAGTGGGATAGCGAATGGCAGGTACATGAAACCCTGCCGTGTGAAGCCGCTGCGCTACGTGCAGTGCATGGTTCTCGTCGCCAATGTGGATAGGGACGATGGGGGTGAGGAATCCGCCGTCGGGGGCGGGGAATCCCGCCGCGCTCAGGAGATGTCCCACCGTTGCGATGTTGTGATGCAGGCGCGCCACCCGCTGCGGCTGAGCGTCAATCAGGCCCAGGGCGCAAGAGACCGCTGCGCAATTGGCAGCCGAGGTGACGGTGGAAAAGATGTAGGAGCGGGCGTGATTGCGCAGGTAGGTGGCGAGCTCGCCGTTGGTGCACACCGCGGCACCTTCGGCGCCTAAGGCCTTACTTGCGGTGGCTACGAGGATATCCGCCTGTACGCCGAAATGCTCCTGGGTTCCGTGACCGTGTTCGCCCATGGTTCCCGTACCGTGGGCATCATCGATGTAGAGCCACGCACCGAAGGCGTCGGCAAGCTCACGCAACCGCGTAAGCGGTGCGAGCGTGCCGTCCATGGAGAAGACGCCGTCGCTTAAGATCAGTTTGTGCGCGGCGCTGGATTTCTCCAGCGCGCGACGGAGGGCAGCTACGTCGCGGTGCGGGTACACGGTGGTGGCCAGGCGCCCAATCCGACAGCCGTCGATGAGGCTTGCATGATTAAGTTGGTCCGAAAACACTTCGATGTCCCCGCCGGTGAGCCTGCCCAGTGCCTGGAGGGCGGAGAGGTTCGCCTGGTATCCGGTGGCGAAGAAGACAGCATCTTCCATTGCACAAAAGGCGGCGAAGTCCCGTTCCACCTGCGTGTGCCACACCGTAGTGCCCGTGGTCAGGCGGGAGCCTCCAGAGCCGGTGCCGAAACGGGTAAGCGCCTTCTGGGCGGCCTTGATCATTGTCGGATCGTGGGCAAGGCCAAGGTAATTGGAGGAACTCAACAGGACACGGGATTCTGCGTCGATGGTGGAGACGGGCAGCTGGGCGGTGGAAAATACCTTCTGAGTGCGTTCCAATCCCGCCGCCCGCCAGTCGGCGTTGCGCTGTCGCGCCAGCGAGTCGAGTGACACCATTGGTGCATTTTTCGCGGGGCTTTCACCCGGGGGCGTCAAACAGGCATCGTCGGCAACAAGCACGGGCTGATTCTCGAGGTAGTCGATGAGCTCGCCCAGCATGGCGTCGGGTTGGGGGCCGCAATCGCACAGGAATACCCTGGTCCCCTGGGGAGAGCCTGCCTCCTTGATGGCGGGGATACGGTAGTAGACACCACCGGTTGCGAGGTATCCAGTGGTGTAGTCGGGATCGTCGCTGATACAGATCTCGGCGAGGATGGCTGGGTGATGGGCCACCTTGCTGGCCAGTACCATTGCCTCGTGAAGATGGTGCTTGCCCGTGGCACCGGGTAGCGCGCCGCCGAGCCTGCCTGCAGCATCGAGGTTGGATACCCGTACCCCACGCTCTGGATCGGGGTCGATACGAGTGCCCGAGGAAACATCGAGCAGGATCGCGCCGCGAAGGTCGCGAACGCTACGTGCCAGAGTGCAGGCGCGGCTGATGACCGGCTCCGGAATTTCCTCACGGCGCAATCGCTTCACGATGAATGACCATGCCTCGTTGGTGCACGTGGCAGGTACTTCTTCGATCGAAAGCGCGGGAATGTAGATGACCTGCTCGGCATTGACCCGAGTAATGGTCAACCTGATTTCATCGGGACCTGGCTGGTGGGATGCGCCTTCGGCCGGTGTGAGTTGGGTCTTGGGGTGATGCAGTGCCCGGTTTGTGAGCTGCTTTGCCATGTCCGGAAGCTCGGCAGGTGAAAGAATTCTTTCAGCCCCAGAGACGTGGCGCTGCTGGCTAGTTGCGCGCATTTTGATGGAGTAGAGCTGATCCTGCGCGGTCGAAGCGGCAGCGGGGGAGGCAGGCGGGAGATCTCTCATGTTCTCCCACATTAACCAATACGAGGCGAAAAACGGCTATAAACAGGCTATACTGCGTTCAATTTTAGGAACTTGGCCGCACGATGGACCGGAGCCGGCTGGTCGGGGGTGGCAGCACAGCAACAACTCTCCGTGTGGTATCACGCGATCACTAAAAACGGTATGACTCCCATCGATCGCGATGTGCAGCGTATCGGCCGCTTTCTTTCGCGCACGGGCGGTCGCCTTCCCCGTGGGGAAGCCCACTTATTCTTTGGCTCGCACGACCTATCTATCTGGGGTCTGTGAAGGAGGACCGGTGTGGTGGCCTAGCTCGCTCCGGGAGGAATGTGCGATGAGTGTGGGTGTACGACTTGTCCTCGGTTTGTCCTACCGGTCGTGGGGGAACGTGATAGGCTGGAGAAAAATGTTCACACTGTGAGAAAGGAATTCCATACCGTGAAACTGGCTGTTATTGGTGGAGATGGAATTGGCCCTGAAGTCACCGCTGAGGCCATCAAGGTCCTCAAGGCTGTCCGCGATGACATTGAGACCACCGAATATGACCTCGGCGCCCGTCGCTACCTGAAAAACGGCGAGTTGCTTACCGACGCGGACCTGGCGTCCTTGCGCGAGCACGATGCCATCCTGCTCGGCGCTATCGGTGCCCCAGGTTCCGTCCCGCCGGGTGTGCTGGAACGCGGCCTGCTGCTGAAGATGCGTTTTGCTCTCGATCATCATGTCAACCTGCGCCCCTCCAAGCTGTATCCGACCTCGAAGTCTCCGCTGGCGAACCCCGGCGAGATCGACTTCGTTGTCGTGCGCGAGGGTACCGAGGGTCTGTACTGCGGCGTCGGTGGCGCGCTGCGCGAGGGAACCGAGCATGAGGTCGCCTCTGAGACCTCTCAAAACACCCGCTACGGTGTGGAGCGCGTGGTGCGTGACGCCTTCGAGCGTGCAATGACCCGCCGCAAGCACGTCACCCTCGTACACAAGACCAACGTGTTGGTCTACGCCGGTGGCCTGTGGCAGCGTACCGTCGATGAGGTTGCCAAGGAATACCCTGAGGTCACCGTTGATTACAACCACATCGACGCCGCCACCATCTACATGGTGACCGACCCTTCCCGATATGACGTCATCGTCACCGACAACCTGTTCGGCGACATCCTCACCGACCTGGCGGGAGCTATCACCGGCGGTATCGGCTTGGCCGCCTCCGGCAACATTGACGCCACCCGCACCAACCCCTCCATGTTTGAGCCGGTTCACGGCTCCGCACCGGATATCGCCGGCAAGGGGATCGCGGATCCCACCGCTGCCATTCTCTCGGCGGCAATGATGCTGCGCCACCTCGGCGACGAGGAAAACGCTGCCCGCATCGAGGCCGCCGTTGCCGATGACGTAGCCACCCGCGGCACCAACCCGATCGCGACCGTCGAGGTTGGCGATCGCATCGCCGCAGCTCTGAGCGCCTAACCGGCACGAGCTTCGCTACCCAAACACTCCACCACGATCTTCACGTTTACTATGCGGAAAAGACGCGGTGGGGTGTTTTTTAAGTTGTGTGGCTCCGCTTTGGTGCTCGCGGGCGGAGGGGCTATGCATCACTAAAACCCCAAAGTGAAACCGACAACAAAAGAATGGCGCAAGGTTTCGTCTGTGAGGCGTGGTCAGGAAAAGCAAGTACAGCGCGTGTGGCTCCATGCAACCGGGTACGGGATTGCATCACGCGACGGGGAGGACACCTTGTGTGAAGGCGAAGCTGTCAGTGTCGGAAAGCGAAAGCGTGAACCATGCTTGCGAGCCAGCCCCGCGGTGTAGGCCCCCGCTTGTCAGTAATAAGCCAGGGGCTCGGGGGGCTTGCCCGACGCGATTGCGGCACTTAGCTCCCGTCGCCCTCGAGTGTGGTACCCGGCCTATTGTTCCCACGGGTGCGATACCGTGCCCATCGTTTTCCCACTGGTCGGACGCTAGGGTGGGCCAGCGCTACACAAGGATGCCGTGGGGGAGCGCCAAGGGGGTGAGTTGGGTGATAAAACCATTCTTATGTGACAAAAAGCATGCCCCGATTGGGGTTGATTGCTAGGCTTCGCTTATGTCCGTCGAGCTTGAAGAAGTCCAGGGTTTCCTTTCCCAACACGCGCCGTTTTCAACGCTGCCCGTAGAAGATCTCGCAGCGTTGCCAGCTACCATGACCATGCGTTATGTGCGCCGCGGGGAAATCATCCTCGACGTGGGGCAGCCCAACGATTTCTGCTTCATGATCCGCAGTGGCGCTGTCGATGTCAGCGACGAAAATGACGTGCTCCTAGACCGCCGCGAGGCAGGGCGCTGTTGTGGATACTCCACCATCATGGGGGACAACTCTTCCCGTTATCGCATGCAAGCGGTCGAAGACAGCCTCCTCATGCTTATCCCGCGCGAACCCTTCCTCGCCCTGTGTGACAAGCACCCCGACCTCGCCCGCTTCTTTTCCTCGCAATCCAAACGCATGCGCGCCGCCGCTGAGGCCCTGCGCACCGAATCCTCCGATATCTTGCGCATGAAGCTCGTCGACTTCATGATCACCGCTCCCGTGACCGTGCCAGCCGATTCCACCATCCAAGATGCGGCAGCGTTTATGCAGAAAAACAACGTATCGTCGCTGCTTATCATGGATGAGTCGAGTCCACGCAAGGTCAAAGGAATCGTTACCGACCGGGATCTGCGCGCCAAAGTCGTTGCCATCGCCCGTGATGTCAGCGAACCCATCCATGCGATCATGACTGCTGACCCGCGCACCTTGCCCTCGGACGCGCAGGCATTCGAGGCGATGATGCTCATGACCGAGCTGGGGATTCACCACCTGCCCGTCGTCGACGCCGAGGAACTGGTGGGAATCGTATCTACCCCCGACATCATGCGCCTGCTGCGCAACGATCCCATCTATGTCACCGCAGACCTAGGACGGGCGACCACGAACGAAGAGATGGCCAAGACCTATGCTTCCGTCAGCGATGTCGCCGCCCGCTTCATCGATCGCGGCGCCTCGGCCGAGGACGTGGCGGCCTTAGTTACCGTCTCGGCTGATTCTATGGCCCGGCGCCTTTTGACGCTCGGCGAACAAAAGCTGGGACCGGCACCTGTGGAATACGCCTTTGTGGTGCTTGGATCCCAGGGGCGCAGGGAAATGGGTCTGGCCTCCGACCAGGACAACGCACTCGTGCTGTCTAATGATTATGACGAAGCCGCCCACGGCGCCTACTTTGCTGAGTTGTCCGAGTTCGTCTGCCGCGGGCTTGATGTCGCGGGCCAAGTACTGTGCCCGGGGGAAATGATGGCCATGAACCCCCAGTGGCGGATGACCCAAGATCAGTGGTTGTCCACCTTTCGTACCTGGGTGCAAGCACCCGAACCGGATGCCTTGCTGCACGCCCAGACCTTTTTCGACATGCGCGGGATCCATGGCGCGACGCATTTGGCCAGCGCCATGCACGTCGCGGCGATCGACTCCGCCAAGGATGCCGGGCGGATGCATGCCCATCTTGCCACGCTCGCTGCGCGCCGGGAGCCACCGTTGGGCTTTTTCCGGGGATTCGTGCTCGACCGTTCGGGTGAATATGCCAACACCCTCGACATCAAGAAGGGCGGCACCGCCGCGATCGTGCAGATGGCCAGGCTGTACGCGCTCAGCTCGGGGATTACCGCGGTGGGTACCCGACAGCGGCTCATCGAAGCCCCGGCCGGTGGCAAGGTCTCCGCGAAAGGCGCCCAAGATCTGCTCGATGCCTTCGACTTCCTAAACTCGGTTGCGCTTCGGCAGCAGGCAGTGGCTATCCATAAGAAGGAAAAGCCCACGTACCACATCGATCCCAATGCTTTGGGCAAGCTCGACCGGGAGCATCTTCGGGATGCCTTCCAGATCATCAAGAGCATGCAAAACGCCTTGGCCACCAAATACCCAATCAGGAATATCTAATGTTCAAGGCATTATTTGGTGGCGGTGGCAAGAAAGGCCACGGGGCTTTGGCGCACTTTCAGAAGGTGGCCCAACCCACCAAAAACACCGCCCTTGCGGAACTTCCGCTTCTGGCCGTTGACATGGAAACCACAGGGCTCAAGGCGGATAGGGACCGGATCCTTTCCATCGGTTGGGTGCCGGTCAATGGTGTCGAAATCGACCTGTCTGGCGCGGGCTATGTGGTGGTGCGCCACGAGGGTGTTGAGGTAGGTGACTCCGCCACGATTCACCGACTCACCGACGATGAGGTCTCTTTGGGCATCCCGGAAAAAGAGGCCATCACTATAGTCCTTGAGGCCTTAGCGGGACGGGTCCTTCTCGCACACTTTGCCGCCTTAGAGAATAACTTCCTCGACGCGGCGTGCCGCCGGCATTTCGGGGGCGGGTTCAAGGCACCGGTTGTAGATACCTTTTCCATCGAGCGGCGCCACATGGAACGCATGGGCACCTACCCGCGCGGCGAGGACCTGCGCTTAGCGCGGGTGCGCACGCGTTATGGATTGCCAAGGTACGGCAATCACAATGCGCTAAGCGATGCGCTCGCGTGCGCTGAGCTGTATTTGGCGCAGCGCGCCCATACGAAAGGCGACACCCTTAAAGCATTTCAATGAAAGCGACCTGCACGCGGCGGGAGTGAGCACTCGTGAGGGCACGAAACGCGCAAAAAGGGGTACCCTTCATCATTTTTGTTAATGAATCGCAGGTTTTTTGTGAAGAGTTATCTCGAGATTTTTCGGGCATAGTAGTATGGCCGTTATGCGTTTTGGACGAATTGCTACCCCTGAGGGAATGTGCTTCTGCACCGTGGATGGTGCTGAGGGGGAGGAGATCTGCCGCGAGATCTCTGGAACCCCATTTACCACGCCGGAATACACCGGCCGCGAGTGGAAGCTTGCCGATGTGCGCGTTCTTGCGCCGATGCTGCCCAGCAAGATTGTGGCCATCGGGCGCAACTACGCTGACCACGTCAAGGAGGTGTTCCAAAAGTCCGCTGAGCACCTTCCGCCGACGCTGTTTTTGAAGCCGCCGACGGCGGTGGTGGGCCCAGGCGCTGCCATCAAGATCCCGGAGTTTGCAACCAAGGTGGAATTCGAGGGCGAGCTGGCGCTCGTCATCGGCCAGGCTTGCAAGAATGTCAAGGCTGAGAACTGGAAAGATGTCGTTCTTGGCTTCACCATCATCAACGATGTCTCTTCACGCGACCTGCAGTTTGCCGATGGCCAGTGGGCGCGCGCCAAGGGCATTGACACCTTCGCACCGCTGGGCCCATGGATCGTCACCGACCTTGACTCCATTGACACCACCAACCTGCCGATCAAGGCTCACCTGACCCACGATGGCGTTACTGAGACCAAGCAGGACTCCAACTCGAACCAGATGATCATGAACCTCGGTGAGATCATCGAGTTCATCACCGCCTCCATGACCCTGCTGCCAGGCGATGTCATCTGCACGGGCTCCCCGGCGGGAACAGCCGCGATGTTCCCTGGTGACTTCATTGAAATTGAAATCCCAGGCGTGGGCAAGCTCGGTAACCCGGTCGAGCGCGCTTAGTCAGTAGCCCAGTTCTTTATGCTCTCGGTTTCCTTTTGGGGAACCGGGAGCTTCTTTTTTGAGCAGTTTCGGGGGTCTTTGCGCCGGCGGGATCTCCTCGCTGCGGGTGAGGGGAAACCTCCGGTGAGGTGGGTCTTTTCGCTATTTCCGCAAACTGAAACATACCCCCTAGGGTATAAAGGTGTTAGCCGGACTGGAAAACAGGTAGCTTAGGGGGCTATGACATTCGAACATGAACCACAGCGTCATGACGGCCACCACGACCTCCACCGCGATGACCACCACGCCGGCGCCCACCATCAGGGCGCGCACGGCATGGCCGCCATGCGTCCCGAAGACGAGGTCTACACCGAGGGTGAGACCCGCTGGTCAGGGGAACCCAATGGGGCTCTCATTGATCTCATTTCCGAGTTTGACCTCGCCGATAATCCGGGTCGCGTCGTGGATTTTGGCTGCGGTGAGGGCGCGGATGTGATCTGGCTTTCCCAGCAGGGCTTCGATGCGATCGGCGTGGATTCCTCGGCGATTGCCATCGCGCACGCACGCGCGGTTGCCGCAGAAAAAGGGGCTTCGGCCACGTTTATTGAGGGGGCGGCACCGGAGGCATTACCCGAACACACCGATGTATTGATTGGCATGTACGCGCCGGTGCATTCCGACGAGGCCAAGCTGGCGCGGTTGTTGGGTACCGTTGCTTCCGGCGGGTACCTCATCGTGGTCCACCATTACTTGACCGATGACTTCTTTGCGGACGTTACCTGGCGTGATGATTACCTCTTCCCGCACGAGTTGGCGCAGCGGCTCGATCCGGACGGGTGGGACATCCTCGTCGATGAGGTGCGTGCGCGTCGGGTGGTTCCGGGGGTCTCTGCCCACCACACCGCCGATGAGATTGTGGTTGCGCGCAAGAAGAACTAAGGCCATGCAGGATGAAGTTCTGGGAGACTTCCCCGAAGTGTCGTGCCGTTTTCACTGATGGTGCTAGTCGATGCTGATCCCCAGGGCGCGGGCGATGGTACGCAACTTCGCGGTGGTCTCGGTGACCTCCTCATCGGCGTCGGATTCGGCGACGATGCCGCCGCCGGCCCATGCCCGGGCCCGGAGCCCATCGCCGGAGACCTCCGCACAGCGAATGGCCACCATGTATTCGCCATCACCACTGTTATCGCACCAGCCCACCGCGCCGGCGTAGAAGCGGCGATCGGATTCGGCGAAGGAGATCAGTTCTTCGGCCGCGTCCGTCGGCGTCCCGCAGATCGCCGGGGTGGGGTGGACGATGGTGGCAAGCTCGAGGGCGGTGAGCGTGGGACCCTTCAAGGTGGCGCTGATCGGGGTGGCGAGATGCCACATCTCGTTGGTGTGCATGAGGATCGGATTGGCTGGGATATCCACGCTGCTGCACAGCGGCTGCAGAAGTCGGCGCAGGTGGTCTACCACGTAGGCGTGCTCGGCATGGTCTTTCGCGCTCTCGGCGAGGTGGCGACGCTGGTATTCGTCCGCTGCCTTATCTTTCTTCCGTGGGGCGGATCCTGCCAGCGGGAATGCGGTGACGGTGGATCCTTGCTTCTTGATGAGCACCTCGGGTGAGGATCCCACGAGCATCGCGCCGTGGAAATCCTCGCCGGCGGGGGTGAGGTCGGCGATGAATCCATCGCGGGCATAGGAAAGATCGATCAGCCGGGCGGCCAGGAGACGGGGATCGACCGGCTCCTCGAAAGCCACGTCCACCGCGCGGGCCAGGACGACCTTTTTGAGCATGGTCTCCTTGATGGTGGAGATCGCGGAGGCCACTCGCAGCCGGTGCTCCTCAAGGGAAGGGTCGAGCCCTACAAGGCGCGCGCGAAGCCGGGCCCCTTCGCCTTGCCGATAGTAAGAGTGTGGCTCGAGCGGGCCGTCCTCGCGGATCACTGAGCGCGGGACCGTCAGTGCCGCCTTGTGATCGCGACGAAACGGCAGCGCCCCTACGACAAGATCCGCGGTTCCATCAGATAACGCCTTGATGGCGTCGTCGGCATTGTCAAAGGTTTCCACCGCTCCTTGCGTACGTATGGATCCGTGCGCTCGTGAAAGCAAGAAATCTGGTGCGGTTGCTGGGCGATGGGCAGACATGGTGAATTAGTTTAGCCCCAAGTGCACGCCAGCCTATAAAGTCGGGAAACTAGGCGCGGGGAGAAGCTCTCGGACACCACGGTCGTGGCAAACGAGGCCGATGGCACCCACCGGCGGCAGCGAGTGTGCCCGCACCTTTGAAAAACTCACCAAGGAATTTCTTTCCTGCCTAAGCCTGACCAAAAGGGCTTCGAACGGCGTCCTGCCAGAAGAAAATGAAGCCTGCCAGAAGATAATCCCCCAGAAGATAATCCCTCTGCTTCAGGCGCATACGACCGCGCATTCTTGGTGCAACAAGTCCTTAAATAAGCCACTCAGGCGAGCGTACACCAGTTTTTCCCGGCAAACGCGAAAGAGTGAAGAAGTGATGAAGTATCGGCAACCTATCTAAGTGGACTGGTGAAATGCCGAGTCGATAGTAATAGGCCTTGAGTCATCCAGGATGCGAGGTGTAGCCAGGGACTGGGCAACCTGCTGGCTGAAGTCCCTTGAGGGTGGGGCGTGGTTTACCATGGAGGGCATGTCTGAAGTACGCGTTCGATTCTGTCCTTCGCCCACCGGCACCCCGCATGTCGGCATGGTGCGCACCGCCTTGTTTAACTGGGCTCAGGCCCGCCACACCGGCGGCAAGCTGGTTTTCCGCATCGAGGATACCGATGCCGCCCGTGACTCCGAGGAGTCCTACCAGGCGATCATTGACTCCCTGCAGTGGCTGGGCATGGACTGGGACGAAGGTGTGGTCAAGGGCGGGCCGCACGAGCCGTACCGCCAGTCCCAGCGCATGGACATCTACGCGGACGTCCTGGAAAAGCTCAAGGACGCGGGCTTCGTCTACCCGGCATACTCCACTGCGGAGGAGGTCGAGGAACGGCACAAGGCCAAGGGCGAGGACCCGAAGCTGGGCTATGACAACTACGACCGCGACCTGACGCCTGAGCAGATCGCCGCCTTCGAGGCCGAGGGCCGCCAGCCGGTCTGGCGCCTGCGTATGCCGGACAAGGACTGGAAGTGGAACGACCTCGTCCGTGGTGAGATCGAGTTCAAGTCTTCTACCCAGCCGGACTATGTGGTGGCCCGCTCCAATGGCGCCCCGTTGTACACCCTGGTCAACCCGGTCGATGACGCGCTCATGGGCATCACCCACGTCCTGCGCGGCGAGGACCTGCTGCCTTCCACCCCGCGTCAGCTGGCGCTGTACGAGGCCCTGATCGCCATCGGCGTAGCCAAGCAGACCCCGGAGTTTGGCCACCTGCCCTTCGTAATGGGTGAGGGCAACAAGAAGCTGTCCAAGCGCGACCCGCAGTCGAACCTGTTCAACCACCGCGACAACGGCATTATCCCAGAAGGCATGCTCAACTACCTCGCACTTCTGGGCTGGTCGCTGTCGTCGGACAAGGACATCTTCACCGTCGACGAGCTCGTGGCAAACTTCGACGTCAAGGACGTGTTGGCCAACCCGGCCCGCTTCGACCAGAAGAAGCTGGAGGCCATCAACGCCGACCACATCCGTCTGCTCGAGCTGGGAGACTTCACCGCGCGCCTGCGCGCCTACTTGACCGAGTACTTCGACTTCCCGGCGGATTATCCGGAGAATAAGTTCGCCTTGGCCGCCGAGCTGGTTCAGACCCGCATCAAGACCCTGTCCGAGGCCTGGGGACTGCTCAGCTTCCTCGTGACCAAGGACGAGGATCTGGTCCTCGATGAGAAGTCCGCGAAGAAGAACCTGAAGGAAGCGGCCGTGGCCCCGCTGGAGGCGGGCATTGCTGCCCTGGAGGCCGTCCAGGAGTGGACCACCGAGAAGATTGAGGCCGCGCTGCAGAAGGCGCTCATCGAGGACCTTGAGCTCAAGCCGCGTGTTGCCTACGGTGCGCTGCGCGTGGGCATCTCCGGCCAGGCCGTCTCCCCGCCACTGTTTGAGTCCATGGAGTTGCTGGGCAAGGAGTCCACGCTTGCGCGCCTGAAGACTGCGCGTGCGGTCACCCCTTACGTAGCCGCCGAATAGGGTCACGGCAAAAGCGCGTGCCGACGCCCTCCGTCGCCGGCACGTGGCCTGTCTTTTGCCGTGCCATGTCCCAGGAAACAAGGCCCGATACCACCTGGTGAGCGAAGTTCTCGCCCCGGTATCGGGCCTGTGGGCTTTTTAATAGGGGGAGGTGATACCAGGACATCTAATGAAAATAGTTATCACGTACGGCATGGCTTACACACCTATACCTGTCACTGTCTTGTCCGGCTTCCTCGGAAGCGGCAAGACCACCTTGCTTAACCACCTGCTCAACAACCGTGCCGGCCGCAAGCTCGCCGTCATCGTCAATGATTTCTCCGAGGTCAACATCGATGCCGCCCTCATCGAGGGGGAGGGTGAACTCGTACGCGGCGAGGATCGCTTCGTCGAGCTGTCCAATGGCTGCATCTGCTGCACCCTGCGCGAGGACCTTGTGGATTCGGTCAAAAAGCTTGCCGAGTCGGGAAAGTATGACCAGATCGTCATTGAATCCACTGGCATCTCCGAACCCATGCCCGTGGCCGCGACCTTTGAGTGGGAATTCGAGGATGGCTTCCGCCTGCGTGATATCGCGCCGATCGATACCATGGTCACCCTCGTCGACGCCTCCACCTTCCTTAACTACATGCGAACCTCCCGCACGCTTGCCGACGCCTCCTTGCGGGCAACCAACGAGGACGAGCGTACCGTGGCCGACCTGCTTGTCGACCAAGTGGAATTTGCTGACCTCATCCTGGTGACCAAGACCGACCTTGCCGGTGGGGACCTCAGCGACCAGGTCACCCGCATGATCTCCGCGATGAACCCACGCGCCCGCATCGTCCCGGTCCTTCATGGTGACATAGCCCCGGCGCTCGTCCTCGACGCACACCTCTACGACCTTGCAACCGCAGCCACCTACAACGGCTATGTCGAAGAGCTTGCCAACCCACACACCCCGGAGACCGACGAATATGGCATCTCCTCCGTCGTGTTCCGTGCCGACCGTCCCTTCGATAAGCAACGCCTGCTTGAGGTCCTGCGCGCCACCACGGGGCTCGTGCGCTCCAAGGGGTACTGCTGGCTAGGAAGCGACCTCACCATCGCTCACGCCTGGCAGCAGGCTGGTCCTAATCTGCAAATCATCCCCGCCAACTGCTGGGCCAGACTGGATATCACCCCGGGCAGTGAGATCGTCCTCATTGGTATCGGCTTCGATGCACCGGCCCTGCTGGCTGGGCTCGAACAGGCCCTGCTTTCCGACGACGAGGCTACCGCAGCACTCGCTACCGTGCGGGCACGCGCGCAGGTCTAAACCCCGGCGTAGGTAGAGCTTCCAAAACTTACAACATTGAAACTTTAGAAATAGGGCGCTGACCTGCCAATTTGTGTTGTATGGGATGTCATGGTTATATTAATCCCCGTTGCACAGCGAGCTTCCGAAAAGGGAAGCAAGCAGAACGACGATGGCCTATGGTGTAATTGGCAACACTACGGTTTCTGGTACCGTCATTCTAGGTTCGAGTCCTGGTAGGCCAGCAGCGGATGCTTTAAATCCGCAGTCCTTATGCCCCGTTCGTCTAGCGGCCTAGGACGTCGGCCTCTCACGCCGGTAACACGGGTTCAAATCCCGTACGGGGTACAAATAAAAACCTCCGCGAATTGCTTCGGTTGTTCGCGGAGGTTTTTGCGTATCGGTGCTTCGCATAGAGGAGGTAGGGGCGAGGCGATTGGGTTATGGTGTCACCTTCGCGAATTGATTGTCTCTGAAGGAATTCACGCATTGCCCTCTTGTGTGGCTGTTCGGGTCTGATCGTCGGGCATTTCACTGCAGTCAATTGCAGCGGTGGTCATTTCTTCGGGAAGGCAACGAAAGCCACAGCCCCCTCCGAAGCGATGATGATTTTCTTAGGATAGCCTACCCCCGTTGTTGATAAAAAAGTCCATCATCTGCATGTTTATGTTTCCGACGGGTGTAGTAATTGTGAAGAATCTGTGAAAATTTGTCAAAAGCTAGCGAAATGTGATTCGTTCTCCTATGCTCAAAGGCAACGACAACAAAATAGTTCCTATCCGGAAGGAACTACTCCTGATCAGGGTCGTTACCGTCCACGCTAGTCGAGCAGAAAAGGAGGTTGTGTGGCAGCAAGTGAACTATCGGAACATCACCTACATCGCACGGCCACTTTGAAGGCAGCCGGGCAGACCATAATCCGGAGTTCCAACCGCTATGAATGCGTGAACTCGGAGCTACCCTTCGAAGACCTTGCGGATGTTCCACGGAAGCAATTGAAGTAGCACTTGGGAACCGACACCCAACCTTTGAACAGGAAAGCGGACGCAGGGGCGAGATGCCACCTGACGATACTTCCGAGTAGACGTCGAGAGTTTCAAGAAAACTTCGATTGCCCCGTGGTGGGTATCATCGCAAACCATCGAGGCCCCTTCGGCGAATGCTGTGGGGGTCACACCTATGCCCGCGTCCTTGCCAATCGGTTAAGAATGGTACTGGGCTGCTAAAGGGGTGGCGGGCATTGAGCCGGCTAGGCCGTTTGATGAGGTGGCTCTCTTCTTCTTTCCGAGGACTAAGCCGCCTTCCGCTGGGTAGGGAAAACCCTTAACTCTCGTATGTACAAAATTGCAGGCATGTGGAAAGTGCTACCGGGGAGTCTAGAGGACTGTGCCGGTATCAAAGCGGTAATGATTGTGTTCAAGATATTGCATATTTCGCCAGGCGGGATCCGGCTCGCATGAGACGCTAGCTACGACTGTGTGTGGCCTTTTTTCGACCGAGCATTCGTCAAAGGTAAACGACTTCAAAAATTGCTTTGAGTTGACGCTATTTCGGGCTTTGACCAGTGGATTTGTGAATTTCTATTGCCCTCGTTTACTATTCATCAAGACCGCTTCGGAAGCGCAAAGCTCAAAGAAACGAACTTGAGAGGAAAGTATTTACTTTCAACTCGCATGCCCCGTTCGTCTAGCGGCCTAGGACGTCGGCCTCTCACGCCGGTAACACGGGTTCAAATCCCGTACGGGGTACCATTGTGTTCTTACACATACGAGTTAGTGATTTAACAGAGGTAGCCAGGTCTTCGGACCTGGCTTTTTCTGTTTCTGGGGTTAAATCCACCTCTGTGACCAGGTTCTCGGCTTAAGTAGCATAATGTGTGTCCGGTCGGCGTGTCGTCGGCCGGACACTTTTGCGTTTATCTGATGGGGCTTAAGTAGCAAAATGTGTGTCCGGTCGGCGTGTCGTCGGTCGGACACTTGTGCGTTTATCTGATGGTGCCCTTTTGTATGCCGATGTTGTGTTGGTAGTCGGTTGGGATAGCGTTGTCGTAGAGAGCTGGTCGGCCTGTTTCCTGGTTTGCTTGGTTCTCGTTTGGTTGGGTCAAGACTGTGACTTTGGCGAGTGCGTCTTGGCCGAAGCGTTGCTGCCTGGCGATTTCTAGTGGATCGTCAGGCAGTTGCGTTTTTGAGTGCAGCCACCATTCGATCATTCTTCGTTGGCGTTCCCCGCCCCTGCCTCGGTGTATGCGCGCCAGGAGTTTTAGCTGCGCGTTAATACCGCCTTCGAGGCTGTTGGTCGTGGCTTTCCATGTTGTGGGCTGTAGTGCGGTTTTTGGGGGTTGGAGGAAAGTAAAGAGCCATTTCTTGCGGTGTAAGTGCATGAGTGAGTTGTAGGCTTTGCGCACGCGGATGTGGGTGTATTCCCATGCTGTGCCGCTTGGGTTTCGTTCCTTGGGCAGGATGGTCTTTTCGTTGAGGAAGTGAAGTGTCCCAGGTTTTGTTCCGCTTGAGTAGATGGGAAAATCTGGAACATGCCGAGAAAATTTGACCAGGATGCAAAGGACCGTGTGGGCCGTCTCGTGGAAGACCGCATCTTGGCGGAAAATATGTCGATGCAGGCCGCGTGCCAGGCAGTAGCTCCAAAGCTGGGGGTTTCATGGCACACAGCTCGTCAATGGACCCAGCAGGCCCGCCGTGCAGGAAACACCCCAGAACCTGTACCTGAAGATTTGGCCGCCGAAAACGCGAGGCTACGCCGTGAAAATCAAGAGCTCCGCGACACTAATGAGCTACTGAAAGCCGCGTCAGCTTTTTTCGCGTCGGAACTCGACCCCAAACGTCGGAAATGATCCGGTTCATCGATGAAAACCGGAATCGTTTCTCTGTCGAGTTCATCTGTAAGACGTTGAAAAATAACCGGGCTGGCGGGTTAAGTGCTCGTCGACTTCGTGACGGCGTGCTGGTTGAACGCATTAGTGCTGTTCATAGAGATAATTATGGTGTCCACGGTGTGCGGAAAATGTGGCATGCTCTTCGCCGTGAAGGAATCGATATCGGGCGTGAACATTATAACGGACGAGGCCTCTGAACGCATTAGCCACAATATTTTTTATACGGCTATCACTAGAACGAAACGTAATCTTAAAATATTTTGGTCTCCGGAAGTTCAAAGATCAGTACTAGAGGAATTTTCGAGTAACAGGTCTAAAAAAGACGCTGGAATCCTCTCTGCACGATATCCTTAATTAAGAAAATAAGTAATGCTTGATCAGCTGAATTAGGTATTTTCCGAAAGTTAACGGTTAATCGAAGGTCTGGAATAAAGAACTGGACTAGATTCTGATCGGCTCTCTTAGGTCCTTCAAGACTAACGATCTAAAACTACCTAGAGGTGGCGTTGTGGCTAAACCCAAAACAGAGCAAGATGTGAAGAAAGCAATGGGTATCGACTCATTCCGGAATCTCTCCAAAGACGGAGTGATGCAGTTCGTCAATCTAATGAACGATCTGACTCCTGAAGTTCGTTTGGCTATCATCGAGCAGTTTCCGAATTTTAAGGAACTCGCTCTTGATGTGGTAGACGTCTATGAAGAGGCGCAGCAAGAAGTCGCGGGAGCTGTCAGAGACAGCACTCAAGAGGTTCATAATGCGTGGGCTGACGTCCGCAGGATTCTGGAAAAAGAGCTCGATAGCAATATTGCCTTGACCAAAGAAGAACGTTTGACATACCTTCAGATGATTGTTGATACTGCTGAAAAACAGGGACTTATTCATGCCAATGATCAAAATTTCTGGGATGATTATCTTCTTAAGGCTGGTCAAATTGTCTTAGGCGGCATGGCACTAGGATTAGTTGCGGTTGCGGGTATAGCGCTTAAAACAAAAAATTAAAACCTAAGATTAGCGTAGGAATTATAAATCTTTAGCTAGGGGCTCCCTCTGAACTTCAGATCAGGAGAACACCTACCGAAAAGTGCTATGGCGTGGAATTCAAGTAGGTCTTGACGTATTTCTCCTTACTCTTTAGTGAATTAGTGACAGTTATATGAAAACTGTTTAATAAGAAATCTAGGAACGGAAGCAGCGGTGACCAATAAGCGATATGGGTTGACCGAGCTTCAGATTGAGGTCTTGGAGTGGATTAAGGCTGGGCAGCCTGCTGACACGTTCGCTGATGATGATCTGCGATACCGAGGGCATGCTCGCCGTCTGGAGCGATTAGGTCTGGTTGAGATCTCGGGTAGCGGAGATACATGGAAAGTAAAGATCACTAGCTCGGGGGAGCAGTGGCCCAATATTCCTGAGTTTGGCAAACCTGAACCGCGCAAACCAGGTAGAGCGACACGGCGGCCCGGCTCACCCAGTGCGAAGGGCTGCAGTGTGCCACCTGATCGTGACTCTCCTGCCCCTCCTGCCGATGCGGCGGTTCGCCACTCACGCCGAGTGCGTAATGCAGCCCAGAGGCGTAGCAACAAGCCGGTAAAGGTCAAACAGGTTCAAACCAAGGAGACATTTATGCGTTACCGAGTTCAGGTCACAAGAGTCCAAGTAGCGGAGCGCTGGGTCAGGGCTGCAGATGAAGAGGATGCAGCTAGAAAAGTCCAGGAGGAGTTCAACAAACCGTATGGGTACTACGGTTCTTGGAAGACCACTACTTCAGAGGTTGAAGTAATTGAGGCCGAGCAGACCACCGTGATCAAGCCAAGCAGTCTGGCGGATAATGGTCCCCTGTTGTTAAGCCTCAAACAAGCCGGTGAGGCCTTGGGGCTGTCGTATTCGATGGTTTATGAACTGGTCAACCAGGGAGAACTCGAGCATGTTCAGGTGTCTTCGAGAAAGTATGTTTCGCGTGAGACTTTGAAGGAGTTTATTAAAGAAAATACGCACCGGGGATACCACTACCGACGGTAGATAGCAGTGGCGCTGATCTATCCCTAGAATGGTCAGAGACTAAAGCCTGGGCGGGAGAATGCTAGTAGTTGAGGAGAATAGGAAAAACCAGCGACGGGATCTTCGAAAACTAGCTAAGTGTCTAGAGCGCGAATGTGCTTTGATGGCGCTGATCCCTCAAGCGGTGCGATGCGAGCTTGAGCCTAGTTTACTTTGTATATATATTGCTTATGTCTTATATTGGGGGCATAGATAATATTTATAAATTGATAGAGAAAACTAAATAGATAAATGAATAGAACAATATTCGATACAAGCGAAAAAATCCAAGGGGCTGGGGCTAAAATCGGTCGCCGGAGCGGTTTTACGATAGTAGAGTTGCTGATTGTCATTGTAGTAATAGGTATTTTGGCTGCTATCTCCATAGTTGCGTATAACGGAATACAGAACAGGGCAAATGATACGGCCGTCAAGAACGACTTAGCCAATATGGCTAAGAAAATTCATCTAGCATCAGCGGATACAGGAGTGTTTCTTAAGGGTGGCGGAACTGCTGGAGTAGGAGACAGCACTTCACTCCCGGGTTTTACTTTTTCGCCCTCAAAAAGTAGTTATTATACTGGAGAAAGTAATTTATTCTATTCCACCGGAAATAATAGCTCCGGCAAGAACGAGTTTGCTATTATGGCTCGAAGTAAGTCTGGTGAAACCTATCGTTACACTTCAAGTTCCAGAACCAACAGCCTAGGGAAGATGGCAATGACCTGGTCTGCAGTATGTTCAGGGATAACCAACTACACCTACTCTTATGCGTACTATAAAATTGGAAATAGGTCGTGGGACTGGGCTAATAATTAATATGACAGCTCATCCTCCGAACTCTAAAAATGCGTATGTGTAATGTCCGCTAGGTTCTGCTGAAGCTTCTTTAGTGATCAATTAGTGTCAATCACGCCCGACGCCTACCTATTTATCTATTCAGTCTTACACTGCAGATCTATAGTGGTAGGGGACTGACCCCCGTTTGGTGGACACCTTGAAACCAGCATGATGCTGGGAAAGGTAATCTGCCACCATGCCACGCAAGACCTACACAGAGGAATTCAAGCGCGACGCCGTCACGCTCTACGAGAACTCCCCGGGCACCTCGATTCAGACCATTGCCACTGATCTCGGGATTAACCGCGCTACCCTGCATAATTGGTTGAAGAAGTACGGGACAGGCGCCCGCGCTAAGAGCAGTACCGCAGTTTCGTCCTCGTCGGCCTCGATAACAGAAGCCGAGCGGATCAGACAGCTGGAACGGGAAGTCAGCCGCTTACGCGAAGAGCGCGATATCCTGCGGAAAGCAGCAAAATATTTCGCGGAAGAGACGAGCTGGTGATCCGCTTCCAGTTCGTTGACGACGCCCAGAAAAACCACTCGGTTAAGCGGTTATGTGACGTGTTGAAACTCAACAGGTCCTCGTATTACAAATGGAAAAGCACCGCTCCCACACGTAAGAAACGCCTGCTCAACGACGCTATTCTTGGCGCCCGGGTCAAGACTGTCTTCACCGCCGAAGGTGGCTGTTATGGTGTCAAGCGGATTACCGCTGAACTCAAAGACCAGGCCGATCAGGCCCCCGTAAACCACAAGCGGGTTGCTCGGGTGATGCGTTCGTTGAAGCTGTTCGGATACACCAAGAAGCGCAAGGTCACCACCACTGTGTGCGATCAGAAGAAACCAGTGTTCCCTGATCTGGTGGGTCGTAAATTCACCGCTGAGAAGCCAAACCAGCTCTACGTTGGGGATATTACGTACCTGCCGATCGCGGACGGGTCGAATATGTACCTGGCCACGGTCATTGACTGTTATTCCCGCAGGTTGGTGGGTTTTCTATCCCAGATCACATGCGCACCTCCCTGGTCCAAGACGCGCTACTCATGGCCAAGGGCCAGCGTGGAGACTTGAAGGGGGCGATCTTTCATTCGGATCACGGGAGCGTGTATGCCTCTTATGCATTCCAGGGCGCCTGTAAAGACCTGGGGATCAGGCAGTCGATGGGATCAATTGGAACCAGTGCGGATAATGCTTTGGCCGAGTCCTTCAATGCGGCCCTGAAGCGGGAAGTCCTCCAGGATGCCAAGACCTTTGAGAATCAATTGCGCTGCCGGAGGGACGTTTTCCGCTGGTGTACCCGTTACAGCACGGTGCGCCGGCATTCCTGGTGTAATTATCTTGCTCCTGCGGTGTTTGAGGAGCGCGGTCCTGCTATCCTGAAATCTGATTCTTGATTAAATCCTTCGTGCCCACTTTCCGGGGGTCGGGCCCTAGTTATCCCTTTCCAGGCATCCCCCGCCCGCTTGACAACACCTCGTATATGTTGCGTGATGTCTGGCGTACCAATACAACCTCCGAGAATTACTTTGGTAGTTCACGGAGGTTTTTCGTGCGCATACATGAGTTGGGGCCGAACTGTCGAGCTGTGGCGCTTGCCCGGGTTAAGGTAGGTCTCCGTCTGGAAATGGAAGTCATTAAAGCTGCTATTTGTCGTGACACGGTGCGTCATTGCGACGAACGTTTTCTAAGGGCCTTCGGCAGCTTCGAGACTTCGCCTTGGGCGTATTCGCTGCCACGGTCTTTCCAACTCTGGGCTGCCTTTTGTCCACCCCTGCGCCCCCTCATTGCCAGAGCCTTGCGCTCGCGCTACTAACGCTTCCAGTGTTACCAGAGGAACAAAGACGAACCAGTCCTCCGATTGCGGGACAGTACATGGCCGCGCATCGTGGCAGGTTCGACGCGGTAGAGCCGCGGACGGTGTTGCCGTTTTTGTCCTTGTGCCACGCCCATTAAACAAGTTCCTCAAGCAAGAATCCCAGATCAACTGTCTTGGTATGACGACACTCAGTGCTATAGTTCTCGCCGCTCTTAGCGGCAGCAATATGATGATTTCTGCATTGAAGCTGAGGTAGAATTTTAATCTTCATCTAAGTAAGCTACTCAACTCCAATGGCCCCAGCGCCCAATCTACTTAGTAGACACTCCTACGCGCGTTCTACCCAAGAAAAATCGTCATTATAGTGTCTTTGCTTCGCCGGCCCTCCACAGACTGGCAGGAAAGTCGATTTCTACTCATACGCTGAAGACAAACGCGTCTACCACTATGTACCGAAAATCAGTGGATTTAAGGCCCTGTGGATGGAACAAGCAATGCCGGAAGGGAAACGGCGGTATCCGCACACGTCCAACGTTAAAAAGACTTTCCCCAGACACACTTTTTGCCACTTGACCCCGAGCTAGTGGGCAACATGTTTGCCTACACATTGCATTTTGCTTGCTTGCCGACGCCAGTCGGTTTGCTGCCTTAAGGCGAGATCTGTGGTGTCCGTATTCAAGATCAAAAACTTATGGATGTGTCCACCACCTCCGAATGGGGTGGGGTGGCATCGATATTCTTGCTGTTCATAGGTATCTTTTAGTGGAATGCAGGCCGGTGTGGAACGGGGTGCTCGCATTGCCGGTTGCCAAGGACAGAAAAGAAATCATAGATGTCCTAAGACGAAAGGCAGTGATCCCCATGAGCAAGAAACTTGAATTCGGACTCGATACCTTCGGTGATATCCCTACTCGTGTGGATGGCACCAAGGTTAGTTATGCGGAGGCGATCCGGCAGGTAGTGAAGGAGGCTCAGCTTGCCGACACGCTGGGCATTGACGTCATCGCCGTCGGTGAGCATCACCGTGATGACTTTGCTATCTCCTCCCCAGAGACGGTCCTTGCGGCCATCGCCAGTATGACCGACAACATCAAGTTGGGAACGGGCGTAACGGTGCTGAGCTCCGACGACCCGGTGCGCGTATTCGAGCGCTTCGCCACCGTCGACGCCGTGTCCAACGGTAGGGCATCGGTGATGCTGGGTCGCGGATCTTTTACCGAGTCTTTCCCGTTGTTCGGTTATGACCTGCGCGATTATGACGTGCTCTTTGAAGAGAAGGTGGGGCTATTTGCCGAACTACTCAAGGAGAAGCCGGTATCGTGGTCCGGCACGACCCGCGCCAGCTTGCAGGAGGCCGACGTCTTCCCCAAGACCGAGGGCGGGCGGCTCGATACCTGGGTCGGTGTTGGCGGGTCGCCCGAGTCTGTAGTGCGCACCGCCCGCTATGGCTTCAACCTCATGTTGGCCATCATCGGTGGCAGTGCGCGCCGTTTCGCCCCATACGTGGACTTGTATAAGCGCGCAGCGCAGCAACTGGGTACAACGGCCGGGCTGGTCGGAGTGCACTCACCGGGGTTTATCGCCGATACCGACCAAGAGGCACGAGAGCGCCTGTTCGCCCCCTTCAAGCGCAACCGCGACCGCATCGGCGCCGAGCGTGGGTGGGGCGAGTTCACCAGGGAGAAGTTCGACTTTGAAATCGAACACGGCGCCCTCTATGTCGGCTCCCCAGAGACCGTGGCCCGCAAGATTGCCAAGACGGCGACGCTGCTCGAGATCGACCGCTTCGACCTCATCTACGGGCACGGCGAGCAGTCGACGGCCGATCGCGAACATTCCATCGAGCTTTACGGCAGCCAGGTCATCCCGCGGGTGCGCGAGCTCATCGCCGAACAGAAGACCACCCCAAGCGAGGTGCTTGCCTAATGCGCATCGGAATTCTTGGGGCAGGAAAGCTTGGCGTGGTGCTCGCCCAGCTCGCCGTGGCCGCAGGACATGAGGTACGGATTGCCGGATCGGGCGACCCCGGCAAGATTGAGCTGACCGTCTCAGTGTTAGCCCCAGGCGCAACAGCTGGTGCGACAGCCGAGGTGATTGCGGCTTCGGAGGTAGTCATCCTGGCTCTTCCCTTGGGCAAGTTCCACACTCTGCCAGCGAAGCTGCTGGGTGACAGGCTGGTCGTGGATGCGATGAACTACTGGCGGGAGGTCGACGGGCGCAGCCTCGACCCGAAGGAGCTCGTGCCCAGCTCCAGCGAGTTTGTCCGCGAGAAACTGGGCGCGCGCCACCTAGTCAAGGCCTTCAACCACATGGGCTACCACGACCTTGCCGATTACGCGCAGCCTGCGGGCGCTCCAGGGCGTCTGGCGATGGCTTTGGCAGGCGACGATGCGGAGGATGTAGCTGTTGTTGCTCAGCTTGTCGATGCCTTCGGCTTTGGCCCGCTTCCACTGGAGTCCCTACACGCAGGAATTGCGCTCGAGCCCGGCCAGCCCGGGTTCGGGGCTGCAGCCCCCAGGGGCAAGCTAGGTGAGATCATCAGCTCCGAGGGGACACGGCGCGAACCGTAGGCGTCGGAAAGCGAGAAAAGCTAGTACATATACACCGTCGCATTATTACCACCCGTACACGTGATCAGGTTGTTGGCGTCGTTGCTGCAGCTCATCGTGTAGGACTGGCCGGTGACGGGGCTGGTGGCCGTCACGGTGCGCGGGAGAAGAGACCTGGTCAGCGCGTGCGATACCTCCCGGGCGAAGTCGCAGCTGGTGTTCGCACCGGCGGTGATGACGTTGAGTCCATAGCCGTCACCATAGGTGCATAGCGTGGTGGGAGTCCCGTTGGTAGTGAAGGTGCCGCCGATCTCGTGGTGGACAAGCATTTCCTCGTACATGCGCTGCTGGAACTCGGTAACCGTGACGGCGCCGGGCGATTGATCATTAGTCACCGCCGGGGCCACAGCATCGGTAGACGCCGGCGGGGCAAGGCTCGACGGCTGCTCAGGGTCAGTCGCAGGGCTCGTCGAACCTTCGGTGGCGCTGTGGGCGAGGGTTGCGCTGCTGGCAGTGGCAAAATTGGCCGTGGCGGAGCTGACCGTGGCGGAGCTGGGCGCGGTGCCGACGGAGGACGGGAAGCTCGAACGATGGGGACCTGCCTTTGCCGGTCTTGCGCCAGGTGTGGCCTTAGACGAAATCGAGCTTATAATATTCAGCTTTGGTCCAGCCCAATACCTTTTCAAACAGATAGTTAAACGCGATGGACAACGCCAGCGGAGCTAGGACGAAGATGATGAGGATCAAGGTGATGTTGCCGGCGGTCCAGCCCCAGCCCTCGTAGTTCAATGCGGCCAGCGGTCCCACCAAACCGGAGATGCCGAAACCGGCGGAGATCGGTGTGCCTGAGATCCCGAAGGCCCCGCCGATACCGCCGAGGACCGCCGCGGTGGAAAGGATCGGCAGGAAAGTCACCGGGCGGGAGAACATGTTCGCCATCTGGACCTTGGGCGAGCCTAAGACGTGAAGGATGGAGGTGGCAAAGCCGTTGACCCGCCATCCGGCGACTAGTAGGCCGAAGCCGGCGGCGACCACACCCAGGTTGGCCGTGCCTGCTGAGATGCCCTCCATGAAGATCGCCGTTGCCAAGCCGACGGTGGACACCGGCGAGACGATCATGAACGCAAAGAGCATCGCCAGCACGATTCCCATGACGATGGGCTGCAGGTTGGTTGCGCCGTTGACCAGTTCGCCTATCCAGATGGTAAACGCCTTGACCACGGGGTAGGTGACAACCCAGCCAATGCCGCCGGCGATCAACGTGACCAGTGTGGACAACAGCAAAATGGTGTAGTTTTTCAGCTTATCGCCGATGAGGAGAATCAGTCCGACAGCCAATGCTGCGGTGATGCCCGTATTGATCACCAGTCCAGTTCCTTGTAGGTGGAAACCACCTTCGGCCATGGGCTGGGCGACGCCCGAGCCGCACACCGCTGCGATGCCCACCGCGGCCGTCTGAATCGGGGTGAGCTTGAACTGCATGGCCACGAGAACGCCGATCATCACTGGCAGCAGCGACGATGCCAGCCCGGTGAGCTGCAAGATGGTAGCAGCCCCCGACCAGTGTGGGGCGATGGCCTTCGCCAGTTCGCCAAGCAGCGCATGGGGCACAAGCGATACCACGACGGCGATGGAGATGCCGTTGAGGACCTTCATGGTAAATGCGCCCGCGCCCATGCGCTCGTGGGGTCCTTCAGGCACCTTGATGGTGGAGCCGGGTTTTTCAGCTGTTGTCGATTCAGTCACGCATTCAACTTTAGAGATAACCTATTGTTTTATTGAAATTGCAGTACACTTTTCGTTTCCGCCTACCGCCGGCTCCTTTTTGCTTGCCGACGCTTACCTGGTGACGTGAGGAAAGGAGACCTGTAAACGTCGGCACGCATGTGTGATCCCTTGCACCTGGTAGTACCTAAACGGCCCTGCTTCGAGCTAGATGAACACGATCTGTGCACCCTCGGAAAGCTCGATGAAATCGGTGGCCGAGATAACTCCGTCGAGCTCGGGAATAAAGTTTGCCTCCTTGATCTTCATCATTTCCACGGTGAGCTTGCAGCCCCATAGCTTGCCTCCCATGTCATGGATCTGGGTCAGCATCTCACGCACGGGTGGGATCTCGAGCTCGGCCATCTGCTTTTTCATCATCTTCGTGGCAAAGCCGGTGACACCGGGAATCTGCGCCATTGCCTGCGGGAAGGAGGCCGAGCCTAATCCTCCGCGCAAGCGCTCGAGCTCGGGCATGTGCATGGCGGTGTTGCCCGCAAAGGTGAACTTGAGGTTGTCATTGGTGCGAAGGTCGACCATGTCGAGACCCCAGAAAGTAAAGAAGATATCAACGTCAATTCCCTCGCCCAGTGCGGCATTGGCCATGATCAGCGCAGGATAGGCCATATCTAGGTTTCCTTTTGAGCAAATGAAGGCCATTTTCCGCGGACCAGCATAGCCGCCAGTACCCGATGAGCCGGAGGTCTCGTGTGGGGTTGAGGCCGTGAGGTTATCGCCAAAGTCGGGGATGATGTTGCCGTGGGCGTCGATGGGCATAATGTGCCTCTTTCTCCTTGCTTGATAAACGGGTGGTGCCGTGAATTGAGCTGTGCTGCTAGACGCAGGCGACAGGTTTGGTCGCCCCTGCGATGTAGGCGAGCTTCTTGGCTGGCTTGCCGGGGAACAGTTCGAAGATGCGCGGGATGTCGAAGCCGCCTACCTTGTTCATGCGGCGCAGCGTCGGCGCGGCATTGAGCTCGAGGAAATCCTTTCGGACGAAGCGAATGAGCTTCCAGTGCTCGTCGGAAAGCTCATTGATGCCGGCGATGCGGGCAAGCTCGACGGCAAGTTCTTCGTCCCATTCGCTGGGGACGGTGAGAAAACCCTCGTCGTTGACGGTAATGGGGCGGCCAAGGAAAGTATTGGTGGGCATGAGTGCTCCTGATGTCTACTATTGCTGGTCTGTCTTGTCTGGGTGGCTTATCTGACTAGTTTTCGTGACCGTTTTTCGGGCCTAGCGGGTGGCATCAGTTTTTATGTTCTTGCCCGCGGTGGACATATGCGCGCTCACGGGTAGGGGGAGGCCTCGGATGAGCAGGTTCCAATAGACATGTTCAAATGCGAGCTTGGACAGGTGGTTGAGTTTGGACGGCGCCAGGAGCTTGAGCGGGCCCACCTTGGCAAGCGGAAACGTGCCAGTCACCGGTTCTTGCTCGTAGTTGAAATCCAACAGCATGGCCTCACCGCGGCCGGATTCGATGAAACAGTTGGCGTGGCCATCGAAGGATTCCGGTAGATCCCTGCCTGCGATATCGGCGAGGAGGTTCGGAACGAGCGTGTCGGCCTGGAAGTGAACCACCGACCCTGCCTTGGAAGTGGGCACGTCTGTTGCATCACCGATACCCCAGATGTCAGGAGAGGCAAGCGATTGCAAGGTGTGCGGGTTGACCGGGAGGAATCCGGCATCATTGCAGAGGTGGGAATCGGCGATGACTGTCGCCCCACGGTTGGGGGGAACGGTAACCAAAAGGTCGAAATCAACCACCCGGCCGTCGAAGGATGTCAGTTGCCGTCCTGGGCCATCAACCTCGGCGACGTGGAAGTCGGTGACCACCTTAATGCCGCGGGTGGCGAGGAAGGTGCCGAGCTCTTTTGATGCCACGGGTTTTGTAAACGCACCATCTAATGGGGTGACGAAGGTGATGTCTACGTCGAAGCCGCGGCCACGCTTGCGCATGTAGTCCTGAGCTAGCAGTGCAAATTCCATGGGTGCGACTGGGCATTTGATCGGCATCTCGGAGATATGAACCACGAGGTTGCCCTTCTCGAGCTTCTTGAGAGCAGGCTTGAGCCTCGATGCGCCCTCGAGCGAGTAAAACTCGTGGACTGAGTCTGTGTTGGCCAATGCTTCAGCCATTCCAGCAACTTCCTCGGGGGCGGAGTGCGTACCGGTGGCGACGATGAGCTTGTCAAAGCCGATCACCTGTCCGGATGCGAGTGTGATCGTATTGGAATCCTTGTCGATCGCGGTGGCTTCATCGATGAGGAATTTGACGCCTGGAAGGTAGCGGTCCCGCGGCTTGACTACCTGCTTGGGGCGGTATGTGCCGAACGGGATAAAGAGGTAGCCGGGCTGGTAGTGGTGGGCATTGTTTCGGTCGATGACCGTGATCGACCAGTCGCTTGGTAGGGCCTTGCGAAGCTTGTTCGCAAGCAATGTGCCACCGGTACCTGCGCCGAGAATGATGAGGCTAGACATTGGTGTGCCTTAACGGATAGAACGTAAGTGAACATCCTCCACTATACCCAGTGGGGTATGGCAATGGTGTGTGGTCTCTGGCTCAAGGAACGGGGAACGCGTGGATATCTTATTTGTAGCTCATATTTTCTAAATGTGCGCTGGAAATATGGCGGCACTTTTCATCTATACAGCGTTATAGGGTAAGTCAAGCCTTCTTTGTCAATGTCAATTGACAGACATTCAGAACGTGTATTCGAATGATCCATTACGCTCGTGTTGAGCGGCGAAACCGCCGTGGAAATGGCCACTGTGGCTGTTGTAATGCACGCGCCCGAGGGCCACTACAGATGCCTATGTGATCTCCATTGATTTTGACCAAGAAGCCTGGGGAATGTCGCAAGGTTTCGCGGGGTCACTCGTCGGTGGCAATGAAGTGGCCAGGTAGGGCCTGTGCGTCATTGGAAAACGATAAACATGCTGGAAGGAGAATTGAAAATGGCAAGGCGGATCGACGATGTCAAGGCCAAGGTAAAAAAGCTGCTGGAGCTAGCTGCCGACCAAGAAGGAAAGCCGGAGGCGGATCGTGCCATGGAAAAAGCCTTTGACCTCATGGCGCGATACGGAGTAGATGAAAGAGATCTCACCGCTCCCAATGCTGATGATGAAGTGATCAACCGACGATTTGACATTAAGGGGCCGTATGGCCGCGTGCAGGCGACCTTGTTGGCAACCATCGCCCGGGCGCTGCATTGTGAGGCAATTCGCCACGTGTGCAAGCGCCCGACCGTAATTTGGGTGATGGTATTTGGGCTCAGGCGTCATGTCGAGCGGGTGGAGATGTTGTACTCGCTTTTGAATCCGCGCATGGCGATATTGGCGCAAAAGGTGAGCAGTGATCCCGTGTATGGTTCGTCGCAGCAAACGGCGAGGTTGCGGCGCTCGTTTATGAACGGATTCATCGCAGAGATGGGACGCAGGCTCACAGTCGCTGAAGAAGCGGTGACTGGCGCCGATGAACGCTTTGCGGTTGCGGTGATCAATGATGAGGATCGGGCCAAGATTGCAAGGAACGAATTCTATGGCTGTGGGGACTCGGGCTTTTCTTCGGTGAAATCCACAGCTCGGTTTGATCCAGATGCCTATGGCATGGGTGCCTTGGCAGCCCGAAGCCAAGATATTGGTCACGATCGCCTGCCTCAGCGCCCGGCCTTAAGCGGCTAGGGGAGGGGATGGCTGGATTTCTATGCTGCAGGGCTTGTGGCTCGAGGTTGTCAAAGGCCATTGACTTTCTAAGCGGCAAGGTCTAGCGTCTACTTAAAGTCAAATTGACTATAAGTAGTTTTGAGGGCTGAGGAGACTCAAGGTGGCCAATTGGACCAGGCTCAATGTCGCCGAAAGGCGCACAAAGCCACCCACGGTGGCGGTTTCCACCATCGCTTTTAGCCTGTCAGTGCCCGCCTTCGCGCTGGTGGGTGACAGTGAAGGGCGCACCTTGCCCATGCCAAACGATGCCCGCTGCGCGCCGGGTGCCGCATCCGATGTGTGGATCCCACTCGTGCGCCGTATCCGAGCGCCCTTTAAGGGAGCGTGGGCACTACCTGGCGGGCCTATTCAGTGGAACCAAACACTGACGGAGACCGCGATGCAAACGCTGGTGTCAGCAACCGACATCGAACCTAACTATCTAGAACAGTTGTATTCCTTCGGCTCCGTTGAACGTTCCGCGCAGGCTGAGCGCCTGGTAACAATTGCCTATTGGGCACAGTACAGCCACGACGACATCACCGCCTGGGGTGAGCGGCAGGCCCCACAAAGCCGTGGTGAGCACGGCGATGGCAATGTGGCCTGGTTTAGCGTGGATCAACTCCCGGCACTTGCCTTCGACCACGGCGAGATTATCCGTGTAGGCCTCGAGCGCCTGCGCGCGAAAACCACCTACTCCGTCGTCGCGCACCGTTTCTTAGGCCCCGAGTTCACCCTCGCCCAGCTTCGCGCCGTCTATGAGGTCATTCTTGAACGCCGCATAGACCCGGCCAATTTCCGCCGCCAAATCCTGGCAAGCAAGACGGTCGAAGAAACTGGGAACCGTCAAACCGGCTCCAAACACCGGCCCGCCAAGCTGTACAGATTTGCCCCACGAAGTGACGGTTTTGGCTAAGCCCAACGCCGTCACACCTCAGCCATCCCCACTCCCTATCCTGCCTTCCAAGGAGACCGTCGTGACCAGCGTCCAAGAACTCATCAATGCCGCAGCACACAAAGAACAGGCCACAGCTGCATCGCACAGCGCTCACCAGACTCGTGCCGGTATTAGCTTGCCCATCTTCACTGCTACCTTTCCCTCTGGTTTATCTACCTGTGACAACGAACTGGCAAAGGACCCGTGGCAGGTTGATCAGGACCATTCCTACGGTCCTGGCGCATCCATCCACGACCCATTCCCAGCGCAGGCGCCACACCAGGGGCAACTGCCTTCACGCTACACCGAGGCAAGTGTCGAGGAGCTTGAGGAGATGATCCGGGAGGCCAAGGCACACCTTGGCCAGCGGGTAAAGATCCTCGGACATTTCTACCAACGCGATGAAATCATCCAGTTCGCTGACTTCGTCGGAGATTCCTTCAATCTCGCACAGGCAGCAAAACAACACCCAGAAACAGAAGCCTTTGTCTTCTGTGGGGTGCATTTCATGGCGGAGACCGCCGATATTCTTTCCACCCCGGATCAGGCAGTCATCCTTCCCAACCTCTCGGCAGGCTGCTCCATGGCCGACATGGCCACCATCAGCCAAGTCGAACGCTGTTGGACCGAGCTTTCCAGCTGCCTTTCCTCCGTCGAGTCGAAGTCGGAGAAGGCGCCGCTGGTTCCGGTCACCTATATGAATTCCTCGGCGGCAATCAAGGCATTTTGTGGACGAAACGGCGGCATTGTCTGCACCTCTTCCAACGCGCGAACGGTGCTGGAGTGGGTATTCGAGCGCGGGGAGCGAGTGGTCTTCTTGCCGGACCAACACCTGGGGCGCAACACCGCAAAGGCGATGGGGATTGCTGAGGAAAACATCATCACGTGGAACCCCCACCTGCCTCTGGGGGGAAACACCCCTGAAGCCATCGAGCAGGCCAAGGTGATTGTATGGAATGGATTCTGCTCCGTTCACAAGCGCTTCACCGTTGCCCAGATTGACCACGCCCGGGCGCAGTTTCCGAACGTGCGCGTGATCGTTCATCCGGAATGCCCGGCACCTGTCGTTGAGGCCGCAGATGTGGCAGGCTCCACCGAGCTCATCCGCAGGGAGGTAGAGGCCTCCCAACCAGGCGACGTGCTCGCCATCGGCACCGAAATTAACCTCGTCAACCGCCTTGCTGATCAATATCCGGATCGCACCATCTTCTGCCTCGACCCAGTAGTGTGCCCATGTTCGACGATGTATCGCATTCACCCCGCCTACCTAGCGTGGACCCTGGAATCACTCGTAGAGGGGAAAACCCCCAATCGGATCACTGTGGACGACGGTGTCGCCACCGATGCCCGCATCGCGCTGGAACGCATGCTCGCCGCTCGCCCCTAGAACCTAAAGAATCGCAGCAACTTTTCCATGACGAAATTAACCTCGCAGACAAGCATCATTGTCGTCGGCGCCGGCGTGGCAGGACTGAGCGCAGCATTAACGGCCGCCAACGCGGGCGCCCACGTGGCGCTTGTATACCCGGGGCCTTCGATTGTTGACTCCGAAGGAAGCACCCAACTTGCCCAAGGCGGCATCGCCGCGGCCATTGACAAGCAGGACTCATTCACCTCGCACCTGCATGACACTCTCGGCGCCGGCGCGGGACTTGTGGACCCACAGGCTGCCTTGATCCTTACCAAGCAAGGAGGAAAACTTGTCCGCAAGTTGATCAAGGCCGGTTTTCCCGCTGATCGACACGGCGACGGGACACTCGACCAAGGGCTCGAAGCAGCACACAACTTCGCCCGCATTGTCCACGCCGCGGGCGACCAAACCGGGCTCATGCTGCACCGCTTCCTCATCGGCGAAGTAACCAAACACCCCGGCATCGCCCATTACCCAGGTCGCTCACTTATTGAACTCATCGTCGCCGACGGCACCGTGGCCGGCATTACCGTTGCAGCAGCGGGCGCGGAACATCCCATGCTTGCCGACGCGGTCATTCTTGCCACCGGTGGCTATTGCGGGGTGTATTCACGATCCACGGGCGCGCCGGGGGCGGATGGCTGTGGAATACTCGCTGCGGCACGAGCAGGGGCTGTCATTGCGGATATGGAATTTGTGCAGTTTCACCCCACCGTGCTGGAGGGCACGCGACAGTTGATTTCGGAAGCCGTTCGAGGTGCTGGCGGGGTGCTGCGTGATGATGCCGGACGGCGCTTCATGTTCGATTACGACCCGCGTGGCGAATTAGCACCCAGAGATGTCGTGGCTACTGCCGTATTCACAACCCGACGCAAGACTGGTGCCAGCGTATTCCTCGATGTCAGTGACATCATCAAGCGGAAGGGGGCCACGGGATTAAACCAAGAATTCCCCGGCATTTCCGCCATGCTCGCCGCCGAAGGATATGACTGGGCGCATCAATTCATCCCGATCACCCCGGCGGCGCACTACAGCATGGGTGGCATCGCAACCGATACCCAGGCGCGCAGCAGCATGCCAGGACTATTTGCCGCCGGTGAAGTGGCAAATACCGGAGTGCACGGTGCTAACCGGCTCGCCTCGAACTCGCTGCTCGAAGGCCTCGTCTTTGGAGCACGCGCAGCCGAAGGCGCTATCGATTTCGCACACACCAACCGATGGGCGGTCGAACTTGAAAGGCTCGCGCCAGCCCTCACCGTCCCCCTGCCGGTGGCGAAGGAGCTTTCTGTCGAAGGATCGAGAAAGCAACAAATTCACGACACCATCGACGCCCACGTAGGAATGGAAAGAAACGCCAGCGGACTCGCCCAGGCAATTCGCGACCTTAATGAATACGCCACTGATGAAGAATCCGGGCACCTCGCAGAAATCGGCCTGATGATCGCAACCGCTGCGCTGGCTCGGGAAGAATCCAGGGGCGCCCACCGTCGCAGCGATTTCCCGCAGACCAGTCCCTACCTGGCACGTTCCCAAGCACTGACAGTAATTCCAGCGCCTGCGACACAACATAAAAACTCCACAATCACCATTGCAACAAAGGCCTAACACTGATGCTTACCCGAGACACGATCACTGATGCCGTCGCCGCAGCCCTACGCGAGGACGCCCCCTGGGGGGATATCACCGTCGAAGCTGCCATCCCGGAGCAGGCCACGATCACAACCGCCCTTGTCGCCCGTGAGCCTGGCGTGTTTGCCGGTGGGGAAGTCGTCCGTTCGGCCTTTACTCTCTCTGATCCCCGGATCACGGTAACGGAGCTTGCCACAGAAGGCGCTCGCTTTGTCGCCGGCCAACGCCTCGCAGTAATCGACGGGCCTGCCCGTGGCGTGCTCACCGCCGAGCGCATCGCCTTGAATTTCTCGCAGCGTATGAGCGCGATTGCCACCCTTACCTCTCGTTATGTCGACGCCATTGCTGGAACTGGTGCGCGCATCGTGGACACCCGGAAGACAACGCCAGGACTGCGCGCATTCGAAAAGCATGCGGTCCGCGTTGGCGGTGGCTATAACCACCGATACAGCCTTTCCGACGCCGTGATGATCAAAGACAACCACCTGGCAGCCCTAGGGGTATCAAACCCGAGCACGGATGGGCAGGCCGTGACCACCGCTTTGCGCACCATTCGAGAAAGAGTCGGGCACACCACCTCAATCATCGTCGAAGTCGATCGCATCGAACAGATCCCACCGGTACTTGCCGCAGGGGTCAATAGCATTCTCCTCGACAACTTCAGCCTCGACGAGTTACGTGAGGCGGTCGCACTCATCGACCACCGGGTAGTCGTGGAAGCATCCGGCAACGTCAGCCTCGAGACGGTAGCCGATATCGCCGCAACGGGAGTGGATGTGATCTCGGTAGGAAAGCTCACCCACAGCTACGGATCCCTCGATCTTGGCCTTGACGAGCTCACACTCGATCTCTAAACGCTTGGCTTCACAAGCGACAGCAGAAATTCGCCAACACATCACCGCAGGCAAGGAAAATAATGGTCGACATAACCGGGGGGTACCTCGATGCCTCGGCAACCGCGCCGCTTCGTCGCGAAGCACTCGCAGCGGTGAACCGAGTATGGGCACACGGGCAAGCAAACGCATCCAGCGTTCACTCCGCCGGGCATCTGGCCAAATCTGAACTCGACCGTGCGCGCTCCATCGTCGCCCACGCCTTTGGAATCCACGAAGACGCCGTGGTCTTTACCTCCGGAGGAACAGAAGCCAACAACCTCGGTATTATCGGACAAGCATTAGCAACACCGCGCGGCAAACACCTTGTGACCACCAGGATCGAGCATTCCTCGGTGCTGGAATCCTGCCGCTTCCTTCACCGAGTACACGGCTTTGACATCTCCTATATTGACGTTGACCACCATGGGCGCCTCATCGAAGCATCCCTCGAAAAGGTCATCCGGCCCGACACCACCCTCATAGCAGTCGGTCTGGCAAACAGCGAGGTTGGCACCGTGCAAGATTGCAGCATGCTTGCCGACGTCGCCAGCGCCCAACACCTACCGCTGCACATCGACGCCGTCCAAGCAGCACCAGCTTTGCCCATAAACCTCACAGAAGGCGGATGGCCAGGATCGGCGGTTTCCTCAATGGCCATCGCCTCCCACAAATTTGGCGGACCCCAAGGAATGGGCGCACTGTTGCTGCCACAAGACCTGCCACTTGAGCCGATCATTCATGGCGGAAACCACGAAGGCGGCCGACGCGCGGGGACAGAAAACGTCGCCGGAGCGGCAGGGTTTGCAGCAGCAGTTCACACAGCAACCGAGTCCATCGGAAGCAATGCGTTAAGCCTCATCCGCAGCCGCGACAGCCTCATCAACGCTATTTTGGCCGCCATCCCATCCGCAGAGCTCACAGGGCATCCCAGCGAACGCCTCCCCGGTCACGCAAGCTTCATCTTCAACGGACTCAGCGGCGAATCCCTGCTCGTTGCGCTCGACACCGCAGGATTTGCCGTCTCCACCGGATCGGCCTGCAAGGCCGGAAGTGCTGAAGCATCCCCAGTGCTCATCGCCATGGGATACACAAACGACCAAGCCAAATCCGGCCTGAGATTCAGCCTGCCCGCACCACTGGGCGAGCGCACGCAAAAACGCATCGTCGACATCCTCAAGGAGGAAACCGAAAGAAGAACGAAAGGCTAGTCAAAACGGCATCGTATGGGCACAACATAGGATTTCGCCGCATTCCGTGCACTGCTCAACAACGCTTCCCGCTGTGCTTTCGGTACCAAACTCCCACCCGTCAGCCACACCAGATGCGTTGCCTGCCTAACCGAATCAACCTGCCAAGCCGCCGTTAATCCCGCCGTAGCCGAAGGCTCAACAAAGACACCCTCGGACTCCCAGAACCAATCCACCGCAGCCAGCAAGGTCTGGTCATCAACGGTATGAAAAGAATCAACCATCCCAGATACGGCATCAACGACAAGCTGGGAAGGACGCTGCACCGCCAAGCCGTCGGCAAGCGTACGCCCCGACAACCCATAGTCATAACACGAAGCCCCATGACCCTTGCCCGTGGCCACCCCGATCAACATGCACGGGCTTGCGACCGGCTCCACAAAATGACAGTGCACGTGCTCACCGAACACATACCTTAAGCCAAAGCTCACCCCACCCGGCCCACCGCCGACCCCACACGGTAGATACACATGCAAGGGGTGGTACTCATCGACAACAACGGAGGCTGCGGCAAGCTGCCCCCGCAACCGAAGCGCGGCCACGGCGTAGCCCGCAAGCAAACCCAAAGAATACTCATCATCGACGAAATAGGCGTGGGCATCACTTGCGGTTTCCTCCCGCGCCGCGGCGATGGCCTCACTAAACAGCCCCTCGTGCTCAATCACACAAGCGCCCTTGTCCCGCAATAACTGCTTTTTCCATGCCTTCGCATCCACCGACATATGCACCCGGGTAGGAAAACCCAACTCAGGCCCAACCGTCCCGATGGACAGCCCCAAATTCCCTGTAGAACCAACCGCAATCATCGTGCGAGCTGCGCGCGACCGAAACGCTGCATCGTCAAAGACGGAGGTCAGGTCCTTCGCGCCGGGTGCGATCTCATCGGCGATGGACATCGCGAGCTGCAATACTTCGTGGATACCGCCGCGAGCCTTGATGGACCCGGATATGGGAAGGGCGTCATCGCGCTTGAGCCACAGGTCGCCCTTGAGGCGATGACCCACGATGGAGTCGACATGCTCGCGAAGCTTCGGTGCCCTTTGGATGGGGGATTCGATAATGCCGTGTGTCGCGGCGGTGTCGGGGAAGTGTTTGGCCAGCCACGGGGCACACCGATCTAGTCTGGAGGCCGCCTCATCCACTAGGTCGAAGCTCAAGTCGATGGCATTCGGGCGGGTTCCGCGCAGCCAATCCACCGGAACGCTAGACGAGACCGTGTCGAGCAATCGGGCAAGCGACATATGGGAAACCTCCTCGGTGTAGGCGGGCGCGTGATAAAGCGGCAGGCCGTGCACCTTAGTCTGCGTCGACATTGGTTGCACTTTAGGGTAGCGCAGACGACTAAGCGCTTGGCATGCTTAAAGGTAAATCTCTATTGACCTTTTAACAAGGAGGCTTGCTTGTCAGCGTCTGTTTTCGCATCTCATCGCACAGTTGCATCCCCGCGCCTGCTGCAGGCGATGAATTTTGTGGCCGTGGCTCACGATGGTCATTATCGCAAGAAGACCAATATTCCCTACATCAGTCACCTATATGCGGTGATGTATCTGCTATCCATGGTCACCGACGATGAGGACATCCTGATCGCGGGGCTGTGCCACGATGTGCTTGAGGACGTCCCGGAAAAAGTCACGCCCGACTTGTTGCTGGAAACTTTCGGTAGCCGGGTGTTGGCAATCGTGCAAGGTGTGACCAAGGATGACACGCTTTCGGAATGGCAGGCGCGCAGCGATGCCTACTTGGCTCATCTGGCCCAGGCTGCGTCGAAGGAGTCCGTGTTGGTCAGCGTTGCCGACAAGCTTCACAATCTCATGAGCATTCTCGCAGACTACGAGGTGGAAGGCGAGAAATTGTGGGATCGGTTTAACGCCGGAAAGCAGAAGCAGCAGTGGTGGTATCGCAGCGTGTTAGAGGTGGCCGAGGCGCGCCTTGAGCCTAATGTCTTGCTCGTCGAACTGCGCCGTCACGTGACTGTGTTCGACTCTTTGTAAGAGCAGGAAAATGACGAAAGCTAGAGCGCTTGGCTCAATTCGGCGGCAGCGGCGCATAGCGTGTCTGCCCACAGCTGCCCTGGGCTGGGCTTGAGTCTCTCGGTGGGGCCTGAGATGGAAATGACGGCCGTAAACAGTCCGTCGGCGTCGAATACGGGGGCAGAAATGGAGGCAAGACCTACCTCGCGTTCGGAAACGGACTCGGCCCAGCCGCGGCGCCGGGTTGCCTCCAGATCCTCTGCATTGATCTTTTCTGTCTGGGCGAGAATCGATTCGCGAAGAGCGGGGGAGGCGTAGGCTAGAAAAACCTTGGCCGCGGAGCCTGCGGTCAGGGGTAGGCGGGTGCCTACTGGGACAGTGTTGTGGAGGCCATGACCCGGTTCGCGCGCGGCGATGCACACGCGGGTGTTTCCGGCAAGCTGGTATAGCTGAACAGATTCGTGGGACTCGTCCATCAGCGCTGTCATGATGGGACCTGCGACGTCGATAAGCTTGGTAGACGAGCTTGCCCCCAGCGATGTCAGCACGGCGCCGATGGTCCAGCGGCCGTCGGACGTGCGTGTCAAGATATGGTGCACCTCGAGGGCGGTGGCCAGCCGGTGCGCGGTGGCGCGGGGCAGGCCGGTGGCCTCAGAAAGTTCGGATAGTGAGCGCGGGTGCTCGGCCACGGTCAGCATGATGAGCACTGCGCGGTCGAGAACCTTAATTCCACTTGTTGTTGCGGAATCTGTGTTAATCTGTCCCATGAGACGATATTAACATTCCAAAGTGTGAGATACACCCCGATTGGGGAAGCACACAGAAGACAGAGGTGAATTGATCCATGACCAGCCCCGTGGATTCGGCAAAGCAAAAGCTGACCCTCGCCGAGAAGGTATGGCGCGACCACGTCGTGTCCAAAGGTGAAAACGGCGAACCCGACCTCATCTTCATTGACCTCCAGCTGCTGCACGAGGTCACCAGCCCTCAGGCCTTCGACGGCCTGCGCATGGCAGGCCGCAAGCTCCGCCACCCCGAGCTGCACCTGGCCACCGAGGACCACAACGTGCCCACCGAGGGCATTGTCAAGGGTAGCCTCCTGGAAATCAAGGACCAGACCTCCCGTACGCAGGTGGAAACCCTGCGCAAGAACTGCGAGGAGTTCGGCGTGCGCCTGCACCCGATGGGTGACATCAATCAGGGCATCGTTCACCAGGTCGGCCCGCAGCTGGGTGCAACCCAGCCGGGCATGACCATCGTCTGCGGCGATTCCCACACCTCCACCCACGGCGCCTTCGGCGCGATGGCCTTTGGTATCGGCACCTCCGAGGTCGAGCACGTCATGGCCACTCAGACCCTGTCCCTGAAGCCATTTAAGACGATGGCCATCAACGTCACCGGCGAACTGCAGCCGGGTGTGTCCGCCAAGGATCTTATTCTCGCCATCATTGCCAAGATCGGCACCGGCGGCGGCCAGGGACATGTTATCGAATATCGCGGCGAGGCCATCGAGAAGCTGTCAATGGAAGCCCGCATGACCATCTGCAACATGTCCATCGAGGCAGGCGCCCGCGCCGGCATGATCGCGCCCGACGAGACCACCTTTGAATACATCAAGGGACGCGAGCTCGCACCGAAGGGCCAGGACTGGGACGATGCCGTGGCCTACTGGAAGACACTGCCCACTGACGAGGGTGCCGAATTTGACACCGTTGTGGAGATCGACGGCTCCGCGTTGACCCCGTTTGTCACCTGGGGCACCAACCCCGGCCAGGGTCTGCCGCTGTCCGCGAACGTTCCTTCGCCGGAGGACTTCACCAATGACAACGACAAGGCCGCCTGCGAGAAGGCCTTAAAGTACATGGATCTGACCCCAGGCACCCCGTTGCGTGAGGTCAAGATCGACACAGTCTTCCTGGGTTCGTGCACGAATGCCCGCATCGAAGACCTGCGCCGCGCCGCCGAGGTTATCAAGGGACGCAAGGTTGCCGACTCGGTGCGCATGATGGTGGTGCCTTCCACTGCGCTGGTCAAGCAGATGGCGGAGGAGGAAGGCCTGGACAAGGTGTTCATAGAGGCGGGTGCCGAGTGGCGCACCGCAGGCTGCTCCATGTGCCTGGGCATGAACCCGGATCAGCTTGCCCCCGGCGAGCGCTCCGCATCGACCTCCAATCGTAACTTTGAAGGCCGTCAAGGGCCGGGCGGCCGCACCCACCTGGTCTCCCCGGAGGTTGCCGCAGCCACCGCCGTGGTGGGAACCTTGGCCTCCCCGGCAGACCTGCAGGCCGTCTAGACCGTCACCATCACCATTGCACCATCCTGCGTTAAAACAAGGAAGAAACTCATGGAAAAGTTTGAAACCCACACCGGTGTTGGCGTGCCTTTGACCCGGTCTAACGTCGACACAGACCAGATTATCCCGGCAGTGTTTCTCAAGCGCGTGACCCGCACCGGCTTCGAGGACGGCCTGTTTAATAACTGGCGCACCAACGAGCCCGACTTCGTTCTCAATCAGGACGCATACAAAAACGGTTCCGTGCTTGTCGCTGGCCCCGATTTCGGCACCGGCTCATCCCGCGAGCACGCCGTGTGGGCATTGATGGATTACGGCTTCAAGGCCGTGTTCTCCTCCCGTTTCGCTGACATCTTCCGCGGCAACTCCGGCAAGGCCGGCCTGCTGACCGGCCTGATGGAACAGTCCGACATCGAGCTTTTGCAAAAGCAGCTCATCGAGGAACCGGGCAAGGAGGTCACCGTCAACCTGGAGGCGCGCACCGTGACCTGCGGTGAAAACGTTTACCCCTTCGACGTCGATGACTACACCCGCTGGCGCCTCATGGAAGGTCTCGACGATATCGGGCTGACCCTGCGCAAGGAGGAAGAGATCGCCTCCTTCGAGGCCAAGCGCCCCGCTTTCAAGCCACGAGTTCAATAACTGACCCGCTTTCGCGCCCGTCCCCTGTCACCTGCTGTGGGGCGGGCGTTTGCGCTTTCCGACGTTGTCCTGCTCCAGCATCCACGCGCGTTTCATCCCGCAGCGGTATTGATCGTCATTTAGACTTCTTGCATGGGTGAAAGGCCGAGGAGGGCGAGCGCGCTCGAACGCACCGGAATGCGCGTGCTCGAACCGTTGCCGTGGGGCCGCCTTATTTTTGTATGGGTGGTATTTGGTATCTCAGTTGTGGTTAGCTGGCGCGGCTACGATGTCCTGCCGCAGCGATTTCCCATGCACTGGACGCTGCTGGAAGGGCCGGATCGTTTTTCCGTGAAGAGCCCGGGTGCGGTGTTTACCATGGGGTGCCTCGTTCCCTTGCTCCTGGCGATTGCATCAACGGTGGTTGTGGGCCAGGCCAGATATTCAGTTCACCAGCCTGGCGGCGAACCTGATCACGGCGATGCGTTGAAATTCAACCTGCGGGTTGCTCGGGCTAATCGCCGGCAAGGGCTCTACGGCAGCTATTTTGCAAGCCTCAGCGCCGGGGTTAGTAGCGTGCTCATGTTGCGCATGTTCGACGGGTGGCATCCCGGTCCGCTGGGCATCATTCTTGTGGCGGCGATTGCGGTGCCCACCACCTGGCTCGTGTTTTGCCTCATTAAGTGGAACGCCCGGCGGATCCGGCCGCGGCCTGGTGAAAAGGCCCAGCGGGTAGTGGCGGGAATGCTCTATTACAATCGCGCCGACCCCCGGGCACTCGCTGCACTGGGCGACGATACTACCGCCGTCAATCTCGCACGGCCGGGAGGGTGGGGCATCCTTGTCGGACTCGCTGTGCCCATTGTCGTGGCCGTGGTTGTGCTGGTGAGCGCCTAGCGCTTACTTCACCGGCAGCGGAGACTCGAGGTAGTCGGCGCCGGTGAGCTCGCCTTCGTGGAAGGACAAGACCCACACGCTGGACTTTTTTGCGCTGGTGTCGGCAAGTGGGAGGCGTCCCTTCGCCGACAGCGCTGCGATCATGTCGGGGATGATCAGGCCTTGGCCGCACACCACCGAGGTTCCACCCTGGGCGATGATGTCTTCAAAGGCGAGCTGTGCCTTTGCCATGTTGTTCGTCCACCCCTCGTCGCCGTAAAGCTTGTCTACAACCACGTCGATTCCCAGCGTCTGCGCGAGGGGAGCCACCGTTGTTTGGCAGCGGTCGGGGAAAGCCGAGTAAATGGCGGTGGGCCTAAACGGTGCCAACATGGGTACCAGCATCTCAGCCTGGCGGCGCCCCTTGCGGTCGAGCGGACGCAGGTTGTCATCGCCGGCCCACGTGGCGCGCTTGTGCGCGTGAGCATGACGCACATAAAGAACCCGGGAGGTGGCAGGAAGCCGGAAGCGTTTTTCGGCCTTGTCCAGCACGTTGCGATCCACCTCATAGGACAGCAGCGGGCGGGCCTTCGCGATTGGCAGCCAGCGGATCTCATCGACCTCATCATTGGGGACAAACTGCCCACCTAGGACCTCTCCGGTCCAGTAGTAGACCACCTTCATTCGGTCGAGCACCGGGTAGGACACTTTTCCTAGTAACTTGCCCAGACGAACCTCATAGCCGGTTTCCTCGAAGATCTCGCGGGCGGCGGTGGTGGGCAGAGATTCGCCTGGATCCACCTTGCCCTTGGCCAAAGACCAGTCGTCGTAGTGGGGACGATGAATAATGGCGACCTCAATGGAATCGAAGTCGGAGAGATCTCCACGCCATAACACCGCACCGGCAGCAAGCGTGCAGCGCTTGTATTCCTTGGCCGGCTCGGCGACGATAACTTGGTGACGGCCGACTAATTCAAGTTCAGAACCTTGATCTTTGTTGTTCTCGTGAGGCTTTTTGGCCATGGTTGACGCCCTTTCTTTTCAAACATGTCGGCCTGGAAGCAAATTTCGCGAGCGCATCGGACTCGCGGGGAGCTTTTTTCATGCTACGACCTAGGCGGGGTTTCGGCGAACCCAACACTGCTTCGCATTCGCCGAAAACGCGTTGGGCAACAATTCTGGGCTGTGGTCACTATGATGGATACCTATTGCGTGTGGCGCACGCGCTAATAGATGGGGATTCAATAAATAAGGAGTGCGTGGTGAAGGTTGCTGTGATGGGTGCAGGTTCGTGGGGTACCACCTTGGCCAAGGTTTTCGCTGACGCCGGATGCCGGGTCCGCCTCTGGGCGCGCCGGCAGCAGGTCGCCGATGCAATCAACGACGAACACCATAATCCCGAATATCTGCCGGACATCGTGCTTCCTGAGCAGCTGGAGGCGACCCATGATCCGGCCTTTGCGCTTTCCGACGCCGACATCGTGGTCTTGGCCGTACCTTCGCAGACCCTGCGCGGCAACCTTGCTCAGTGGACCGATCTGCTCCCGCAGAATGCCACCTTGGTCAGCCTCGCCAAGGGTATCGAGAAGGGCTCCTTCCTGCGCATGAGCCAGGTCATCACTGACGTCACCGGAGTCGATTCCGACCGGGTCGCCGTGCTTTCGGGCCCCAACCTTGCCCGCGAGATCGCGAAGGAGCAACCCGCGGCCACCGTGATCGCCTGCGAGGACGAAAACCGCGCCAAGCTGGTCCAAGCCGCCCTGGCCTCCTCTTACTTCCGTCCATACACCAACACAGACGTCGCAGGCTGCGAGATCGGTGGCGCCTGCAAGAACGTCATCGCGCTTGCCTGCGGCATGGCCGCCGGGCGCGGGCTTGGTGAAAACACCCTGGCCACTGTCATCACCCGCGGCCTCGCGGAGATCACCAGGCTCGGCGTGGCTATGGGTGCGGACCAGCGTACCTTCGCAGGCCTGGCCGGCCTCGGCGACCTCGTGGCCACGTGTTCTTCGCCACTATCGCGCAACCGCTCCTTCGGCGCGCGACTTGGCCAAGGTGGCACCCTTGACGAGGCCAAGGCTGCCACCAACGGTCAGGTTGCCGAAGGGGTAATGAGCTCGCAGTCCATCTTCCAACTCGCCAACAAGCTCGGCGTTGACATGCCTATTACCCAGGCTGTCTACGGGGTCTGCCACCAGGGCGCCGATGTCGGCGCGATGGTGTCGGCGCTTATGGGTAGGTCGAAGAAGGCCGAATAGCCGCGCGGGCACGTGCCGCCTGTAGGCGTCGGAAAGCAAAACTTCCACGCTGATTGGGTAAAGTAGGCAACCGTGACTGCTACACCGAACGCCAACAAGATCAAGGTCGCCGTAGTCTACGGCGGCCGCAGCTCCGAACACAATGTGTCGTGCGTATCCGCAGGTGCCATCATGGCCCACCTCGACCCGGATCGTTATGAGGTCTACCCCGTGGGTATTACCAAGGACGGCTGCTGGACGGTGGGCGAGTCGGATCCCACCAAACTCAAGTTCGTTGACCGCACGATGCCGGAGGTGGCCATGGTGCGCGAGGTCGCGCTGTCGGTCAACCCCGGGTCCAAGGGTGAATTCAGTTTCACCGACGGCACTTTGTATGCCAAGGTCGATGTCATTTTCCCCGTGCTGCACGGGCGCTTCGGCGAGGACGGCACCATCCAGGGCATGTTCGAGCTCTCCGGCGTGCCCTATGTCGGAACCGGCGTGCTGAGCTCCGCGTGTGGCATGGATAAGGAATACACCAAGAAGCTGCTGGCGGCCGAAGGCCTTCCGGTGGGCCGGGAAGTGATCCTGCGCGGCAGAGAGTCCTTAAGTGATGCGGACAAGAAGCTGCTGGGATTGCCCGTATTCGTCAAGCCAGCCCGCGGCGGTTCCTCGATCGGCATTTCCCGCGTGAGCAGTTGGGATGATCTCGATGCCGCCATCGCGCTTGCGCGTGAGCATGACACCAAGGTCATCGTGGAAGCGGAGATCGTTGGCGCTGAGGTCGAGTGCGGTGTGCTCGACCAGCCAGGCGTGGGGTTGGTAGCCTCCCTGCCTGCACAGCTTGTGGACACCGACCACGGCGACGAGGGCTTCTACGGTTTCGACACCAAGTACCTCGACAACGTGGTCACCGCCGCCATCCCGGCCCCCCAATCGGACGAGACCATCAAGCTCATCCGTTCGCTGTCGCTGGAGGCCTTCCATGCGCTCAACTGCGAGGGACTAGCCCGCGTGGACTTCTTCGTCACCGCGGACGGCCCCGTCATCAACGAGATCAACACGATGCCGGGCTTTACGCCTATCTCGATGTATCCCCAGGTTTTTGCCGCAACCGGCATCGCCTATGAGCAGCTGCTCGACGCCCTTGTCACCAACGCGCTCCAGCGTCAATAAGGAATCGGCCTCACTTCGGTAGGGCTTCCCGACGTCCCAGGCCGCGGCCAGCTCATTGCCTGTTTTCGTACCAGACTGAGGACTAGGCTGGGTGGGGAAGGCCAGATCGGTCCCCAAGGCAAAGAAGGTGCAGGCGATGAGCGCAATAGCGGAGCACGGGCACGTGTACGACACAATCATCGTAGGCGGCGGGCAAGCCGGCCTCGCCACCGCCTATTACCTGCGTAAACACACCGACAACTACCTCATCCTCGATGACCAAACCGCCCCCGGTGGGGCCTGGCGGCACGTGTGGCCGTCAATGACGCTTTTTTCGACCGCCGCCTTCTCCAACCTGCCCGGTTTTCCCATGCCCGCCTACGACGGTTTTCCCGGGCCCGGGCATGTGATCGACTACCTCAACGCATACGAGCGACGCTACGGGCTGCCGATCCGGCGCCCGCTCACAGTCGAGGCCGTCGACCGCGCAGGCGAGCTTTTCACGGTGACTGCCTTTGCCCCCGAAACCTTCGGGCCTGGCGAGGTGTTCTATGCCCGCAGCGTCATAGCTGCCACCGGCACATGGTCGGCCCCCTTCGTCCCGCGGATCAGGGGTACCTACCACGGGAGGCAGTGGCATTCGGCACACTACCCCGGGGTCGAGCCATTCGTCGGCGCCACCGTGGCCGTGGTGGGCGCGGCTAATTCCGGAGCGCAGATCGCAGCGGAGCTGCTCAACGACCCGCGGGTGGGGGAGGTGACCTGGTACACGCGACACGCGCCGCGCTACATGCCCGACGAGATCGATGGCCGTGCCCTCTTCCACCGCAATCGGGTCCGCGCCCTTGCCATCGCGCGCGGTGAGCCCGACCCAGGCGCAGACTCCAACCTCGGCGATATCGTCGTCCTGCCAGGGGTCAAGGCTGCCCGCGATGCAGGCAGGCTCGTGCCAACGCCGATGTTTAGTGACGTGGGCCAGGTCACGGCCGAGCACCTCATCTGGTGCACCGGTTTTCGCCCCGCGCTGGGGCCGTTTCGCAGGTTGATTCGCCACCGCGAGGCAACCTGCGAGGGACTGTATTTCGTCGGATACGGCGACTGGGTGGGTCCCGGGGCGGCCACGATCACCGGGGTTGGGCCGTATGCAAAAAGGGCCGCCACCGCTGTCGCGACCCTCCTCGGCCTGTCCTAATCGGTGGCAGCCAGAGTCTCCTCGATGGCCTTCGAAAACTCCACCAGGGCGGCGTTGCCGCTGGCCTGAGGCACGGAGACCGCCACCACGGTCTCGCGTCCGAGGGCAAACCACGTGGAGGCGGTAGTGCCGTTGCCCACGGTGGTGTCTTCAAACCAGGTCACGTCGTTGATTTGCTGCAGCTGTGCGCCAGCGGCGTAGCTTGCGGGGAAGTCCACTCCGCAGCGGATCTCGATGGATTCGTAGCCATCCGCAGTCCACACGGCGGTGAGATCGCCTGCCGCATCGCCCTCGTAACGGGCATAGGCTGGGTTCTCGCCGATGGTGGCGGGCAGGGCGTCGGCAAGCGCCTGGCAACTATCTGGGGCCGGTTGGGTCGCTGCCACCTGTTCCAGGGGCAACGGATACGGGGTGGCTTCCTGTTCCTTGAGCGCGCTCAACGCCCCGGAAAGCGCAGCGCTGCTGAACTCTTGATCGCCCAACCCTAGCGCATCGGTGGAAATGGCGACAACGGGGAAACGGTTGACCGTGTACCACGACTGCATCGTCGACTGTGGGGTGGTGTCGACAACCCGCAGCCACTCAACCCCATCGACGTGGGTGGTAGGAGACAAGGCAGTGTACTGCAAAGGCAGATCCACCCCGCAGCGCAACGTGATCCGCTCCTGGCTGTTGGATTGCCAAGCCGCAGCGCCCGACGGCTTGGGTTCTACCAATTCCGCTCGCTGGTGGCCAAGGAATTCCTCCGGCAGTGAGTCAATGAGATCGGCGCACTCGGCGGAGTCGGCATACGGGGAGTTGAGCACCGACATGCTCACCGGCTGAGTGGCAGCGCTGTTGTAGACCATCTTCGCGCCGATGAGCACGCCGACGACGAGTAGCAGCGATAACACGAGCGCGATCACGATCGGGGCCTTAAGGAATGAACCTTCGGTTGTGCCAGCCGTTTTTGCATCCATAGTGGTCAAGCCTACAAGCATCCCGTGCGGCCGCACGCATTCGGCTATTTTTTGCTTGCCGACGCCCACCCGGCCGACCTCATAATTGTTCAAACTTTTTTGGTGGCGCTAGTGTCGGTGGGTAGTATGAAGGCTCCAAAAAACCCCACGCTTGCAGAGGTCGGCGAGCAGGCAGCGATCAACGTCATCATTGCCCATGCCCCCAGCTCCCGCAACGGCGACGATGCCGCCGTGCTCGGGCATGCCGCCCCCAATTCCAGGACCGTGGTGACCACAGACCTGCTGGTGGAAAACCGGCACTTTTCCCTCGACTGGTCCACCCCCGCCGAGATCGGGCGCAAGGCGATCACGCAGAATTTCGCCGATGTGGAGGCTATGGGGGCTCGCCCGGTGGCGGCCCTGCTTGGCCTGAGCGTGCCGAGCTATACCAGGCTGGGCTTCGTCTCCGACCTCGCCCGCGGCATCGCCCAGCGGGTAGGCGACTATGGGGCAGAGCTCGTCGGCGGCGACATCACCGACGGCGAGGCGATCGTCATCTCCGTGACCGCCATCGGCCAGCTCGGGGGCTCCATCCCAGCACTGACGCTCAACGCCGCCCGCCCGGGCCAGATTCTGATTGCTTCCGGCGAGATTGGGGCCTCGGCCGCGGGGCTGGCACTGCTGCAGCGCTTCGGGCGCCACGGGGTGCCCAAGGAATTCATGCCACTGGTGCAGTCGCACTGCGCCACCAAGATCCCCCCAGGCCGCGGCTTCGTTGCGCGCACCGCCGGGGTCACCGCAATGACCGACAACTCCGATGGCCTCATCCACGATCTTCAGACCATGGCGCGCCGCTCCGGGGTCACCATCGACGTGCGTTCGGAGTCGATCACCCCCACCCCGCTGATGCGCAAGGCGGCGGAGCTCCTGGCCGCCGACCCCTGGGAGTGGGTCCTTTCCGGCGGCGAGGATCATACGCTTGTGGCCACCACCAACGGCGCCCCGCCGGTGGGTTTCAGGCGCATCGGCATGATCTATAAACAACACCGCCACCAACTGGTCACCGTTGACCACAAGACCCCGGACTACTCAGCCGGATGGAATAGCTTTTAGATGAATCTGCACCGCGACCAACCACTTCCCGTCCACCCCTCCTGGCTCCAGCCGCTTGCTCCCGTGGCCGACACCATCCACCAGATGGGGGACTTCCTGCGCGCCGAAAATGCCGCCGGCCGCGGCTACCTTCCCGCGGGCAGCGATGTCCTGCGCGCGTTTTCCTACCCCTTCGACGAGGTCAAAGTGCTCATCGTCGGCCAGGATCCCTATCCCACGCCAGGTCATGCCATGGGCTTGAGTTTTTCCACCCAGCCTGGCGTGCGCCCGCTGCCACGAAGCCTAGCCAATATCTTTACCGAGCTTTCCGACGACCTCGGCATCCCCGCGCCCACCGACGGCGACCTTACCGCCTGGTCTCGCCAGGGGGTCGCCCTCTTCAACAGGGTATTGAGCGTCAGCCCCGGCCAGGCGGGCAGCCACCGCGGTAAGGGGTGGGAGAAGGTGACCGAAACCGCGATCCGGGCATTGGCCGGCCGCAATCAGCCCTTGGTGGCCATCTTGTGGGGAAGAGACGCCCAAGCAACCCGCGCCTTCTTGGGCACGACCCCGTGTATTACCTCCCCGCACCCCTCGCCGCTGTCGGCGCACCGCGGCTTTTTCGGCTCACGACCGTTTAGCCGCGCAAACCAACTGTTGATTGACCTCGGCGCGCAGCCGGTGGACTGGCGGCTGTAGAATTGGTGACCATGCCAGCCACCGGAACCCTCGAAGTCCTAGACGGTGACGGCCTGCTTGCCTGGGCCAAGCTCGCCGTCGCCGAGCTTGTGGCACGACGCGCGGAAATCAACGCGCTCAACGTGTTCCCCGTTCCGGACTCCGATACCGGCTCCAACATGGCTCACACGATGGAATCCGCGCTGGCCAAGGCGCAGGAGCTGGCCACCGACAAACCAGAGGCGCGCACCGACGCGGCCGCCATCGCTGCAGCTCTGGCCACGGGCGCGGTGCGTGGGGCTCGGGGCAACTCCGGGGTGGTGCTCAGCCAAGTGCTGCGCGGCATCGCCCAGGCCGCCGACGGGGGAGTCCTCACCGGGGCCTCCATCACCACGTCGCTTTCCCTCGCGCTGAGCTTTGTCAACCGCGCAATCACGGATCCGGTCGAGGGCACGGTAATTACCGTGTTGCGCGCGGCCAGCATCGCCGCCGCACAAACGGAGTCTGAGGATCTGTCTACCGTGGTCGAAGCCGCAGCTAGTGCCGCCCAGACTGCGTTGGCCAACACGCCCTCCCAGCTTGCCGCCCTCCGCGAGGCGGGGGTCGTCGACGCCGGGGGAAAAGGCTTCGTGATCTTGCTAGAGGCGTTGCGGCAGGTGACCAGCGGAGACGAAAAGGCAGACGAGGTACGCCCGGTGCGGCAGGCGTCGGAAAGCACAGCGACCGATGGTGGCGCGGGGCACGGCCACGGCGGATACCTCGAGGTGATGTTTTCCATCGACGGCGTAGCGCTGGATGCCGTGCGCGACGCACTGGCCCCCCTGGGAGATAGCCTCGTCATCGCGCACATGGATAACACCTCGGGCACCGTCCACATTCACAGCCACGACGCCGGCGCCGTCATCGAGACCGCCTACCGCCTCGGCGCGGTCTCCGGCCTACGCATCGAGGTGCTTCCCGACGCCAAGGCAGCCGACGTCCTCAACCCCAAGCGCGTTGTCGTGGCGATCACCCCGCCGGGCACGCTCGCCCAGCTCTACGGGCAGGCCGGCGCGCTCGTGGTAACCCGTGGCCCGCATCCAGCACGGGACACCGACATTGTCTACGAGGTGGTCTCCCAAGCCCGCTCGAGCGGCGCCAGCGAGGTGATCCTCTTGCCCAACGGGCTTGTCGATCGCGTCGAATTGGCCTCCATCGAACGGTCCAGCCTCGCATTCGAACAGTCCATCACCATCGTCCCCGCAGGCATGCTCGTCTGCGGGCTCGCAGCCTTGTCCGTGCATGACCCGATGCAACCGCTCGCCTTGGACACCCTGGCGATGGTTGAGGCCACCACCAACATGCGGACCGCCGTCCTCCAGCGCGCCGAGAAAGCACGCCTGACGCAGGCTGGCGCCTGCGCCAAAAACGACATTCTGGCGAAGTCGAATGGCGAGATCATCGCCGTAGCCGACAACGAGCTCGAGGCGCTGGCCGCGGCCTGCACACGCATGCTGGATGTGGGTGGGGAACAGATCACCTTGCTCATCCGCGACGAGCTCGCCGACTCCATCACCTACGACGCGGTGGAAGACGCCTTGCACAAGCGCGGACTCAACCGCCACCGCCAGGTCGACGTGGCCATCTATCCCGCAGACAACCTCGAAAGCCTGGTAGAGATCGGAGTGGAATAACCCATGTTGGGCTGGCACGATACCCGTTCCCTGGCATCCCTGCTGCCGAAGAAGGAGGCAACTGCCTTCAAGAAGCACTTCGGATACACCACCGCCGAGCACCTCCTGCTGCACTTCCCGCGCACCTGGGCCCCGCACGGCGGATCTTTGGGTACCGGCACCTTCGAAGAGGGCGACATCATCACCCTCATCGGAACCATCACCGCCGCCCGAAGTAGCGTGACCCGCAACGGCCAACACCTCTACCAGATCACCATCGAAGATCAGCCCTATCAGGCACAAGCCGTCTTTTTCCGCGCCAGCCCGTGGTTGACTAACACGCTGAGCGTGGGCACTCGGGCCATGTTTTTCGGTAAATACAAGCACTCCAACTTCGGGGACGTGCTCCAACACCCCGACTACCTCGTCTTGCCACGCATCGGTGAAAAACGCCGGACGAAGGGAACGCTGGGCACGCTCACTACCTACGGCGACGTCGCGGAGATCACTGCGATCTTAAACTCGCTGGACTACATGCCGATCTATCCGGCCAAAGCCAAGGTTGCCACCTGGTCGATCTTTGCGGCGATACACCACATACTCGAAAACACTCAACCGATCAAAGATCCGCTGGGGCCGTTTGCCCCCAAGGACCTCCCCAGCTTCGACGCCGCGCTGCGCAGCATCCATGAGCCGGGGGCGCAGGGACCGACCGCGGGCCTGGACCGCATGCGCTACAACGAGGCAATGGAGATCGCCTTGGTGATGGCGCTGCGTCGCGCCACCAACGCCCAGCGCGCCGCCGCCAGCCTGCCACCGCTTGCCGACGGCCAGCGCGCCCGCATGCTTGCCAGCCTGCCCTTCCCCCTCACCGACGGCCAGCGCACGGTCATTGAGGAAATCAGCAGTGAACTGGCCAAGCCACGGCCCATGCAGCGCCTCTTGGAAGGCGAGGTGGGCTCCGGTAAGACGATCGTCTCGGTGATCGCGATGCTCCAGGCAGTCGATCAGGGCATGCAATGTGCCCTGCTCGCCCCGACGGAAGTCTTGGCCACCCAGCATGCCCGCAGCATCCAGGCAGCGCTGGCGGCCGCCGGGCTGACCACCAAGGTGGTCACGCTAATCGGCTCGCTCAACACTAAGCAGCGCAGGCAGGCGCTGCTAGATATCATCTCAGGCGATGCCGATATCGTGGTGGGCACGCATGCGATCATCCAAGAGGGTGTTGATTTCTTCAACCTCGGCCTTGTGGTCATCGACGAGCAGCATCGCTTCGGCGTCGAACAGCGCGACCATCTGCGCTCCAAGGGACCGAAAGGGCTGACCCCCCACGTGCTGGTGATGACGGCAACTCCCATCCCGCGCACCGTGGCCATGACCGCCTTCGGCGACTTGAGCCTTTCTGTCCTGCGCGAGCTTCCGGGAGAGAGGAAACCCATCAGCTCCTTCGTCGTCGCCGAATCCAATAAGGCCTGGCTGCATCGCGCATTCGAGCGGATGCGCGAAGAAGTACAAGCCGGCAGGCAGGTCTATGTGGTCGCCCCGCGCATCCAGGGCGACGGCGGCGTCGAGGACGTCTTCGACCGCTTCCGCGACCGTATCTTCCCTGAGCTTCGGGTGGGAATCCTCCACGGCCGGATGCCCGCGGATGCGAAGGAAGAAGTGATGCTGGCCTTTTCGCGGGGCGAACTCGACGTCCTTGTGGCCACCACCGTCATCGAGGTGGGCGTGGATGTGCCCAACGCGACGGTAATGATGATCCTTGAATCCGAACGCTTCGGTGTGTCCCAGCTCCACCAGCTCCGTGGCCGCGTAGGGCGAGGCGGGAATGCCTCCATCTGCTTCTTCCACGTCTCCGCCGGGGTCAGCGAGGAGGCCTTGGCCAGAGTCAGTTCGGTTGCCACCACCACCAACGGTTTTGAGCTGGCCGAAATCGATCTCGAGTACCGGCAGGAAGGCGAGGTGCTAGGCACCAGACAATCTGGCGCGTCCACGCTGAAGCTGCTGAGCTTGGTCCGCGATCGCGATGTGATCGAGCGGGCCAACAGGGACGCTGCCTACCTCGTTTCCCGCGACCCGGAGCTTGCCACGGAGTTGATCAAGGATGTGAGCTTTGAGCGGCAGGAGTACATCGAAAAGTCCTAGCGGAAAAGTCCGTTCCACAGCGATGCGATAAGGTAAGGGTCATGAAAATCTGCGCACCCTTTGCCGGCATCGTCCACTTTAAGGTGGCTGTTGGCGATACCGTCACCACAGGCCAGGAACTGGCAAGCGTTGAGGCCGTCAAACTGGAGTCTCCGGTTTTTGCCCCTGGCCCGGGTGTGGTCACCGCGCTGCTGCTCGATGATTTTGCCGACTGTGTGGGCGGCGATGCGCTCATTGATCTAGGGGAGGCTGGTTAATCGCATGGGCATGACTCGCATTATCTCCGGTGAGGCTCGGGGGCGAAAGATTAAGGTTCCGCCAACCGGTACCCGGCCAACCTCCGATCGTGCCCGCGAGGGCCTGTTCTCCTCCTTGCAAGTACGCTTTGGCTTTGCCGACGCCAACGTGTTGGATCTATTCGCCGGTTCTGGTGCCCTCGGCTTGGAAGCTGCCTCTCGTGGTGCGGCTCACGTGGTGCTGGTGGAGTCCAACCCGCAGGCTGCGGCGATCATTCGTCACAATGCCGGGATCGTCGGCCACCCCAGCGTGGTGGTGGAGGAGATGAAGGCTTCTACCTATGTCGCCAGCGCGCCGCGCGAGTTCTTCGACATGGTGCTCGCCGACCCGCCGTATGAGCTTGCCGACGAAGCCGTGGTCGAGATGCTCGAGGCGCTCAAGCCCGCCCTGGTCGACGGTGCCGCCGTCGTCGTAGAGCGTCACGTCGATTCCCCACAGACGGCGTGGCCGCGTGGCTACGAGCCCACCACCCAAAAGCTCAAGAAGCGTACCTTTGGTATTGCCCGCATGGACATGGCCGTGTTCGACCGCGAACTTGCCGAGTCCGAAGAATAGAATTTCCCCTCACAAGGAACGCACCCAAAATGACCATCACCGCAGTTTGCCCAGGCTCCTTTGACCCCATCACCATGGGGCATATGGACATCATCACTCGTGCCGCCTCCCAATTCGATGAGGTCACCGTCCTCGTGACAGGTAATCCTCATAAGAGCTCCGGAATGTTTAGCATCGACGAGCGCAAGGAGCTTATTCGGGAGGCCGTCTCGCATTTGACCAACGTCAGGGTCGACCACTGGGCAGGTCTATTGGTGGACTACACCACCGCGAATAACGTCAATGTCTTGGTCAAGGGCTTGCGTACCTCATTAGATTATGAGTACGAGCTGCCGATGGCACAGATGAATCGTCGGCTGACAGGCATCGACACGATGTTTTTGATGACCGACCCCAAGTACGGCTACATCAGTTCGACGCTGTGCAAGGAGGTCACCACCTACGGTGGCGATGTCTCAGAGATGCTGCCTGCCAACGTGAACCTGGCGATGCAAAAGAAGATGACGCAGCTGCATTCCCAACAGGACTAAGCTCTCAATGCTTTTCCCGCCCGAAGGTTTGGGCGGGTTTTTGCATTGCTCTATATACAAGGAGAACCCACCATGACACTCGCTGTTGTCATCTTTGTGACCGTAGCGCTCGGTGCCAGCCTGCAACGCATTTCGGGGATGGGCATGGGGCTTATTGGAGGACCGATCCTAAGCCTGTTCCTCGGGCCGGTCGAAGGAATCATGGTGGTAAACGTTTTGGCTTTCATAAACGCCATCATGAGCACGTATTCGGTGCGTCGCGATGTGGACTGGAAGAAGTTCGCGATCATCGCCGCCCCTATGGTCATTGGCGCCATACCTGGCGCATTTCTCATCAAGGCCATCAGCGGATCTCTGCTCCAGGTCATCGTCGGCTCCTTGCTCCTCATCGCTTTGGCTGTCGTAACACTGGGACAGCGTTACGTCCCGGTGGTTCGAGGCACGGGACCCGCCGTGACCGCGGGTATCGTCGGCGGATTCATGAATACCCTGGCTGGCATCGCCGGTCCGGCGATTACGGTGTACGCACAGGCCAGCCGATGGGAGCAGCGCGCCTACGCTTCAACCCTGCAGCCAATTTTTATTGTTTCTGCGTTCGTCTCGATAGTGGTGAAGTCGGCGACGGGGGCAGGCTCCATCGAGCACATCAGTGCGCTTGCGTGGGCCGGTGGGGTGGTTGCCATGTTCATCGGCATCTTCCTAGGCTCCAAGGTGGCAAACAAAGTGCCCCGGGACAAGGCCCGCGCCCTCGCCCTGGGGCTGGCAACACTCGGTGGCATTAGCGTCCTTGCCCGTGGTGCAATCGGCCTGATTCAATAAGGCATGCTTCGCAGGCCCGCGTGGGGCCTGCTTTCCGACGTTGCGGGGCTCTTACCCGCCCGAGTGCTTGGGGTGCCAGGGTGGGTAGGTCCAGGTGGGGTGGCCGTTGGTGCGTTGGATGCGCCCGTGTTTGGGTGTGCTGGGGTCATCGTCGTTTCTTCCGTTGTGGAAGGCGCATAGCATGGTGAGGTTTTTACTTGCGGTGGTCCCGCCACGATTCCACGCATGGATATGGTGGACCTGGCACTCATCGGCTGGTTTATTGCAGTCCGGGTGGGCACAGCTTAAGGATTCGAGGGTGGCTAGGTCGCGTTGCTTTTTGTTGGCAAACCTGGAGGAGCGCACGAGGTCGACGGGTCCGTCGACGGGGTGGATAAGCCCGAACCCCCACTGGTCATCAAGGATGGAGGCAACGATCTGGGTGCTGGTGCGTGTGACCCCATCGGAGCAGGTGAAGGTGGTTTCGTCTCCTGTGGCATCCAGGACGGTGGTGAGTTTGTCTAGGGGGATGGCCACGATGGGGCGAAGTGTTTTGGTGATGGTGCCGGCGTGGGGGAAGTTTTTGGCTGGGTCGGGCAGGTCTTTGAGTGTTTCGTAAAGTGTGTCGATATCGGCTGGTTCGCCGTTGATTTTCAGTTGCCAGAGGTTGTTGCGGTTGCGGTTGATGCTCACGCCTTTGACCAACCTTGCCGGTGGGGTTGCGTAGTCGTTGGTGATTGCGCGTGCGCGGGTGGCGAACTGTCCGGTGGGCAGGTTGCCGAGGTTGATGAGGTCGCGGCGTAGTTGCCATGTGGTTTTTTCGCCTGTGACTCTGCGGGTGCAGGTTTCGATGATTTCCAGGTGGGCGAGGGTAAGCCCGAGGGAGTCTATGGTTTCCCGGCAGGTGGCTTGCATCCTGGTGTAGGAGGTGGTGCCGTAGTACACCGTGGCGAGGGTTTTCAGGTCGGTGGCTGTGTTTTCGGGTAGTCCGCGTTCGACAAGCGCAGCAATTGTGCACCCGGCGGCGTCCTGGATGAGGGCGAGCGGGTTGGAAAGTACTGCTGCAAGCTGGTCGACGGGGTTCATGCCCACCAGACTAGGTAGCGGTAGCCGCAGTGCCAACCGTGTGGCGGGATGCCTGTGGATAACTCGGGCGACCTGCGGTTTTCAACCTGTGGATAACTTTGCCCACGTATGCCCGGAAATCCCCCACGACCAGTGTTAATCGATGGCAATGGAGAAAAGGCGCGAACCCCGAAGGGATCCGCGCCTTTTCTTAAGCGTCCTTGCAACCAATGCACTCTAAAGCAGGCTCGACAGGAAAGCCTGGGTGCGCTGGTGCTGCGGGTGCTCGATGACCTGGCGGGCGGGCCCGCGCTCGACGATGTAGCCGTCGGCCATGAACACGACCTCGTCGGCAACCTCGCGGGCAAAGCCCATCTCGTGGGTCACCACCATCATGGTCATGCCGTCGTCGGCGAGTTTGCGCATCACGTTCAAGACCTCACCGACGAGCTCCGGGTCGAGAGCGGAGGTGGGTTCGTCGAAAAGCATCAGCTTTGGCTTCATGGCCACCGCGCGGGCGATGGCGACGCGCTGCTGCTGACCGCCGGAAAGCTGCGCGGGGTAGGCATCGGCCTTGTGCGCCAAGCCAACCTGCTCGAGCAGGCGCATGCCCTCCTCGCGGGCCTGTTGAGGCTTCAGGCCCTTGACATGCACGGGCGCCTCCATGATGTTCTCGATCGCGGTGCGGTGTGGGAACAGGTTGAAGGACTGGAACACCATTCCGATGTCGGAGCGCTGGCGGGCTGCTTCCTTCTCCGAGATTTCGTAGAGCACGCCGTTTTTCTCGCGGTAGCCGATCAAATCGCCATCCACGTACAGGCGACCCGCGGTGATCTTTTCCAGGTGGTTCACGCAGCGCAGGAAGGTGGACTTGCCCGAACCGGACGGGCCGATGAGGCAGGTTACCTGTCCCTTTTTCACCTGGATGTCGATGCCCTTGAGCACCTCGATGCTGCCGTAGGACTTGCAGACCTGCTGGGCATCGATCATCAAGTTCTGTGTATCAGACACGATCGTATTCTCCTTGGGGCATCTAGTGTGCGGTGGGGCGGTGAGCCTCGTCGATGATCTCAACGTTCTTGGGCAGCGCGCCCTCGGCGTCGGCAAGCGCGGCAAGCTGACGTGCGGTTAGTTCGCGACGCGCGCCCTTGGCGAAGTAGCGCTCGAGGTAATACTGGCCCACCATCAGCACGGAGGTGACCACGAGGTACCAGGTGGCCGCAACCAATAGCATGGGTACCGGCTCGAACAGGGCGTTGGCGATGTCCATGCTGCGGCCGTAAAGCTCTTCCGAGTAGGGGATGGCCACGACCAGCGAGGTGGTCTTGAGCAGCGAGATGAATTCATTGCCCGTCGGCGGAATGATGATGCGCATCGCCTGCGGCAAGATGGTGCGGCGGATGGTCATCCACCAGCTCATGCCCAGCGCCTTCGATGCCTCCGTCTGGCCTTCAGGCACGGCTTCGATGCCGGAACGCACGATCTCGGCCATGTAGGCGGCCTCGTTGAGGCCAAGTCCGATGACGGCCAACACGAATGTGTTTTTGAGGACCTCTTGCAGCGAAATTTCGGTGAAACCAACATTAATGCTGGAAAAGATCGTGCCCGCCAGACCCCAGAACACCAACTGAACGTAGACCGGGGTGCCGCGGAAGATCCACAGGTAAACCCAAGCCACGGAGGACAACACCTTGTTCGGCGACATGCGCAGCACCGCGATGATCGCGCCCAAGACCACGCCGATGAGCATGGCTAGCACGGTCAATAAGATGGTGCGCCAGGTGGCGGCGGCGATGCGGGTGTCGAACAGGTACTGCCAGTAGGTGTCCCAGCGGAAGGCCTCATTTTGGCTGGCGGAGATAAGGAACCAGGCCAAGAGCGCGAGGAGAATGATGGCAGTGATCCATCGGCCCGGATGAGGCAGGGATTTTGCCTCGATGGGCTTTGGCGTGGGAGTAGGGGTCGTACTCATAACGGGTTTCTTTCAAAATTCCAAAGAGCTTTCCCTGGCAGGGTGTAAACAGCTGTCACACCTTTTCGCAGGGAAAGCTCTAATTCTGCGTGCGAGGACTTACTTTACAGGCTCGCCATTAATAAGGGCGGCTTCGATGGCACCGTCCTCGACACCCCACTGCTCGAGGATCTTCATGTAATCACCGGAGTCCATGATGTACTGCAGTGCCGCGGCGACGGCGGGAGCGAGCTCAGAGCCCTTCTTGACCGGCCAGCCGTAGTGTGCTGCGTCGAAGATGTCGCCGGTCAGCTCCAAGCGTCCTCCCGAACGCTCGACGGCCCAAGCGGAGACCGGGGAGTCGGCGGAGAATGCGTCTGCGCGACCAAGGATGGCGGCGTTGGCGGCTGCGTCGGAGGTGTCGAAGGAGAGCACGTTGATCGGCTCCTTGCCTTCCTCTTCACACTTTTGGGAGCGACCTGCAACGTCATCAGTTTCGGAGACGGTGGTGCGCTGAACCGCAACGGTCAATCCGCAGGCGTTGTCTGGGTCGACGTCGGTGTCTGGGGAGTCAGCCCACTGGATGCCGGCGTTGAAGTAGTTGACGAAGTCGAAGTTCTTCCGGCGCTCCTCGTTATCCGTGAAGCCGGATACGCCCATGTCATTGGTGCCACCCTCGACATTGGGGAGGATAAGGGAGAAGTCCTGGTCGTTGATCTTGAGCTCCAGGCCCATGACTGAGGCCACGGCACGGGCGAGATCGATGTCAAAACCGATGATGTTGCCCTGTGGGTCCTTGAATTCGGCTGGTGCGAATGGCGGGTTGGATCCAACAGTCAGCTCGCCCTTGGCGGCGATGTCGGCGGGGACGAGGGCTGCGATTTCGTCGACCTTGGCTGGCTTGATTTCGGTCCAGCCGTCGGGCAGGCCGCCTTCCTCGCTGGCCAGCGCGGAGTCCTCGGCGGAGGCGGAAGAGGAGGAATCGGAGGAGGTGGAGGAGCCGCCTTCGGAGTTGGTCACGCAACCGGTGAGCAAGGTTGCGCTGGCTAGTACGGCGACGAACCCGGCAACCGGGCGCTTGGAGAACAACTTTGGAAGCATCATGTGCATAAACCTAACATAATTTCCGCCGCCTGTACGCCCTTGTACAGGCGGCTCCCAGCCTTCTTTCACGGCACCGTGGTAGAACTCCGACATCGCCGGTGCTCCAGTTCGGCTGCATTCACGCAGCGTGAGGGCCGTTAATACCTGTATAGCGACAGAAATGTGGGCATAGTATGTGGGCTTTCTCATGCTTGCCGACGTCTACAGCAAGTGGCCAAAATCAAAGCGCCACCGCAGGCGGTGGCGCAGGCACACGTGACTGATTTTGCTACTTTGTTGGCTGGTGCGTCTCGTTGAAGCGCTCCAGGAGCATGATCGCCCCCGCGATGACACCGCCGATGGCGAACACGGCGATGATCCAGCCCAGGTTATCTCCGGGGGCGAGCATGGTGGCCTGGGAGTCCTGCCACGGCCAGAGGGCGCGCAGCGAGCCGAGCATGAAACCAGCCATCGTGATCATCGTCAACGTGTGGTGCTCGGTCACGAGGTAGTCGAGGGTTTTGATGAATAGCGCCAATCCGGTGATCGCCCCGAGGATGAATACCGACATGATCTTGAGGTCTCGGTCGGCAACCGCACCCATGATCGGTGCGTACAGGCCCATGGCAAGCAGCATGAAAGAACCGGAAACGCCGGGCAAAACAAGTGCGCACACGGCGATCGCGGCCGCGCCGAATACCACGATAAGCGAAGGATTGGGTTTTTCCGCCGCGGTGAGACCGGTGAGGAAAAAGACGAACACTGCGGCAGTGATGAAAAGGGCGATCGCTGGTGCGCGCCGCTTGGCAAAGTCGGCCTTGTCGATCATCTTGATCGGGACGATCAGGGATACCGCCACCATGCCGAGGAACAGTGCCCGGGAGGTCTCTGGCGAATTTTCCACGAAATCGTGCATGACCGAGGACAAGGTCAATACGGTGGCGACCATGCCGACGCCAACGGTGAGGATGAAACCCCATTCGACTTTGGCCTTTTCATCTCCTGCAACCTTCTTGCGGGTGAGAACGTCCTTGACCAGGTGCAGCAGTGCGTGGCCGTTGCGGACTGCGCGGCCGTAAATACCGGTCACAAGGGCAACCGTGCCGCCGGAGACGCCGGGGACCATCTCGGCCATGCCGATGAGTCCACCGATGATGAGGTTGACGAGAAAAGACGCGGGAGTGGACTTCGTGGCCACGTTTGCGGGCGGGGTCATAGAAAAGGAGAAAGTCTTTCTTTGTTCGCGGCAAGAGGAATCAAGCGCGGGTAAACAATGGTCATCGAAAGCTTACCCGACCTTGGTCCTAAACCCATGGTGCAGTGCGCGGCCCGGTGCGCACCTAGTGGTCGTCGGAAAGCAAAAAGCTAGCCATCCGATGGCCGTGAACAGGCGATTATCGCTTTGGGGAAAAGTGGGTTAATATCTTTTTACGCGCCCCAGTAGCCCAATTGGCAGAGGCAACGGATTCAAAACCCGTCCAGTGTGAGTTCGAGTCTCACCTGGGGCACCACAAGGCCAGGTAGGAGAGGTTTTAAGCCTCGCTTCCTGGCCTATTTTTGACTAAAGTGTCCAAAAAGTGTCCCAAAAATCGGGGATGTGACGCAAATGTGACGGCATGTGGGTCTCGTAGGGCAAACATGGGTTAGACTTGTCGGGAGTAACAGGCCGAAACGTGGAAATTGTAAGGGACAAGGTACCAATGATTCTGTGATCTTTCGCTCCAGCTTGGGGCGCACGCTGCTCAAAGCTCACTTCGCGGCTTCGGTACGGATGATGCATTCGTGTCGCGGTCGCCCGTATCGAAAGATCACAGCGCTACTATGCCTTCAATCACATTTTCCAACGTCACCTTTTCCTATTCGTCTCGCCCCCTTCTTGAAAAGCTCAGCCTCCACATCGGCAGCGGCGAGCGGGCCTTCCTCGTCGGACCGAATGGCTGCGGGAAATCAACTTTGCTTCGCCTCGCACTAGGGGAGCTGTCTCCGGACTCCGGCACAATCAAGGTTGACGGTAACATCGATCCCGTTCCCGCCACCCAGGACTTTCCCGGGACGGTGGCTGACTACCTCGATGTTGCCATTGCCGGCTTGCGGGCATTGTCGTCGCGCTTCGACGAGCTCACCGCTTTGCTTTCCGACGACCACGGTGGGCAATCTGAATGGCGAAGCCTCAGCGCAGAATATGACCACGTGCTTGCGCGCATGAGCGCCCGTGATGTGTGGTCGTTAGATGCGCGCACCGATGAGGTACTGGCGGGCTTGGGGCTCGGATTCCTCCACGGCGACGGTCGCGGCCGTCCGCTGGAAACTCTGTCACCGGGACAGCGCGGACGCCTTCAGCTGGGTGCGACCTTGATTATTCGGCCGGAGATTCTCGTGCTCGACGAGCCGACGAATCACCTCGATGAAATGGCGATCGAGTATCTTTCCCGTCAGCTGAGCCAATGGGAAGGGCCTGTGGTGATGACCAGCCACGATCGCGCCTTCATCGAAGATACCGCCACGGTGATTTTTGACCTCGATACCGTCGTGTGGCGCGAGCTTGCCAAGGTGGAGCCAACAATCGAGGTTCCAGGAATCTATAGCTGCAGTGGCGGGTATTCCGACTTCCTCGATGCGAAGCACAAAGCCCACGCCCGGCACGCGCAAGTGCACGAGGCACAGCAACAGCACAAGCGGGAGCTGCTTCATCATCGCCATGAGTCGGGAAGAATCGCCAAGGGCGGGGTGCGCGTCGCTGAGGCGCAAGGCATTCAAAAGAAGTTCTTCGCCGACCGAGCCGCCGCTACCGCCGTTCGCAGGACGCGCAACGACGACCGACGGCTAGAAGACCTCGCCGAGGTCGAGGTGCGCAAGCCCCGCGAATACGCGCTCGCTTTCCGATTCCCGGAGGTTGCGACGCGGCCCGGCGTGGCGGTTTCTGCACGCGCCGCGGGTATAAGCAACCGCCTTTCAACCATCAGTTTTGATCTTGCGCGCGGCGAGCACCTGTTGGTTACCGGCCCCAATGGCGCCGGTAAGTCCACGCTTTTGACTTGGATTGCCCAAGGCCACCCACCCGCAGGGTCAGCTGCCAGCGGAAGCATCGAGGCTGACTCACCCGTGGGGCTGGTTCCACAACGACTTCCCCGACTGGGCGATCCCGGATTTGACGAGCGGGTGTGGCACAACGGCATCGGCGAAGGAGGAAAGGGGATCGTGCACCCTTCACTGTGGGCGACTGCGATCGCTGACTTGTCAGCAGGTAATCAACGCCGCGCGCAGATCGCTCTCGCGCTCAGCGCTTCGCCAGAGATGCTGATCATCGACGAGCCCACCAACTACCTCGACCTCGAATCCATGGAGGCATTCGAGCAGGCGATACCGACGTGGGGCGGCACCCTCATCATCGCAAGTCATGACCGGTGGCTGATTGATCGTTGGCAGGGGCGTCGGGTGCAATTGGGGCCGCCGACGTCTGGATAGAAACGAACCTAATAACGGGAAACCTGTGTGCGTCGGAAAGCAAGGCGCACCACGCACTGAGCTTAATCACGATGCGCGCCCGCGCCGCCAGTACCCCATAAACGACACCTGTGAGCGCGGGACGTTGTAGCTTGTGACCAGCACCCGCCTGATGCCAGTTACCATGCCGGATTCGCCAGCGATCCAGAAATAGTGGTCCGAGTGATTCGTAGGGTGGTTGGAGATGTGGTCGCCGCCAGAGGAATAGGTTGGGGTTTCCCACATGAGAATGTCTGTTTCTTCGGCAAAGTCGAGGGCGGTGGGGATCGCAGGTGTGGCGGGATCGAAGGAACGCAGCACCGCCGATGCCACAAGCTCGCCATGTGCGCGCCCGTTGCGCGGCAGCCACTGGACCTCAAAACCGGGATGGGTCACCTCAGCGAGGATGTCATCGTTGGTTGGCACCTCGATAAAGGCACTGCCCTTGAATTCCGGGCCAAGTCCTTCCAAGATGCTGGCAATCGCGGGCAACGCCGTCTCATCGCCGGCAAGCACGATGCGCTGCGCGTCGCCGGGCAGAAAGTCCACACCCCATTGTCCGGCAACGGTGGGGCCGACGAGAATAACGGTATCGCCAACCTTGGCGGCCGCGGCCCATTCAGAGGCCGGACCCGAGGCGCCAGGGTGGAGGACGAAATCGACGGCGATGCGCAATTCGCCGTCGAGGCGGCGCGCCCAGCGAACCGTATAGGTCCGCATGACCGCACCCGGGATGTGCTGAGAATTCCCGTACCAATCCTCACCCAGATCAACATCGGGTAAGACACCAAAGATGAGCTTGATCCGCTGATCGTATACCGGATCGGCGGGGACGCATCGTTGAAGGTCAGCGCCACCGAAAACCACGCGCAATAGATGCGGGGAAAGCCTCGTCAGGGATCGGACCTTAGCGGACATGGGAACAAACATGATGCCTCCCGTAGGGGTGAACCACCGGCTTGCCGGTGGTGGGGTCAATCTCGACGCGACAACCGATGCCAAACACTTCGCCCATAACCTGCTCGGTGACGACCTGGAGTGGGCTACCCTCGGCGACGATCTGCCCCTGTTTCATCGCGATAATGTGCTGCGAGTAGCGGGCTGCGAGATTCATATCGTGCACGACCATCGCCACGGTTGTTTTCTCACGAATATTGAGGTCAACCAGCAAGTCGAGCACTTCGAGCTGGTTGGCAACATCAAGATAGGTGGTGGGCTCATCGAGTAAAAGCGTTTCGGTTTCCTGGGCCAACGCCATCGCAATCCATACACGCTGTCGTTGACCACCAGAAAGCTCATCGACGCTGCGGTCGGAGAACTCGACTAGTTGTGTCGCCTCCAATGCGGTCTGAACCGCATCAAAGTCGGCCTGGGACCAGCGTCCAAACAGTCCTTGGTGCGGATGTCGACCGCGACCGACCAAATCCGCCACGGTGATCCCCAGCGGGGCGATGGGTGTTTGCGGGAGCAAACCGACCTTGCGGGCAAACTCCTTGCGCGAGTAGTCCTGCAGGCGAGTGCCTGCGTAGGTGACCTCCCCCTCGCTGGGCTTGAGTAATCCCGCCAAAGACCGAAGCAACGTTGACTTGCCGCAGCCATTGGGGCCAATGATGGAAGTTATAACCCCGGCGGGGATCCTCACGCTTAGACCGCGAGCGATCACCCGTTGCTCGTAGGCCAAAGTCACGTTGTTCGCAGCCAACTCGTCGCGCACGCAAGGCGTCATCGTTGGACTCCTTTCTGAGATCGAATGAGGAGATAAAGCAGGAATGGGGCGCCCAACAAACCTGTGACCACTCCCACTGGATACCGAGTACCCATCACGTGCTGGCCCAAAAGATCTGCCACCAGCACGATGAACGCGCCGACAAAACCCGCAGTGGCCAAGGGCACCCCCCGATGGCGAGCTAGGCGCACCGCGATGGGGCCGGCCATGAAGGCAACGAAGCTTACTGGTCCACAGGCAGCAGTGGCCGCTGCGACCAAGGCCACCGAGCAGACAATGAGCACGATGCGGCACAGTCCCGTGCGCACGCCGAGTGCTGCGGCGGCGTCGTCACCGAGCTGCATGATCCGCAATTGCTGGCTAGCTACCATAAGTGGTGGCACGATGACGATCCATGCCACCACAAGCGGTACCACTCGATCCCAGGAGGCGGCGTTGATGGAGCCATTGAGCCAGCGAGTTGCGGAGGCAAGATCCCAGGCCGCCGCACGCGAGAGCGTGTAGGTAACGATGCTCATGAGCATCGACGACACGCCGATTCCGATGAGGATCAATCGAGTTCCCGAGAACCCGTCCCGGATGGCTAGGAAATAGATAAGCCCCGCTGTCAGCAGTGCCCCGCCGAGTGCGGCAAGAGAGGTCATAGTCTGCCCCCAGCCCAATGCCACAATCGCAATCACCCCAAAGGCGCTGGCGCCGGAGGAGATGCCCACGATGTCGGGTGAGGCAAGCTGGTTGCGCAGGAGAGTTTGAAATGTCAGCCCAGCGATTCCAAAGCAGCTTCCGCCCACCACGGCAAGCGTTGCGCGGGGGAGTCGAAGTTCACCGACGGCGTAGCTTGCACCTTTGACCTGTTCACCGAACAAGACCCTGAGCACGTCGATAAGACTGTAGCTTCGCTCGCCATACATAAGCGAGACGAAAAATACGACGATGACAAGGAAAAGGAGAATTCCAGTGCGCATGCGGTTCACGCGTCTTGCATGTGCCTGTTGTTGCTTTAATAACGTCATAGCTCACGAACCTTTTGCTGGCGCACGATCCATATGAATACCGGAGCGCCGAGAAGAGGCAAGAGCACACCCACCGCAACTTCTTCGGGGCGCGCAATTACTCTTCCAACGATGTCAGCGGTGACCAAAAGCCCTGCGCCGTAGATGGCGCAGCCGGGTACCAACCAGCGATGATCGGTACCCATGACTAGCCGCAGGGCATGCGGGATAATAAGCCCCACAAATCCCACGGGCCCTGCCATACTCGTCGCAGCGCCGGCGAGGATCACGGAAGCCACTGCGATGAGGCCTCGCTGCACACCGACATGGGCGCCTAGCCCCGAGGCAAGCTCATCGCCGAGCGCTAGGGCATTCATTCCCATCGCCGTGGCAGCCGCCAGGAAAAGGCCCACGCCGATTGCGGGGCCGACCCACGCGATTTGTTCCCACGTTGCACCGCCCACGCTTCCGATCTGCCAAAAACGGAACTCATCCATGACCTGGACTCGTGGCAGAAGCACCGCACTGACTAGAGAACTAAGCGCCGCGGCGGTTGCCGCGCCTGCGAGCGCAAGCTTCAAAGGCGCAGCGCCGCCTGGGCCGATGGAGCCAATCCCGTAAACAAACAAGGCAGCAAGCGTGGATCCGGCGATGGCGCCCGTCATGGTGGCTAACGTTCCAGAAAGATCGAAAAACGCGATGCCGGTGACAACGAAAAGGCTTGCGCCGGAGAGCACGCCGAATATGCCGGGCTCGGCCAGAGGGTTTCTGGTGACCGCTTGCATTCCCAGCCCGGATACCGCCAGGGCCGCGCCCACCACTACTGCGGCTACGGTGCGTGGGAGGCGAACGCTAGCCGCAGCCTGGTCGGTCGAATCCTGGATGCCTCGCACAGCATCGACAACTGCCTGGAATGGGATAACTCGGGCGCCGAACATCAACGAGGCCACCACTGCAACCACGAGGAGCAGCACGCCGCCGGTCAAGACGGCGGCATTTGTTTTCGAAGGCCTCATGATTCCTTAGGAGTCAAGGGCGGAGGCAAGGAGATCAAAGTACTCGCCCAACTTAGCGGGGATCGACAAAGGAGTCGGGTTCGTGCTCGCTGCCAGCGGGCCGTTGCCGAGGAAAGCGACGTGGCCTTCGGCAATTGCTGGGATCATGCTCCACAGCGGATCGGCTTGCAGCTTGTCCAGCGTCGCTTGGTTTTCCGCGGGATCGTCGGATCCATAGGTGACGATCAGGTCGACGTCATCAAAAAGCTCCGGTTGTTCGGCCGAGATCTCTTCCCAGAAGTTGCTGGAGGACTCACTGTATTCGGCCACCGTCTTTGGAACGCCGAAGCCTGCCTGCTCGAGGAATCCCATGCGGGGGTCGGTGGTGGTGTAGAAGCCAACTGTGGAAAGGTCCGTGTCGCTGCCGAAGGCAGTGAACAGAACATTCGTGCCGGCGAACTCCGGATGTGCCGCGAAGGCATCCGCAATCTGTGTGTTGAGATCGTCGACGAGTTGTTCGCCCTCGGCTTCCATCCCTAAGCCTGTGGCGATGATCGTGATGTTTTCGTCAAGCGGGGTGCCCCATGCCTGCTCCGGGTAGGCGACGGTGGGCGCAATCTTGGAAAGCTGATCGTAGTCCTCCTGAGTGATTCCGGAGTAGGAGGCGAAGATGACATCTGGCTCAGAGGCGGCAACTGCTTCGAAGTCGATGGAGTCCGTCTCGTCGAAGAGGGCAATGTCAGCTGGATCGGCTCCCAGCTCCTCGATCTTGTCGGACACCCACGGCAAGATGCCATCGGAATCATCATCACCCCAGGTTGTCTTGGCCATTCCCACCGGCACGATTCCGAGAGCGAGCGGCACCTCATGATTGGCCCACGCCACGGTTGCCACCCGCTCCGGCTTTTCGGAAATGGTTGTTTCGCCGAATGCGTGCTTGATGGTCACTGGTTGGAAGTCGCTGCTGCTGACTGAGGAGGACTGTGCGCTGTTGTTAGCTGCCGATGTAGTAGTTGAGGCGCTGTCAGAAGAACATGCGACAAGTCCTAGACTTAAGAGGAGACCAATGCTGGCGACTGTGGCGCGACGATAGTTTTTTGGCATGAATGATCCTTTCCAATTGGCGATGTTCTCCACGAGTCAGGTCCCCTTTAACTCTGGTGGGCTGAGATCATAGGTGGGAGATTAAACTAAGGTGGCAAGGCTACCCTTACCGCCCAATGTGAGATAACCCTAGCCTAACTAAGGGTATCCTCAAAACTTGGTGCATCTACGTGGACAAAGGGCCACGCTTTGTGCGTGAGCGTGCAGAACTGACATGTGGAGCTTGTGTGAAGGTGCTGTATGCGCGTCGAAACATCTGCCCTTGAGGGATTGGGGCTATTCGGGCCAGGCAACTATGTCCAACGCTGCTGACACTGTCGGTGTACCGGGTGGATTATTGGATGTGGGGGATACTCGCCATTTGTACAGTCCTTGCATTGGGATGCATTTGATTGTGGAGCTGTACTGGCTGCATGTGGCGGGAATCGCATTGAGCTGATCATTTAGACGTGCATACAATTCAATTGTGCTTGAATCAAGAAATCTTGAATTAAGGCCACGCCCGCGCGAGAGAAGTGATTGGGCGGCCGATGCTGCCCTTTTGTCTGCCGTTGCAGATCCCGTGCGCCTAGAGCTTATCTTTCAGCTGGCAGCTGTCGATGAGGCGTGCGTTTGCACGCTTACTACAACGCCGCCAGTTGCAGATAACTTGCTGAGCTATCACCTCAAGGTGCTAAGGGGGGCGGGGGTGGTTCGCAGCGAGCGCCGTGGCCGCTGGGTGCATTACCAACTCGTACCAGGCGTGCTGGAACGGTTGCATTCAGTATTACCGCCACCGCAGCTTCAGGCTTGATAGTGAAAGAAGTGACTGATGATGAGTAGCCAAGCGCACGTCCGTGAAAGGGTGCGAATGAGCGCGGGTCGCATTCCAATTGGGGTTCGCCTCTTGGTGGGAGTTGCTGTGTGGATTGGCGCGTATGCTGCCAATCGTCCTTGGTGGGATTGGTTCTTTGGGCAAGTGTGGGGACTTGATCTCGACTCTCGCTTGGGGTCGTCGGTGCACTTCTTCTTCTACGACACCACAAAGATCTTGCTGTTGCTGTCTGGCTTGGTGTTTACCATCGGTCTCGCGCGAGCAAGCCTCAATCTTGAAAAGGCACGGGCCTATTTGGAACGCCGTGGCCTTGGGGTTGGATTGATACTGGCGGTCGTTTTGGGGGTAGTGACCCCATTTTGTTCGTGTTCTTCCATCCCGCTCTTTATCGGATTCGTGGCCGCAGGCGTTCCGATCGCCATCACCCTCACGTTTCTCATCGCCTCACCGTTGGTAAGTGAAACCGCTGCCATCCTCATCGGAACGCAATTCGGCTGGCATATTGCCGCGGCATATGTGGCAGCTGGCAGTGTGATCGCGGTGGCGATCGGCTTCATTTTTGCCATGATCGACCGGCGCTTTGATCTTTCTCGCTGGGTTGAGCCGTTTGTCCTGCAAACCAAGTCGCCCATTGCTGCCCTTCAGGATGGTGACAAGCCAACATTGGAGCAGCGAGTGCGGGCGGGTATTGACGAGTCATCGGACATCTTCAAACGGGTGTGGAAGTGGGTGATCCTCGGAGTCGCGATTGGTGCGGGTATCCACGGTTGGATTCCGGAGGACTTCTTTGCTCGATTTGCGGGCGCCGACAACCCATTTGCCGTACCCATCGCCACCTTGGCAGGGATTCCTCTATATGCAAACGGGGGAGGCGTGGTCCCCATCGGCGAGGCGCTGTGGGCCAAGGGGCTGCCACTGGGAACCGTCATGAGTTTGATGATGGGGGCGATAGCCCTGTCCGTCCCTGAGGCTGTCATGTTGCGACAGGTACTCAAACCGAAACTCTTAGCGATGTTTTTCTTAAGTGTTGCAGTGGGGATCATCATCGTCGGCTATCTCTTCAATTTCATCTATGTCTAGAAGGGCGTGATGCGGGAGTATACAGGGGCTGAAGGCAACTTTCGACGTCGGAAAGCAAAAGAAGCAAAAGAGAGGAAAATACGTCATGACCACCATAAAGATTCTGGGTCCGGGCTGTGCCAACTGCAAGAATCTGGAGAAACAGGCCAGAAAGGCACTAGATGAGTTGGGATTGGACGCGGAGATTGTCAAGGTAACAGACTTTCCTACTATCGCAAGCTACGGAATCATGAAGACTCCGGGTCTTGTCATCGATGAGGATGTCGTCCTTTCGGGACGCGTGGCCAAGTCTGATGAGATCGCTGCAATTGTGAAGGAACGCATCTAGCAAAGGCGGCCGGAGGCTCTTGCGTTGATTCGGGGATGCACTGCTTATCAACGCACATGGGGCAGGGAGCGTCGAAGGTATGAAATGTCGTGTCGTAAGCCTCGGCTAGACTGGCCAACGTGACTGAAGCTAATCCGAATAAGCGTCTCATGTTGGTTGACGGGCACTCGATGGCGTTTCGCGCCTTCTACGCCCTGCCGGCCGAAAATTTCGCCACCTCCGGTGGCCAGGCTACCAATGCCGTTTACGGTTTTTTGTCGATGCTGTCCACATTGCTTGTCGACGAACAACCGTCCCACGTAGCAGTGGCCTTCGACGTCGGGCGGACCACCTTCCGAACGGAGATGTTCCCGGATTACAAAGCTCAACGTGAAGCGGCACCACCTGAGTTCAAGGGGCAAATTCCTCTAATTAAAGAGGTGCTGGAGACCTTGGGTATCACCACCATTGAAAAGGAAAACTACGAGGCAGATGACATCATCGCCACGTTGGCTACAGCCGCCAAGCCACTGGGATTCGACACGCTGATCGTAACCGGTGACCGCGACTCCTTCCAGTTGGTCAACGATTCGACCACGGTTTTATACCCCATGAAGGGCGTGTCGGTGCTGCACCGCTTCACGCCGGAGACGGTCGAAGAAAAGTATGGTCTAACCCCAGCTCAGTACCCGGACTTTGCGGCGCTGCGCGGGGATCCCTCCGACAATCTTCCTTCGATCCCCAAGGTGGGGGAAAAGACCGCGACCAAGTGGATCCTCGAGTGGGGTAGCCTCGACAACCTGCTGGAGAATGCAGACAAGGTCAAAGGCAAGGTGGGTGAGTCGCTGAGGGAACGCCTCGAGCAGGTGCGGATGAACCGTACCCTGACCGAAATGGTGAAAGATCTGGAACTACCGGTTTCCCCCGAGCAATTGGTGATTCGACAGGCAGACGTCTCGGCTGTCAGCGCACGATTTGATGCACTCGAATTCGGAACCACTTTGCGTGAGAAGGTGCTCAGTGCGATTCATGCCGAGGCGATAGCTGCAGTAGATGACCGCGAGGAAATCGCCATCATTACCGACTCTTTAGTGAGCTTCTTGGGCACACATATGTCTAATACCCCACACGAGGGCATGGCCTTGTTTGTGGAGGGAACTGCCCGTCCGCACGGCGGCGACGCTACGCGTTTGGCTATCGTGAATCAGCACCGCGAAGCCCTTGCCGTGGACCTTGCTGATATCTCCCCCGAGGAAGAAAAGGTGCTCGTGTCATGGCTGGAGGGCGCCTATCCAAAGTACCTCCATGAAGGTAAGGCTGCCTACCACATGCTCAAGGGTCGGGGAATCGAACTGTCGGGAATCACTCACGATACGGCAATCGCGGCCTACTTGTTGCGGCCTGGCCAGCGCACCTATGACCTGAAGGATGTCTATCAGCGCCACCTGCAACGTCAATTGGATGTTGAAGAAGTAGGCCAGATGACGCTGTTGGACATGGCGGATTCCTCCGCGTTGATCAATCAGGCCGTGGCTATCCTCGAACTGGTGGAAGTTCTCATCGCGCAGCTGCAAGAAATCGCCGCCTACGAGCTCTACACAGACCTAGAAATTCCGCTGTTGTCCATTCTGGCACGCATGGAAGACGCAGGCATCGCGGTCAATACTGCCACATTGCAAGAACAACTCGACACCTTCGTCGAGCAAGTTCGTCAAGAAGAAGCCCAGGCACGGGAGTTAGCGGGAGATCCCTCGCTGAACCTTTCGAGTCCCAAACAATTGCAGACGGTGCTGTTTGATACCTTGGGCCTACCAAAGACGAAGAAGACCAAGACGGGCTACTCCACGGCGGCCAAGGAGATCGAGGCGCTGGCGGTCAACCATCCACATCCATTCCTCGATCACCTACTCGCGCACCGCGAGTATCAAAAGCTCAAGTCCACGTTGGAGGGGTTGATCAAATCGGTCGGCGCCGATGGTCGCATCCATACCACCTTTAATCAGACGGTTGCCTCGACGGGACGATTGTCTTCAACGGAACCAAACCTGCAAAACATTCCGGTTCGCACGCCCGCCGGGCGCAAGATTCGCTCCGCGTTCGAGGTGGGACAAGGCTATGAAACCTTGCTGACGGCAGACTACTCGCAAATCGAAATGCGAGTGATGGCACACCTGTCGGAGGATCCAGGGCTCATTGAGGCCTACCGCGAGGGTGAGGACTTGCACAACTATGTTGGCTCCAAGGTCTTCGATGTACCGGTAGATCAGGTGACCCCAGAGCTGCGCCGGCGAGTCAAAGCCATGTCCTATGGTCTAGTCTATGGCCTTTCCGCCTTCGGTCTTTCGCAGCAGCTTAGTATTCCAGCCGGTGAGGCGAAACAGATTATGGAGAATTATTTTGAGCGCTTCGGTGGGGTTAAGAACTATCTCGATAGGGTCGTTGAACAGGCTCGCAAGGATGGATTCACCTCGACGCTGTTCGGGCGTAGGCGCTATCTACCGGAGCTCAACTCTGACAACCGGGTGGCCCGTGAAAACGCCGAGCGTGCCGCGTTGAACGCCCCAATCCAGGGCACCGCCGCCGATATCATCAAGGTTGCGATGATTCGGGTGGATCGCGAGCTTGCGAAGGCCAAACTAGCATCCCGGGTGCTGCTGCAGGTTCACGATGAACTCGTGGTTGAGGTAGCCGCCGGTGAACTCGATGAGGTCAAGCGGATTCTTGAAACAGAGATGGATTCCGCCATCCACCTCAGGGTGCCACTAGAAGTCTCGGCGGGCGAGGGTCCGAACTGGGACGAGGCTGCGCACTAAAACTATCACGGACACGGCTTGGGCCCTCTGTGATGCTCAACGGGCCCCGCGTCTACAGCGCGGTGGCCTGAAAGATGATCGTTCCGGGGAAGATTCTTCCCCGCAGCGGCGACCACTGCCCCCAGTTTTCCTCAAGTCCTTCGGGCCATTCGGGTTCGAGAACCTTGGTGATGTGGAATTGGTTGTTGGCCAATGCGGCGACATGATCGCCGATGGTGTGCTGAAACTCGGCGTAGCTGACCTCACCTGAGGCATCGACCTCTTCGTAGCGGCGTTCGAAATAAGGGATTTCGGCAACCAGACCGGCCTCGCCTGGATCATCGGGAAAGACCCATCGCATGGGATGATTGCAGGAATACGTCAGGCGGCCACCCGGTGTCAATACGCGCCGGATTTCCGCGAACAGTAGAGTGAGGTCCTCAATGAAGGGGATCGCTCCGAAGGCCGAGAAGACCTGATCAAAACTCTCGTTGCAAAAAGGAAGCCTCAAGGCATCGGCCTGGACTAGGGGCACCTTTTTCGCGCTTTGTGACAACATACCCATGGATAGATCTATTCCAGTAACCAAGCGCGCGGCGGGCGCCTTTTCTGTCAGCCAGGTCGCGCACGGCGCACTTCCACAACCGATCTCCAGTACGGATTGCCCGGACACATCGCCGAGGAGCTGGGCGTGCTCCTCGCTGAGCATCTCCGGCGACCAATAGAAGCCATCGAGGTAATTTTTGTGGCGAGCGTGATAACTTTCGGCGTCATCGTCCCAGAAAGCTCTGTTAGCTCGAGACGATGCGGGGCTTTGCAGATTCACGTGTTGGTAGCCGCCCCGCCTAGCCCTCGCAGATGGCAGTGGTGGCGAGGCTACTTCCGGTCGACCCATCTCGTTGGTGTTGTCACTAATGCTCATGGTGTAGCCCATCTTAGTGAGGGACTCGCGGTAACGGGCGGCCGTGGAAGCGGTAGTGGATCGCACTGTTCCTTAGGGAGATTCGGCGGGCTGAGAAACTCTGTGTAGTGAGAATTCACAACTTTGGAGTGCGCAGCCAAGAAGTTCGGCTCAACGGGCGTTATTTTCATGGTTGTCCTATTTTTCTTCGCTTGCTTTTGGATCGGTGGGCATCAGGAGTGTCGATTGACGATCTCGCTGTGGTCCGAGTGGTACGTGTAAACAACTGAGAAACCCGCACTGGGCGTTTGGTTTAAGGATGCCCATGCGAAGAACGGGGCAGAAGCGCATTCTATTCGGTGCGTCGTGTTCCTTCTGGGGGGACGCGGGTGCTTGGGTAAAGGAAATTCGACAAACCTAAAAAGAGAGAATGCTCAAAATAGATTGCTTTAGCTGTGTGTTTGTACTAGCCTATAACGAGCGTGTCTATGTTTCCGGCGCATTACTCCTCATGTAGGAGGGGAGAAGTGGCAGGAAGCGGGATCTTTTCCACGCACCGTGGTGTAAAGAGAGACACAATCTCTGTCCATTTACTATTCCTACGTATTCGGAGCATTTAATGCCAACCAACAACGTGCCTCAGGTAGCCGTCAATGACTTCGGCTCCACTGAGGAATTCCTCGCAGCCGTCGACGCCACCATCAAGTACTTCAACGATGGTGACATCGTCGAGGGTACCGTGGTGAAGGTTGACCACGACGAGGTTCTGCTCGACATCGGGTACAAGACCGAAGGTGTCATCCCGTCCCGCGAGCTCTCCATCAAGCACGACGTCGACCCAGATGAGGTTGTCGAGGTCGGCGATCAGATTGATGCACTTGTCCTTACCAAGGAGGACAAGGAAGGTCGTCTGATCCTCTCCAAGAAGCGTGCTCAGTACGAGCGTGCATGGGGCGCCATCGAGGAGCTTCAACGCAACGAGGAGCCAGTCACCGGTACCGTCATCGAGGTCGTCAAGGGCGGCCTGATCCTGGATATCGGCCTGCGTGGCTTCCTGCCTGCTTCTCTCGTTGAGATGCGTCGCGTTCGCGACCTCGAGCCTTACATCGGTCAGCAGATCGAGGCTAAGATCATCGAGCTCGACAAGCAGCGCAACAACGTTGTTCTGTCCCGCCGCGCTTGGCTCGAGCAGACCCAGTCTGAGGTTCGCTCCGAGTTCCTGCACCAGCTGCAGAAGGGCCAGGTCCGCAAGGGTGTCGTTTCCTCCATCGTCAACTTCGGCGCATTCGTCGATCTCGGCGGTGTTGACGGCCTGGTTCACGTTTCCGAGCTGTCCTGGAAGCACATCGACCACCCGTCTGAGGTCGTTTCCGTCGGCGACGAGGTCACCGTTGAGGTGCTCTCCGTCGAGCTCGACCGTGAGCGTGTGTCCCTGTCTCTGAAGGCTACCCAGGAAGATCCTTGGCGCGTCTTCGCCCGCACCCACGCTGTTGGCCAGATCGTTCCTGGTAAGGTCACCAAGCTGGTTCCGTTCGGCGCATTCGTTCGCGTCGAGGAGGGCATCGAGGGCCTCGTCCACATCTCCGAGCTGGCTCAGCGCCACATCGAGGTTCCGGACCAGGTCGTCACCGTCGGCGAAGCGGCTATGGTCAAGGTCATCGACATCGACCTCGAGCGTCGTCGCATCTCCCTGTCCCTGAAGCAGGCTGATGAGGACTACACCGAGGAGTTCGATCCTTCGAAGTACGGCATGGCCGACTCCTACGACGAGCAGGGCAACTACATCTTCCCAGAAGGCTTCGACCCAGAGACCAACGAATGGCTCGAGGGCTTCGAGGAGCAGCGTGCAGAGTGGGAGGCTCGTTACGCCGAGTCCGAGCGTCGCTTCAACCTGCACACCGCCCAGATCGAGCGCAACCGTGCTGCTGCAGCTTCCGCTGCAGAGGCCGGCGAAGAAGCCACCAACTACTCCTCCGAGTCCGCTGAGGCAGCTCCGGCCGCAGCGAACGAGGTTGAGGGCGGTTCCCTGGCTTCCGACGAGCAGCTTGCTGCTCTGCGCGAGAAGCTGGCTGGCAACTAAGCCACCATCACGCTGGGCCTTATTCAACCTAAAGACCTCGCGTGAATTTCAGTCCCCCTTGGGTTATTACCTGAGGGGGACTTTTTATGTGCTTCGCCCACCTGAGGTCAATGGCCGCATAGTCAAAGGCTACTAGTTCCCTGATGGCGGAAGGCGGTAGCCCACAGTAGCCAATGGAGCTACAGAGGTACTTCGACGTGTTGCGGGGGCGCGTCAGGCGAGGTCTCACATCGAGCGTGGCTGTGACGTCCAAGACGAGCGAGTCGTGGTACGGAACTCCTGCGCGAGCTATTGGCGCCTAGTCTGTGTTGGGTTGGAGGGATCTGACCCCCTGTACGGCATGCACTCGCTAGGCGGGGGCTTGCCAAGCGTGCGAAGAGGTAGTCCGTTGATGAGCCGATAGTCTCGGTGGCAACAACCTTGACTCCAGTCTTTATAGACGTCCTTTCTTGGGCGGTTCACGCGCCCTCGCTTTCGTGCCTGCGGAGTAGCTACCCAGAAGGTTTGAACAGGCAGGATGGGTTTCGAGATGGTCCATCTGTCAACGCACATAGGGTGATAGCGGGGATGTTGCGGGCCGTGATTTCCGAAATGCTACTAAGGTGTGCAAAAGCAAGAAGTAGCTCGGAAGTTCGGGTTTGAATATTTTGCAAAGTGAGATAAAACGCAATTTTTGTTTGCTTTGTTTTTGGCTTGGATTTCTATTCAAATGCACATAAGATTGTGACAGGCTGCCGAGTGGAATTTGAGTGTGACTGCATCCACAAAGGCGGAATGTAAAGTATTACAAACTAGAAAGGTCGACTCATGGCGACATCCGTCGCGCAAACATCTGAGTTCATCTTGGATAAGGTCGGTGGCGCAGACAACGTTGCGTCGCTTACCCACTGCGCAACTCGACTTCGTTTTCAACTGAACGATCAGTCCAAGGCTGATCAGACTGCACTCGATTCCAACACGGACGTTCTTGGCGTTGTTCCGCAGGGTTCCACCGGCCTTCAGGTCGTGATGGGCGGCGGCGTCGCCAACTACTACCAGGAAATCATCAAGCTTCCGGGCATGGGGGACAAGTCCGGCAGCGATGACAAGGCCCCGAAGTCCAACAAGAAGGACTACGGCGGAGTGCGCGGCAAGTACTCCTGGGTGGACTACTGCTTCGAGTTCCTGTCTGATACCTTCCGCCCGATCCTGTGGGCCCTGCTCGGTGCCTCCTTGATCATCACCATGTTGGTTCTGGCCGACACCTTCGGTTGGCAGGACTTCCGTGCGCCGATGGAAGAGCAGCCGGCAACGTACCAGCTGCTGCACGCCATGTGGCGTTCGGTGTTCTACTTCCTGCCGGTCATGATCGGTGCAACCGCAGCTCGTAAATTGGGTGCGAACGAATGGGTCGGCGCTGCAATCCCTGCGGCCCTGTTGACGCCTGAGTTCTTGTCGATGGGTGAGGCTGGCGACGTTGTCAACGCCTTTGGTCTGCCACTGGTCCTCAACAGCTACGGCGGACAGGTTTTCCCACCGCTGCTGTCGGCCATCGGCCTGTACTGGGTTGAGAAGGGGCTAAAGAAGATCATCCCTGAAGCAGTGCAGATGGTGTTCGTGCCATTCTTCTCGCTGCTGGTCATGATTCCGCTGACCGCATTCCTGCTGGGCCCATTCGGTATCGGAATCGGTAACGGTATCTCCGCCTTCCTTGAGGCTGTGAACAACTTCAGCCCGTTTATTCTGGCAATCATCATCCCGATGCTGTACCCATTCCTGGTGCCGCTGGGTCTGCACTGGCCGCTGAACGCCATCATGGTTCAAAACCTCGCCACCTTGGGCTACGACTTCATCCAGGGCCCCATGGGTGCATGGAACTTCGCCTGCTTCGGCGTCGTCGGCGGCGTCATGTTTGTCTCTATGCGCGAGGGCAATACCCAGATGCGTCAGGTCTCCCTCGGTGGTCTGCTCGCTGGTCTGCTCGGCGGTATCTCCGAGCCTTCCCTCTACGGCGTCTTGCTGCGCTTTAAGAAGACCTACATGCGCCTGCTGCCAGGCTGTTTCCTCGGCGGTGTCGTGATGGGCATTTTCGACGTCAAGGCCAACGCCTTCGTCTTCACCTCGTTGCTGACCATTCCTGCCATGGATCCGATGGGCGGCTACGCCATCGGTATCGCTGTCGCCTTCTTCACCTCCTTCTTCTTGGTTGTCTTCTTCGACTACCGCGGTAAGGAAGAAAAGGCCGAGGTTTTGGCTAACCTCGCTGCTGCCCGCCAGACTGAGGAAGAGGTTTCCCCGGTTGTGTCGGCTCCCGCAGCTGCTGCTCCTGCCGCTGCTTCTGGTGTCGCCACTGCCGTCGCAGCTCCGGCTAAGACCGCCCTTGAAGCCGGTGCCGTCACCACGTTGACGAGCCCGCTGGAGGGCGAGGCCGTCGCACTCGCCGATGTTCCGGATCCCATCTTCGCTGGTGCCAAGCTGGGCCAGGGTGTGGCCATCCAACCGACCGGCACCACCGTCGTAGCACCGGCCCCTGCCACCATCCTTACGGTCCAAAAGTCCGGCCACGCCGTCGGCCTGCGCTTGGATAATGGCATCGAGTTGCTCATCCACATCGGCATCGATACCGTCCAGCTCGGCGGTGAGGGATTCGAGGTTCATGTTGCAAAGAAGCAGCATGTTGAGGCCGGAGAGAAGCTGATTACTTTCGATCCGAAGTTCATCCGCTCGAAGGGCTACAACCTCATCACCCCGGTTCTGGTGACCAATACTTCTAAGTTCGCCAGCGTCGAAGGCCACCCGGCTGCCGTCGCAGGGTTCGACACCGAGGTCATCACCACCACCGCGCCAAGCGCCTAAAGGCACCCGCAAGCAAAGTGAATTCACACTCCCGCGCTGACACCCAGAAGCGCGGGAAGGCATAGGCAGTCACCCAGCTTGCTTGTCACTTGGCCAACGCCCCCCATGTAGTACAACGTTGCTACGAGGAGGGCGTTTTTGCGTGCCGACGAAATGAGGTCCGCTCTTCGACGGACTGCTTGTCGGCCCAAGGCGGCAGGGCGAGCTGGCGCAGTGCGCGCAAGGATTGCATGGAAAGGGGACACGCAGACATCAAGGGTGATGGATAACGCGAGGGATACCTGTTTGAAGGAGGGGAGGCAGGGGGACAATCTCCCACCGCGACGGCGAGGTGGTTGCTAGCATCGGTAGCTATGAAGCGTGTTGGACTTACAGGCGGAATCGGCAGCGGCAAGTCAACGGTGGCCCGCATGTTGGCCAAAAAGGGCGCGCCCGTCATTGATGCGGACCAGATCGCTCGAGAGATCGTTGCACCGGGGCAGCCTGCGCTTGAGGAGCTCGCGAAGGAATTTGGCACGGAGATTCTGCAGCCGGATGGCACCCTCAATCGCGCCGCCTTGGCGGAACGGGCCTTTGCCACCCCAGAAGCCACCGCACGCCTGAATGCGATCACGCACCCGCGCATCGAACAGCGTACGGCCCAGCTCTTCGATGGGGCACAAGCCCAAGGCTATCCCTTCGCGGTGTGGGATATGCCGTTGCTGGTGGATAACGGTTATCACGAGAACATGGACTTTGTCATCGTGGTGGATGTGGATCCGGAAACGCGTGTGCGTCGGCTCGTTAAGTTCCGCGGGCTCGACGAGGCCGATGCCCGCCGACGCATCGCGGCCCAGGTGCCCGACCACGTACGGATTGCTGCGGCCGACTTCGTCGTCGATAACAACGCCGATGAGCAGGCTCTGACACCACAGGTCGATCGCCTGTGGAAGCTGCTCGAAGAACTATAGACGGCGCCTGCGCACTCCTTGAAACTTGATTGCCTGCGGTCGGGTGAACGTCGGCAAGCAAAAGGGCCCGACCCCCGGATAGTAGACACAGAGGATTTAATCAGGAAGCAGATTTCAGGATAGCAGGGCCGCGTTCCTCAAACACTGCAGGAGTGAGATATTTACACCAGGAATGCCGGCGAGTGGTGTTATACCTGGTGCACCAGCGGAAGACATCCCGGCGGCAGATCAACTGGTTGGCAAAGGTCCTGGAATCTTGAAGGACTTCTCTCTTCAGGGCCGCGTTGAAGGACTCCGCCAACGCGTTATCTGCACTGGTACCAACTGATCCCATCGACTGCCTGATCCCCAACTTTTTGCAGGTGTCCTGGAACGCGTTCGACGTATAAACACTGCCGTGGTCCGAGTGGAAAATCGAACCCGCAAGGCTCCCGCGCTGGCCCTTAGCCATGGTCAGCGCATCCTGGACCAAGCTCGTGCGCATGTGGTCCGCGATAGAAAACCCCACCAGCCTGCGGGAATAGCAGTCAATGACCGTGGCCAGGTACATATTCGACCCATCCGCGATCGGCAGATAGGTAATGTCGCCGACATAGAGCTGGTTAGGCTTGTCGGCGGTGAATTTCCGGCCCACCAGGTCAGGAAACACCGGGGTCTTTTGATTCGAGACGGTGGTGGTGACCTTGCGTTTCTTCGTGTATCCGAAAAGCTTCAAGGACTTCATGATCCGTGCGATCCGCTTGTGGTTCACAGGAGTCTGATCATCCTGGTCTTTGAGTTCAGCCGTGATCCGTTTCGCACCATAACAACCGCGTTCGGCGGTGAAGACCGTCTTGACCCGAGCACCGAGGATCGCATCGGACATGAGACGTTTTCTACGAGTTGAACTGCTGTTTTTCCATTTGTAATACGAGGACCTGTTGAGCTCCAGGACCTCACATAACCGCTTGACCGAATGGTTTTTCTGGGCGTCATCAACGAACCGGAAGCGGATCACCAGTTCGTCTCTTCCGCGAAATATGTCGCAGCTTTCCGCAGGATGTCACGTTCTTCTTGCAAGCGTTTAACTTGGCGTTCCAGCTGTCTGATCCGTTCGGCTTCGGTCACCGACATCGACATGGATGCCTTCGTGGTGGCTTTGCTCCGGACTCCCGTCCCGTACTTCTTCAGCCAGTTATGTAGGGTAGCGCGGTTGATCCCGAGATCTGCGGCGATGGTTTGAATCGAGGCGCCCGGGGAGTTCTCGTAGAGCGCGACGGCGTCGCGTTTGAACTCCTCTGTGTAGGTCTTGCTTGGCATGGTGTGGAGATTACCTTTCAGTCCCAGATTGTTGGGATGTTAGGTGTCTACCAAACGGGGGTCAGGTCCAAAAAACGAGCAGGCGGATGAAGAACGCGCCGAGATCCGCGCCGCAAGCGTACGAAGTGTGCACTCATAGCATGGCTGATTCGCATGCCGGCGTGTTGTGGTGTGGTCGGTAGGATGGAGTCATGGCTTTTGCTGCAGAACACCCTGAACTTCCAGTATCCGAGTTTCGCCCAGTCTCTGAGATCGAACGCACCGAGGGGCGATTCGAGGTCATCTCCGAATACGAGCCTGCCGGAGACCAGCCGCAGGCGATCAAGGAGCTGGATGAACGGCTCAATAGGGGAGAACAGGACATCGTCTTGCTTGGTGCCACAGGCACAGGAAAGTCCGCGACGGCGGCATGGCTGATCGAAAAGCAGCAACGCCCTACACTGGTCATGGCGCCAAACAAGACGCTGGCTGCGCAGTTGGCCAATGAGCTGCGCCAGCTGCTGCCCAACAATGCGGTGGAATACTTCGTTTCCTACTACGACTACTACCAGCCGGAAGCCTACATCGCACAGACGGATACCTACATTGAGAAGGACTCCTCCATCAACGATGATGTGGAGCGTTTGCGGCACCGGGCAACGAGCTCGCTGCTCTCGCGGCGGGACGTGGTTGTGGTGAGCTCCGTGTCATGCATCTACGGCCTGGGCACCCCGCAGTCCTACCTCGACCGTTCGGTGGTCTTGCGGGTCGGCGAGGAGATCGAACGCGACCGCTTCCTGCGACTGCTGGTCGATATCCAGTATGACCGAAACGATATCGGCTTTACCCGTGGTGCCTTCCGGGTGAAAGGGGACACGGTGGATATCATCCCGGCCTACGAGGAGTTGGCCGTTCGGGTGGAGTTCTTCGGTGATGAGGTCGATTCCCTCTACTACATTCACCCGCTGACCGGGGACGTGGTGCGTAGGGTCGATGAGATCCGGATCTTCCCGGCGACCCACTACGTGGCAGGACCCGAGCGCATGGCAAAGGCCGTGGAGGACATCAAGGCCGAACTCGCCGAGCGCTTGGCCGATCTGGAAAACCGAGGCAAGCTGCTCGAGGCGCAGCGCCTTCGGATGCGTACCGAATACGATCTGGAGATGATCGAGCAGGTGGGCTTTTGTTCGGGCATCGAGAACTACTCGCGCCACCTCGACGGGCGCCCGGCGGGCAGCGCACCTGCGACGCTGCTGGATTATTTCCCCGAGGACTTTCTCACCATTATCGACGAGTCCCACGTGACGGTGCCCCAGATCGGTGGCATGTTCGAGGGCGATATGTCACGCAAGCGCAACCTGGTGGAATTCGGCTTCCGCCTTCCCTCTGCATTGGATAACCGCCCGCTGACCTGGGAAGAATTCGAGCAGCGGGTCGGCCAGACCGTCTATTTGTCGGCCACACCCGGCAACTATGAGCTTGCCGCCTCCGGCGGTGAATTCGTCGAACAGGTCATTCGCCCGACTGGGCTGGTGGACCCGAAGGTCACGGTCAAGCCCACCAAGGGGCAGATCGATGACCTCATCCACGAGATCCGCGAGCGCACGGCGAAGCAGGAGCGAGTCCTGGTTACCACCTTGACCAAGAAGATGGCCGAGGATCTCACCGACTACCTGCTCGACAATGGCATCAGGGTGCGATACCTCCACTCGGACATCGACACCCTCCAACGAGTGGAGCTGCTTCGCCAATTGCGGTTGGGCGAGTATGACGTGCTGGTGGGCATCAACCTCCTGCGCGAGGGCCTCGACTTGCCGGAGGTCTCCCTGGTGGCGATCCTCGATGCCGACAAGGAGGGCTTCCTGCGCTCGACAACCTCGCTCATCCAGACAATCGGTCGAGCGGCCCGTAACGTCTCGGGTGAGGTGATTATGTACGCGGACAAGATCACCGATTCCATGGCCTATGCCATCGATGAGACCGAGCGTCGCCGCGAGAAGCAGATCGCCTATAACAAGGAGCACGGGATTGACCCGCAGCCGCTGCGCAAGAAGATCGCGGACATTCTCGATCAGGTCAACGAGGAACATGGGGAATTGGCAGGAGCTACGCACTCCGGTGCAGGTTCGTCGGCTCGAAGCGATACCGCGGTTGTCGATCGCCCTGATACGGCTGGCATGCCAGTCAAGGAGCTTGAAAAGCTTATCGACGACCTAACGTCGCAGATGGGCGAGGCCGCACGAGAACTCAAGTTTGAGCTTGCGGGCCGGCTTCGTGATGAAATTATCGATCTCAAGAAGGAACTGCGTGCGATGAAAGAAGTGGGTGCAAACTAATATTGCTCGGGCAAGTTCCGGGCTTAGCTCCGAATAAGTTTCCGCTGATGCCATGGGCAATGACCTGCATGTTTTCGGGTTTCTGTGACCCAGCTAAAACTCAATTGTCTTTCGTTACAATCACACAGTCGTTATTTAGTGAACAAGGCCGGGGAAGTTGTTAGACTGGCCAGTAATGCTGAGAACGCGCAAGCCTAAGCCCGCGTTCACAACGCCTATACATTCATCTCGGTTTGTCACCATTATTTCCCCACGGAAGGTTCAGAAGGTACATATGAGCGACTACGCAACCATCGTCGTCGGCACCGACGGCTCCAAGTCTTCTCTGCTCGCAGTTGATCGTGCAGCTCGGATCGCTGCGGCTTTTGACGCAACCTTGGTGGTTGGGTGTGCCTATTACGAGAACAAGGAGGACGCCTCCAAGACTTTGCGCCAGGATTCCATCACCGTGCTTGGCACCGATCCGGCTCAGCAGAATCTGGACAAGGCTGCCGAGCATGCCCGTAACCTTGGTGCAACCAAGATCGAGACTCAGATTCGCCCAGGCACCCCGGTTGAGGCTTTGATGTCCATCGTTAACGATTACAACGCTGACCTCTTGGTTGTCGGCAATCGTGGTATCAACTCGCTGACCGGGCGCCTGCTGGGCTCCGTGCCGGCAGATGTCGCCCGCCAGTCGGACTGCGACGTGATGATCGTTCACACAGTGAATTAAGGCATACCAGCTCATCTGCTCCCCAGGCCGCCGCGTGACGGTGGCCATGGGGAGTTTTTGCTGCCCAAAGCCGTGCCGTCCCTTCTGGCTAGCCGAGCTCGACATTCCCCGCGAACTGTTCCGTTGATGGGTGGAACCTGCGGTGTTCGTCCGCGCTGGTGGTGGCCTCCGCGATGCCGCAGGATGCTGTTCCCGCCACCTCTCGGGCGGCCTCTCAGGTACGCAGTGACATGATGATAAGCCTCGCTAGTGCAGGGTATGCCTCGTCGCGGCATTCAGCTTGCCCGCGATGGCCGCATTTTCTGTCCTGCCGCAGTTGGTGGCGCTCATGGTCGTGTGACCGCACCGCTCCTCGGTTGGCTAGGCCACCCGCGGCGCAAGCCGGACATAAACGACATCCGCTGGTTGCCCTTTCTGTGGAATTGCGTGCGATTGAACTCAAAATAGGGTACCGTGAATAAAAATCACAAGGCTCTGACCTGCGTGAAGATGTGGTCAAACCATAATGATGTGGTCATGTCAACTAGCAGTGGCGTGGTGGGGGAATTTCGGCGTACCGTGCAGGTTAGAAGCAAGTGAGAGATACCTACTTCCCACGCTGTGAGGAAAAGCTACACAAGCCCTATCTGTGCATTTGAGGGGCATTTTGTGCAAGTAATGAAACCTGAGAAAGCGGGCGGAAGTCCCTAAGTAAGGAGGATTGAAATGGCACGCGAATTTAACACCGTAACCGTTTTGGGTACTGGTGTGTTGGGCTCCCAAATCGCCATGCAAGCGGCTTGGAACGGCAAGAAGGTCTTTGCCTATGACGCATTCCAGGAGGCGGTGGATAGCCTTCCCAAGCGCTGGGAGTTCATCCGCCAGGGCTATCTGCAGGATCTGCCTGACTTCAACGATGAGCTCTTCAACGAGGCAATCGCGCGGGTCATCCCCACCACCGATCTTGCCGAGGCCGTCGGGGATACGGACATCGTCATCGAGGCAGTGCCGGAGAATCTGGATCTGAAGAAGCAGACCTGGGAGAAGGTCGGTGCCCTGGTTGCCGATCGGGCATTGCTGGCTACCAACACCTCGTCGCTGCTGCCGAGTAGCTTCGCTGAATCGACCGGCCACCCCGAGCGTTTCTTGGCCATCCACTATGCCAACCGCGTGTGGCTGCAAAACACCGCTGAGATCATGGGTACGGCGAAGACTGCACCGGAAGCGCTTGATGATGCCGTGCGCTATGCCGAAGAGACCGGAATGGTTCCTTTGCGGGTACGCAAGGAGGTTCCTGGCTATTTCCTCAATTCCCTGCTCATCCCATGGCTGCATGCGGCCTCGGAGCTATTCATCAACGGCGTCGGCACGCCGGGCGAGATCGACAAGGCATGGCAAATTGCCACCAATTCTGATCTGGCTCCCTTCGCGGTCTATGACACCGTCGGATTCAACGTGGCCTCGAATATTGCTATGAACAGCGGGCAGGAAAGCCAGGCAAAGTTCGCTCAGTGGCTCAAGGATTCGATGGCCAAGGGCTTCTCGGGTCGCGCAGACGGTCGGGGTTTCTACTACTATGACGCCGAGGGCAAGCGGCTAGGCCCCGTTGAGGACTGGAACAACCTCATCTAGCAGCGCTGCTCGGCACGAGGAGACGATTTTTGATCATCGGCGCGGGGCGGCTTCAGCGCCGTACCCGTGTCTCGCGCCCCCATCATTCAGCATCGGCGCTGCGACCTCAACGTCCGTAGCAGCTTCCCCGTCGAGGTCCCCATGAAGGGGGCATGCTTGCCGACGTGTCATGGGCCGCGCCCTCCCGTGCGTTTTCCGCATCAATCGCGCACCGCCACCTACTGTTGGTTGCAGCAGGTGGCAATTTTTCCGAACGACCCTTCGCCACACCTGATGTTTTAAAGGGCGTTAAGCAAGTGTTGGGATGTAGCTGAACCCGATGGCAAAGAGCAAGGCCGGCAAGAGATTGGCCACCTTGATTGTACTGGGCCACAACAAATTCACACCCACGCAGGCGATGAGCACATTTCCTACCAGCGAGATGTTATCGACAACGGTGGCGGTCATGATGGGCTCAACCAGCCTGGCCAGCAGGGTCACGCTTCCTTGTAAAAGAAGGACGGGGATGGCGGCGAAACCTGCGCCGCGCCCCAGAGAGGCCGCCATCATCACGATGATGAAGAAGTCGAGCAGAGATTTCGCGGCCAGAACGGAGATGTCGCCACGAAGCCCGTCCTCAAGTGCGCCGATGATGGCCATTGCGCCAACGCAAACGGTCAGGGATGCGGTGACGAAGGCGTCGACAAAGTGCGGGTCCTTGGAGCTGCCGGTTTTTCGCTTAAGCCAAACGCCGAAATGCACAAAGCCTTTGTCAATGTCGACAATCTCGCCGACGAGAGCGCCAAGGATCAGCGACAAGATCATCAAGAGCGCACCAGTTACTTCCAGAGCGGTGCCCGAAGCATTAAGGGTAAGCATCTTTGATAAGGTCCCTGCCGCGCCCAAGAAGATCACGCTCACGCCGGAAGCTTTAATTATCGAATCCTGATACTGAGGCTTCAAAATGCGCCGAAACAATACTCCCAAGACCCCCGCCACGGCTATGGCACAGGCGTTGAGAAGCGTGCCCATACCAGGCATGCAATCCTCCCCGAATAGCTATCAGCGGCACTGCCACGGTGGGGCAAACGCATTGATAGCAATAACGAACTCGTCCAACACCACTGTCTGCACGGAGACATCCAAGCGATCCTCGATCTCATCGATCAGTTCACCGAGTAAGACCCCGGTGGGGACGGCAGCCCATGAGTATCCAGCCGACTCGGGCGCTCCAAGTGATTGAAACTTTCAAGGCCTCGTTGCCGCAAGCTGTCAAAGCCTGGAAGCAAGCCCCGCTTGCCAAAGCGTGCGGGTTATCCCACCTTCTGTTGCGCACGAGTCGAGGCTCAATAGATCGGAAACAGCCGCTTTCGCCGAATTCGGTCCTGGTGCAACCGTGCATTAAACATCTTGCCTGAACCACGTGGCGGTGATGGTAATTGCGGGGTGGTTTTACTCGGTTCGGGTGTCGATTTGAATTTTTCCCATTGACATAAAAGCGCTTCGGAAACCCTCGTCCTGCAGCAGCGAACCTAGGTTGTCGGGAAGGATTTGCCAAGATACGCCCCACCGATCCTTGCGCCATCCACAGCGCTCGGCCTCGGGATAAGCGGAAAGCTCAGCCCGGTGGTGATCGATCAATGTTTGAACCGGTACCGAAAGGATTAACGAAACGCCGAGGGAGAAGGTGAAGTCATGGAAGACCCCGGAGGCCATTGCGGCGAACCACCGACCACCCAGAACGAAATTGGTGAACTCAACCGATCCCTTTTCCAACATGCCGTCTTCTTCATAGACTCGCAGTAGCGGCCGGTGGCCGTCGAAAAGCGAAATATAAGCCTCGGTGGCAGGAAGGCAGTTGCCGTGGTTGGGCCGCCAAACATGAGTGCTGGAATGAAAAAGGGCGCCGGTTCCCCGGCTGGATCGGTGAGCATGAGCTGCCAGGTGAATCCATAGCGGTCACGCACCCACGCGTAGTACTTGCTGAAGGGGATACTCGCCAAGTGGCATGAGCTCACCACCTTCAGCGAGCAGATCGTGGCAGTGCTCAAGGTAGGCGCGGGCAGCCTCCTCGCCGCCAAAGGCGAGCGGATCGAAGTTGAGCAATCCGCTGATGGCGGGATTAGGGGAGTAGGTGTCGTCCGCGCCTAAGACAACGAGCCTGCCACCGTGGATAGTGACCTCTGCGGTAACGCCGTTGTAAACGAAGCTTGCATCCCGAAATATGTCGGCATATTACTTGGCCGCTTCGGCGGCCTTGCCTGCAATCCATAGGCAGGGCACCGGCGCGAAAGTGGGCGCGTGATCGTGGCCATGTGACTAATCATTCATAGGCCCCAAGTGTACTTATCAATCGTGGCTTCTTGTTTTTCCCGAGGACGCGCTAGCTCCTCGAGGCTGAACTGATGGCATCACGAGTTGAGGTGTCCGGATTGATGTCCGCAAGACGCCTGCCCTTAGTCCTTAGGAACAGGATATTTTCATTCAAGCCCCTTGAGTCCTCGACAAAGTGTTGAACCTGTGAGCAATTGTCCACTCTCTGCCCACAAACAATGGCTGCAGTTAGGGGCAATTGAATGAAAGTGTGTGGTGCAATCCACATAGTTTTCGGCCCCTGAAGGAGAGGGGAAAGCCCACGCCCCTGGGTATTAACCCCGCGACCCCGTCGACCATGTTGTCCTGAATACAGAAAACCCACGCCCCTAGGTATTAACTTTTCACGTCGAATGAGGCTATCAAGGTCGCAGGCAACGACAAGAACTCTGCTGGAAAGGCAGAAGAGTTCCCCAAGAGCGCCCCGCCGTCGCGCGATCGCCTCTAGTGATGGTGAGCATCCAGTGGTGATGCCGGTGTGCTGCCGCGACGGGATCTGGTGTTCTAGCTTGGGAGGTATTAAGTTTTACAGCCCCTTTTTTATGTGCATGCGCGGACGGACGAGGGTGTGAGAATTTCGCGTCTGTGGGAGGGCTTGAAAAATGAATATGGCCACAGCAGACAACAGTTGGTGGCAATATGCACAATTTTCACACCAGTATTGGGGTAAACCTTCAATACTGGGATGACAAATAGGTTCCTCCTGGGAAGAATAAATTGGCAACTGGTAGTTTCGCAGGAGGAACTATCTCTGACCTCATCCCTCATAGACAAGGAAAACCATGAAACTTGACTTCAGTTTCCTCGAGCAGATTCCAGGACTGTCCCAAGGCCTCGGCGCCCTGTTCGGTGTCGTTCTCGCCATTCTCGCGGCAGTTGGCTTAGGTAACACCTCTTCCACGGAAAACGGTGGTTTTGACCTGTCAGGTTCCTCAGCGATCGTCGGTCAGGCTTTCGGCGAGGACGTCCAAGCCAAGGAATTCCCCTTCACTGGTGGTGACGTGGAGGACGGACTGTACTACAAGGTCATTCCAACGGGGCTCGATAGCTGCACCGTGGCACTGGCTAACTGGAAGGAAGGACAGCCGGTAGTGGGTACCGTATGGTCGGTATCCATCGATGGCGCCGAAGTTGCGAGCGAGAGTGTCGATGAGGTTGCCGCTGGCGTACCTGTATCGCAGCTGCCGGGCCTTCCAGTCGGTGCTGACAAGTACGCAGGTCTGTACTTCGCCAAGGTTGGCAAGGGCACCCACACGATTACCGGTACCTTTACAGACGGCCCAAACCTTAGCCTGAAGAACTTTGCTTTCACCAGCCCGACGTGCAGCACCCTGCTATAAGAGCGCGCGGTCGTAGCGCGTGCGCGTCCGCTCTTCAGACCTAAAGCCCCAGGAAGAGGATAGAAATCCGCCCCTTCCTGGGGCTTCGTCCATGCTTTTGTTGCTCGCTGGATAAAAGAGTTATTTACCCAACAAGCCTGTAGCTGCAACGATCTGCGCCTTGGTGGCGGCCCGGCAGGTTGGTTCAATGGCCGGGGCATACTGGGGGGAGTGGTTGCCGGGAAAGGCTGTGCCTGCTTTGGTTCCTGCCTCGAATTCGGCAGGATCAACCGAGCCGATGAAGGCGTACAGATAGCCAACCCCGAAAGCGTCGGGAATGACTGAGAAATCCTCGCTGGCTTGGCCGATGGGAGCAAGGTGGAAATTCTCACCGAAGGCCGCTTCGAAACTGGGGCGCAAAGATTGTGCCAAGGTGGCATCGTTGCTCGTGAGCGGGAATTGATCGTAATACTCGAAAGTCGGTGGGACCGGGCTGCCGGCGATCTCGCACTCATTGAGCACCGTCTTTTCCACTGCTTGGATGACTCTTTCGCGCACGCCTTCGTCATAGTGGAGCAGGTTCAGCAGCAGCTCGGCCCTATCGGGGATCACATTGGACTTACTGCCCGCGTGGATCGCACCAACGGTGACCACCGAGAAGTCCTGGGGCGAGACTTGACGCGAGACGATGGACTGCAACCGCACGGCGATGTGCGCCGCCAGCACGACGGGATCGACAGCCAAGTGTGGGGTTGAGGCATGGGATCCCGCACCAAAAACCGTGACCTTAATAGAGTCGCCGGCCGACAACGTTGGTCTCTCGCGGAAGGCAACCACGTTTGCTGGGCCGGGTCCGATGTGCTGGGCATAGGCCGCATCCGGGGTGGGAATGAGGCGCTTCAGACCCGCATCGATGAGTGCGCGCGCCCCGGCCGCGGTTTCCTCACCTGGTTGGAACAACGCGATGTAGGTACCCGTCCACGCATCACCGTGGCTATTGAGCAAGCACACCGCACCGAGCAGCGCGGTAACGTGCATGTCATGACCGCAGGCATGCATCACCCCGGCAGTCTCGGAGGAATATTCGAGTCCGGTATCTTCCGTCACCGGCAACCCATCGAAGTCGGCGCGGGCGAGCAGAGTTTTCCCAGCGCCATTTTCAACAACCACCGCGACGCCCATCTCGCCGATGAGAATCGGCTGGAGCCCGAGAGCTCGAATCTCATCAGCAATTCTTCCTGAGTCCAGCTTTCCTGCATGGATAATTCGGGGTGGCGGTGCAGATCCTAGTTGAGGTTATGCAACCACTGGCTGTGCTCGTCATAGTCAGCAAGGATTGCGTCCCATGCTTTCGAATCACTCATCGTGGAGCTTCTTTCATGCACTCCGGCCCACGCTGTGGGCTCATAGACAATTTATGTACGTGCGTGCGGTAGCTCGCCCACCACCGTCAGGGTTTGGGTGGCCCGGGTAAGTGCCACAAAGAGGTCCTGCCAGCCCTGCGGGGAATCCTCGATAATCGCCAGCGGCTCGACCACGATGACGTGGTCAAACTCGAGGCCCTTGATCTCGTTGACGCCCTTGACCCCCGGGAGGTTGTGTAGGAGGCTGGCTTGGGTCTCGGAGGCGATGATCGCACACAGCCGGTCCGGATGCTCGGACTGAAGCTTGGCAAAAGCATCCGCCACAAGCTGCTTCAATGCTTCGGGATCGCGCACCTTGGCGTCGGAAAGCAAAGAAACCGGAACCCCGGATGTGCGCATCGACGTCGAAGGGGTTACCTGAGGGGCAAAAAGGGCCTGCACCCTATTGGCCACCTCCATGACCTCCTCCGGCGTGCGGTAGTTGATCGTTAGTTGATGGGTGCGGAAGCGCTTGCCGACGAACGGCTCGAGCGTTTCCTCCCAGGAATCCACCCCGGCGGGCGACGAGGTTTGGGAGGTATCGCCCACGATCGTCATCCAGCGCGAGGGGCACCGACGCATGACCATCCGCCATTCCATAGGCGTAAGCTCCTGGGCCTCGTCGATGATGACGTGGCCATATGCCCAGGTGTAGTCCTCGCGGGCGCGCTGCGCGGTGGAACGAATGTCGCGTTCCTGCTGTCGCTGGGCCAGCTGCTCGGCGTCAATGACGTCAAAGGCAGAAAGGATTTCCGCGTCGGATTCGTCATCCAGGTCGGTGTTTCCTGAACTCGACAGCACATCGAGCGCGTCCTGGGCCTCATCGATTTGGCGCCGCCATCGCTGGCGCTCGGCCCACGCTTCCGCCTCTGGATCATCGAGCCCAATGAGCACAGCTAGCTCGTCAAGCAGCGCGGCGTCGGCGGCCGAAAACTCGTAGGAGTCCGGGTCGAGTGAGGCCACGTTCTCCTCATCTCGCAGCAGCGCCGCCTGGGTCTCCTCGTCATAATCGAAGGCAACATCGGCGATGGCCGCTGGGTTTGTCACAAGATCGTGAAGCACGATGCGAGGATCAAGCAGGGGCCAGAATTCCTCCACGAGCTCATCGATGATGGGATCCTCGGCCACATCATCGTGCAGCTGCGCCACATCACCGGCCGAAAGCAGGTTTTGTCCCCCCAGGGGATCGGTGCCAATAATCGTGGCCATCTGCTTAGCCAACTGGTCGACGAGGGATTCCCGAAACAGCGACTGCGCGTGGTTGTGCGGGCGGTGCGCGCGTCGGGCACGGGTGCGGGCAGTCTTGATCGTGCGGGGATCGACGCGCAGTCGAATCGAATCCACTACGATTTCGCGTTCCTCCTCCGGTAGGCACTGGTAGGAAGCCACGGCGCGCGCCAGGATGGTAACCATTTCCTCTGAGCCCTTAATCTCCCTTGTCAGAAGAGAATCGTTCAGGGTGGCGGAAACGCCCGGGAAGAGGTCGCCGACGGTGGAAAGCACGACCCCGGTTTCGCCCAATTCGGGCAAGACGTGGGAGATGTACTCGAGGAAGGTGCGGTTGGGCCCCAAGATGAGGACACCGGTCTTAGCTAGTTTCTCGCGCCAGGTGTAGAGAAGATAGGCGATGCGGTGCAGTGCGACCGCGGTCTTGCCGGTGCCCGGACCGCCTTCGACTACCATGACCCCGCGGGTTTCGTCGCGGATAATCTCATCCTGCTCGCGCTGGATGGTCTCCACGATGGATCCCATGTGTCCCGTGCGAGCTGCGTTGAGCGCAGTGAGCAGGGCCCCTTCGCTTGCCACCCCGACGGCGCTTGGCGCCAGCTCGGCATTGGCTGGAGTCCCTGAGCGGTCTTGAAGTACCTCGTCGTCGATGCCGGTGACTTTTCTTCCGGTGGTACGGATGTGGCGGCGCACGACCACGTCTTCCGGCTGGGCGGTGGTTGCCAAATAGAAGGGGCGAGCCATCGGTGCGCGCCAGTCCAGAAGGAGAGTCCGGTAGTTGTCCTCGCGATCATCGAGACCCATGCGTCCGATGTAGCGGCGATCAAGGCCGCTTCGTCCGGGAACTGGATTGTCAATCAAGCCAGGTTCGTTGACTTCCACGTCGATGCGGCCGAAAACGAGACCGAGCTGGGCGAGGTTGAGGCGGTCGATCTTCTCGTTGAGTCCGTGGTACTCCGTCTCGCGTTCCACCAGGGCCTCGGCGTCGGGGTTCGCCGGATCGACGCGCAGCATGACGTGGCGCAGCCGCTCATTGGCCGCGGTGACCTCGTCGTCGAGCTTATCGAAAAGCATGTCAACATAGGATTGCTCGGCCTGAATCTGCCGCGCGTTGGCCGATTCACCATCCCCTGTGTCGGGTCGAGCGATTGACTCCTGCAGCGCACGTTGCGTTTGTGAAGACATAACCCGTGGCGGTCCCTTTCTCATGAAGTCAACGTAGTCAGGCGGTGCGAAACACAGACCTCTCACCCCGCCGTGGCGGCAGTGAGGCAACGCAGGCGACTGATAGCACACAGTTGTTGCTACCTTGCGGTTTCCCAGAATCTTGGCGTCGTGGGTGCCCGACATCACCAAGCAGTGCATACCGCAACCGGCATGCGGGATCAGCAGTGTGCAGCCGCGTTCGCAAACCAAGATTGCCAATTGTACCCCCGCCGTCAAGGCAGGGGCGAGGGAGATTTACGCGCACCCAAGCATTGTTTGTACCGCGCGGAATCGGCGAAGTCGCCTTTCTGCGCACTGACGCCGCCCGGCGGCGTGGGTGCGCAGGTGCTTATTGCCCGCTTGCTCGAGGCATGGGTAGCAAAAAGCGCTGGGTCATGCACCGTTGTGGTTCACAACCCAGCGCTTCATTGTGGAGTTGGCGCTGCGCAAGCGGTTTAGAGGTACTGGGCCAACTTCTTGTCGACCTTCTTCTTTGCCTTCTTCAACGCCTTTTCGGCGCGTGCTTCCAGCTTGCTGGCCTTCTTGGCTGCCTTGTGGGCTTTGCGCCCGGTGGCCACCTCAGCTGCGGCAAGCGCGCTGGCTGCCTTTGCCTGGGTCTTCACTGCAGTCTTGACGGCCTTCTTGCGGCCGGTCTTAGAGTTGTCCTTGGCTGCCTCCAGCCATTCGAGGCCAGTGTCGACGAGAGCGGAGGTTGCGGAATCAGCAACCTTGGCCAGGGTTGATCGAGCGGACCGCGCCTGGTCTGCAACGTCGTCCTTGTTGTCCTCGTAGTACTCGGCCACGCGGTCAGCGTAGGCGGCCACCTTTTCGCCGGCGTCCTCGAACCAGTCCTTGGCGTCCGAGGCAAAGGAGCTGGCCGATGCCGCGGCAGCACCAACGAGCTTTTCCTGCTCGTTTGCGGTGGGCAGAGCTTGCTGAAGCTGCTTGTTGGCCTTCTTCGCGGCCTTCTTTGCGCGCCACGACACGCTCGGCTTGCCATTAGTGTCCACACTGGTGATGGCTAGGCCACCCAGCAGGGCAACGCTGGTGAGGAAGCCCTGCTTGCGGGCAACCTTTTCTTCCTTGTCCTGGGTCTCCCAGAATGCGTGGCGGGCGAGCATGGTCGGTACCGCAAGAAGCGCAAGCGCCGACGCGGAGGTGCGCGGTGCCTTGCCAAGTGCCAGCATCGAGCCGGCGCCGATCTTTGCAGCACCGACCGCGCGAGTGACCTGCTCGGCATCCTTCGGGAGGTTCTTTGCATATTTGCGGGGCAAAATGGTGCGGACCTTCTTGAGCACCGCCTGGGTGCCTTCGACATGGGCCTGCGAATTGATAACGGTGTCTGCGCCGTCGGCGATGTAAACCGAGGCGAGCATCGGGCGTGCCACCTTGCGAATCATTGAAATCACTCCTTGTGAGTTTGGTGCTGTGCGGATCACTGGACACAACGTCGCCCCGCTGGATGCGTGGCCCAAAGGCCGCGCCGACGAGCAGATCAGTGCATCCGACTCCATTGCTCGTGGTGGTGCGGTACACACGCGACGTGGCAGTGCGCCTATTTCTCAATGGTACCTACGTTTTAAAGACAGGCTCCGGGGATCAACCTCTTTTCACCCCATGCGGGCGGGCGGGGTGCAAGGCTGCGAAGGCGCGGGCATGTGATGCGGTTCCCACACTGAGCAGTGGATGTTCCCTCGTTTCTTATTACCACTTGCGATCCCACCATTCCCGCAGGTGGGGGCGTTCCGCGCCGAGCGTGGTGGGCTTTCCATGCCCGGGCCATACGATGGTTTCATCCGGGAATTCGTCGAAGACGAAATGCGTGACATCGTTAAAGAGCCGTTCAAAGTCTCCTTCAGTATTGGTTTTCCCCAATCCGCCGGGGAACAGGCTGTCGCCGACAAAGAGGTTGGTGACCCCGTCGATGTCCGCAACGAGGCAGGCTCCTCCGGGCGTGTGTCCACGCAGGATGATCACCGGCAGCGTATGTCCGGCGAAAGAAATCGAATCTTCGTAGTGCAGTTCCACATCCACTGGCGCAGGTAGCGCGGGGGAGTCCAGGAAGGGCGCGTAGTGGGTGGCACCGGTGTGGTGCAAGACCTCTTTGAGTGCCCGCACGTGATCATGGTGACGGTGCGTGGTCAGCACGGCCGTAATCTTCACGCCCTCGTCTTCTGCGAGCTTGAGCAACCCGAGCGCGTCGTCGGCTGCATCCACCAGCAAGCCCTCGTTGCCGCAACAAAGCAGGTAACAGTTGTTGTCAAAGCTCGAGACCGAGGTGTGTACCATCCGCAGCGGTGTCTGCGCACCAGCCGCCGGTGTGGATTCACTTTGCATGTTTTCTTCAGTACTCATCGCGTGCAGCTCCTTGAGAAAAGTGATTCGGAACATGATGTGCCAACAAGGATCGAGGGATAGGGCCTAGGGTCGGCACAATCAGTGATACACCGGTGGCGTGTTCGCGATCGATGCGTGCCCGATTCGTCCCATCGCTCCATCGTTGTGAGGGCGTTTGCTCCGAGAGTAACCGTTTCTGTGCCAGCGGGTGGATCGAAGCGTGCTTAAGGGGCAATAGGTAAAACGTGCTCGAGGGGTGTAAGAAAATTAGTGAAATACAGTGCATCTATGTATCGCTGTATGCATGTATCGCTTGCATGCGTCTGTGTTGCCTTGTTTCATTGAGTTTCGCGTTGTTTTTTGTGCACGCCTTTCGTTTTGCTGTTCGTGCCCGCCCATGTGAAATCGCTGCGCGTAGGGGCTCTCACTTGAGTCACCGTCGTCTTTCCTTTGCTTTCCGACGGCACCAGCACCGTAGGTGCCCAGTGTTGCTTATGCCGGGCACGCAAGGCAGGAATTCTTCCCTCTTCGTGAAGTTTCCATGCTCAAGGCAGCGCTGCAGGGTAGGTGCAGTGAAGTTTAAGTGAAACTGGGCGGTGAAGGCTGCTTGTTGATGACTGCGTGACTATTCGATGGTATGTTCGAGTCTTGGAACGGTGACCCTGGTTCCGCCGGCCTAGGTCGTGCGCGCAGTCGACAATGACGGTGAGGAAGCGGAAAACGCGGGCCCATACCGGGCTGTGACCGTCGGCAAGCATCCAGGAACGGTTGGGTTTTGGCGTGTTCTAGACAGCGTGCGTCACTGTTGGTGGCTTTTCCTGAAGGCGGTGCCGGGTGGGTGTCGGTAGCTGTCGATGCCTGTCATCGTGACAGGTGTTTGTGGGCTGATGACTGCAATCGGGGAATTCTCCGTGAGGCCGGTTTTCGGGGTCGAATCCACTAAGCTGGGTAAGTTCCTTATTTAGTTTTAAAGTTTTCCATTTGACAGAAATGAGTCTCGGTGGCTGATCGTTTGGTGGTCCGCGGTGCCAGGGAGCACAACCTCAAAGGGGTAGATATTGATCTGCCCCGCGATGCGATGGTGGTGTTTACCGGCCTGTCCGGATCAGGTAAGTCCTCGCTCGCTTTCGACACAATCTTTGCCGAAGGGCAGCGCCGCTACGTGGAGTCCTTAAGCTCCTACGCGCGTATGTTCTTGGGGCAGATGGATAAGCCGGACGTTGATTTCATCGACGGGCTTTCGCCAGCGGTGTCCATCGACCAGAAATCAACCAATCGCAATCCGCGATCCACCGTCGGCACGATCACCGAAGTGTACGACTACCTGCGTCTGCTTTTCTCCCGCGCGGGCACGGCACACTGCCCGGTATGTGATGCCAAGATCGAGCGACAGACTCCGCAACAAATCGTCGACCAGGTGATGGCGATGCAGGAGGGACTGAAGTTTCAGGTGCTGGCCCCCGTGGTGCGCACGCGCAAGGGCGAATTCGTGGATCTCTTCGCCGACCTTGCGGCGCAGGGCTATTCCCGCGTGCAGGTCGATGGGGAGGTGTACTCGCTCAGTGAGCCACCTTCGCTGAAGAAGCAGGTCAAGCACGACATTGACGTGGTGGTTGACCGTTTGCAGGTCAAGGAGAGTCAGAAACAGCGCCTGACGGACTCGGTGGAAACCGCGCTCACACTCGCCGATGGCGTCGTGGCGCTGGAGTTTGTCAGCCTGGACAAGGATGACCCGCAGCGGGTGCGTCGCTTCTCCGAGAAGCTGTCTTGCCCCAACGGGCACACGCTGGCGGTCGACGAGCTAGAGCCGCGCGCTTTCTCCTTCAACTCGCCCTACGGTGCTTGTCCGGCCTGTGATGGACTGGGCACCAAGACGGAGCCAGATGTTGACCTGCTCATTCCCGATGTCGACGCGCCGATTAACAACGCGGTGCAGCCGTGGACCTCGAGCCCGAATCACGGCTACTTTGAAAAGCTTGTCGACGGCTTCGCGCAGTCCCAGGGGATCGACCCCACCACGTCATTCGCGCAATTGACCAAGAAGCAGCGCGAGGCCTTCCTCTATGGCAGCAGCGACGTGGTTACGGTGCGTTATAAGAATCGCTACGGTCGCATCCGCAGCTGGAGCGCGCCCTTCGAAGGCGTGATGGGCTATCTCAAGCGCAAGCTGGAGGCCACCGACTCGGACTGGTCAAAAGAGCGCCTGCTGGCCTACACCCGCGAGGTTGCCTGCCCCACCTGTAACGGCACCCGCCTGCGCCCGGAAATCTTGGCCGTGCGCTTGGCCTCCTCCTCTCAAGGCGAACTTTCCATCGCCGGGCTTTCGGAGCTGTCTGTGGAGGATGCGGCTGAGTTCCTTAACTCCTTAACGCTGGGCAAGCGTGAGGAAATGATCGCGGGTGCGGTGCTCAAGGAGATCCAGGCACGCCTGAAATTCCTGCTCGACGTGGGACTCAACTACCTCACGCTCAACCGTGCCGCAGGCACTCTTTCCGGCGGCGAGGCGCAGCGCATCCGCCTTGCTACGCAGATTGGTTCGGGCCTAGCCGGTGTGCTGTACGTGCTCGACGAGCCTTCCATTGGCCTCCACCAGCGTGACAATCAGCGCCTGATTGCCACCCTCGAGCGGCTGTGCGACATTGGCAACACGCTCATCGTTGTCGAACACGATGAGGACACCATCCGCGCGGCCGACTGGCTCATTGACATCGGCCCTGGTGCCGGCGAATACGGCGGCGAGGTGGTCTACCAGGGCAAACCACAAGGCATCCTCGAGTGCGAAAACTCCGAGACCGGCGCGTATCTCTCTGGGCGCAAAGTGCTGGGTATCCCGGAGACACGGCGCCCGGTGGATAAGGACCGCCAGCTTAAGATTGTCGGGGCCAAGGAAAATAACCTGCAAGACATCGACGTCACCATTCCGCTTGGCGTGCTGTGCTGCGTGACCGGTGTGTCAGGTTCCGGCAAATCCACCGTGGTCAACCAGATCCTGGCTAAGACCTTGGCCAACAAACTCAACCGGGCGCGCCAAGTGCCAGGGCGTGCCAAGCGTGTCGAGGGCACCGAGCATCTCGACAAGCTAGTGCAGGTGGATCAGTCGCCGATTGGTCGCACTCCGCGCTCAAACCCGGCTACGTACACGGGCGTTTTCGACAAGATTCGCACCCTGTTCGCGGAGACCACCGAGGCGAAGGTCCGCGGCTACAGGCCAGGCCGCTTCTCCTTCAACGTCAAGGGCGGACGCTGCGAGGCCTGCCAGGGTGATGGCACGTTGAAGATCGAGATGAACTTCCTGCCGGACGTCTATGTGCCGTGTGAGGTCTGCCACGGCGCGCGCTATAACCGCGAGACCCTCGAGGTGCGCTACAAGGGCAAGAATATCGCCGAAGTATTGGACATGCCCATCTCTGAGGCCGCCGAGTTCTTCGAGCCGATCACCTCGATCCACCGCTACCTCAAGACACTGACCGAGGTCGGTTTGGGTTACGTCCGTTTGGGGCAGTCGGCCACCACGCTGTCCGGTGGTGAGGCCCAACGCGTGAAGCTCGCCTCCGAGCTGCAGAAGCGCTCCAACGGTCGCACCATCTATATCCTCGACGAACCGACCACGGGCCTGCATTTCGAGGACATCCGCAAGCTCATGCTGGTGATCCAGGGTCTGGTGGACAAGGGGAACTCGGTGCTGGTCATCGAGCACAACCTGGACGTGATCAAGGCTGCCGACTGGATCGTAGACATGGGTCCGGAGGGCGGCTCGGGCGGCGGCACGGTAGTTGCCGAGGGCACCCCGGAGCAGGTGGCCAAGGTGGAAGGCTCGTATACGGGCCAATTCCTCGCGGAGATCCTGAAAAAGGAGAAGGCCGGGAAATAGGCCTGGCACCACCCGTTTCGATCGTTGGTACCGTTGCCGAATGTCAGATTTGCTTTGCGAGTGTTTCATGCGATAGAGTCGTGAGCACTACCGCCTGTAGGCGCTTCACGCGCCCTCAGGTCGCAAGTGGAGATCTTCCCACCCGAAGCCGCCCTCGCTGGTTGGACAAGGGTCTATGAAAAGGTATTGCAAAAACTCTTTGTCGAGTTTGGTTGCAGTATGGTTTAAGAGGTCTCCCGTCGTTCCCAATCCGGAAGGACGGGATTTTTCTTATGCCTAATCTATCAGGGGAATCAAGCTTTCGATTTACGGTACGTCACATTTTCCATCCGCTACTTGAGGAGTCCCCATCAGCGCTGAAGCTCGCATCAATGAGCGCATCCGAGTTCCCGAGGTTCGCCTAGTTGGCCCCAACGGGGAACAGGTAGGCATCGTGCGCATTGAAGATGCACGAAAGCTCGCGTACGACGCTGACCTCGACCTGGTTGAGGTTGCGCCGAACGCAAAGCCGCCAGTCTGCAAGATCATGGACTACGGAAAGTTCAAGTACGAGCAGGCCCAGAAGGCTCGCGAAGCTCGGAAGAACCAGCAGCAGACTGTGGTCAAGGAGCAGAAGTTCCGTCCCAAGATCGATGATCACGATTACGAGACGAAGAAGAATAATGTGATCCGGTTCCTCGAAAAGGGATCCAAGGTCAAGGTCACCATCATGTTCCGCGGCCGCGAGCAGTCGCGCCCGGAGCTGGGTTTCCGCCTCTTGGAGCGCTTGGCTGAGGATGTTGCCGAGTATGGCGTCGTTGAGGCGAAGCCAAAGCAAGATGGTCGCAATATGACCATGGTGTTCGGCCCGGCTCGCAAGTCTAAGAAGTAACCACTGAAGAGAAGTCAAAGGACGTACATTTCATGAAGCAGAAGACCCACAAGGGCACCGCTAAGCGAATCAAGGTCACCGGCTCCGGCAAGCTGCGTCGTGAGCAGACCAACCGTCGCCACCTGTTGGAAGGCAAGCCTTCTACCCGCACCCGCCGCCTGAAGGGCACCGAGGACGTCGACAAGGCTGACGTCAAGCGCGTGAAGCGTCTGCTGGGCAAGGCCTAAGGAAACCGCCGTCATTTTCGGCTCAAGGTCTTCATACCCATATTTCAACCACGAGAGTTTTTCAAAAAGTTAAGGAAGTATCACAGTGGCACGTGTCAAGCGCTCCCTGAATGCCAAGAAGAAGCGTCGCGCTATCCTCAATTCCGCCAAGGGTTACCGTGGCCAGCGCTCCCGGCTGTACCGTAAGGCCAAGGAGCAGTGGCTGCACTCCATGACCTACTCGTACCGCGACCGTCGCGCTCGCAAGTCCGAGTTCCGTAAGCTGTGGATCACCCGCATCAACGCTGCTGCCCGCATGAACGACATCACCTACAACCGTCTCATCCAGGGTCTGCGCCTGGCCGAGATCGAGGTTGACCGCAAGATCCTTGCCGAGCTGGCCGTGAACGACTTTGCCGCCTTCTCCGCAATCTGCGAGGCTGCCAAGGCTGCCCTGCCGGAGGACGTTAACGCTCCTAAGGCTGCCTAATCTTTTAAGGCATACCTGCCCGGATCCCATCAGTGGGGTCCGGGTTTTTGCATTTTTGCTTGCCGACGACGGGTGGTGCGCACCTGTAATGTTGATCGGGCTAGGGAAGAAGCAAAAATCGGGGAAACAAATGTTCGGAAGATTTCCTCGGAATATCAAGTTGGGTCGCAATCAAGTGTTAGAAACTTCGTATGTCTCGAAAACCAACCAGCGTTGAAAAAGGTTATCTCTTTCGTCGTTATGAACTGCAGGGATTGACGTCCCTAGCGCCCATCATTGAATCAAGACGATGCGGTGTTTACATCCTTGAATTTGCCAACGGTGAGCGATATGTCGGGCAAAGCGTTGATCTGAGGCAACGCTTTGCCCAACATGTGCATGGTTCCGGGCATGAACCATGGAATGATGTCGTGGCGTTTTCCTTCGTGGATGTCCCTGTAACGGACTTAAACCAAGTCGAAGCTGAAATGATTGAAAACCAACTGTCGGAAGGTAGGCGTTTGCGGAACCGGCGGCTGAATTTTGATTATCAGGGCAGCGCGGTAATTGATGGCGTAATCAGTGTTGAGGATCAAAACCATTGGGCTTGTGGTAAGTGGGCTCTCGACTGTGAGGCTTTTGAAAGGGCAGCACAACGACCGGTGCTAGGTTCAATCAAACTTCAGCAGTCAAAGGTTGGAAATACTGTGCATCCAATCTTGAAACGAAATGATGATGGTGACGTAACGTTTGCTGATGCGGTCATTTATGACTTGGTGCATGTCTTGACGGCAATCCCTGCTGCTGTTGATTTGGAGCGTCGATATTGGACGGTCTCGGATTATCCCTCGACCGCGGCGCGCGGTTGACAACTTTTAATGTTGGCGAACTTGAAGTTTATGCCTGTTCAAGAAGATTAGAAGAGTATACGTTCGTTGATGGTGATTCTTTTCAGGATGTGACTGCTTTCATTAATCTTCCCCCTTGCAGTATCTTTGAGCATCCCAATGGAGATTTGGGCTCGAAAACACTTCCGGAGGCGAAAGAGCAATGGTTGGAATTGGCAGAAGAGCTTCCGGTGCTATTCGAGAAGCACTCGTATTCACTTACCCTGACCGATGTCATCGCATTTCCTGTTGGTTGTCTTGCTAGCCTCCTTGAAGTGCAGTTCGTCCGGGAGGCGTTTCAGAATCTGATTCTCAAGCTTCTCCGCCGTGGTGAGTGCGGGCTATTTCGCCGTTGGCACAGCGAGGACCTGGCAACCTTGATGTACAAAGAAGTGTGGTGTTTCATCGAGTCAGGAGAGTTGAGTGGTCTGTGATGTTTGTTCAAAAGCTCCCCATTGTTGTCAATAGGTCGATCTCGAGAATCCACAGGTAGTGTTGAAAGACATGAAGCTGGATTTTGAAAACGCCTTTACCGAGCGCACGCCACGCATTGTCAAGGCTGCCAAATTGCATCGCGCCTCGGAGCGTCGCAAGGCCAAGGCTTTCATAGTCGAGGGGGAGAACTCGGTCGAAGCTGCGGTGGCAACGGGGGCTGCCACAGACGTGTTTGTCACCGAGAAAGCAGCGGAGCGCTTCGAGCCCATTGTTCGGATGGCAGGGCACATGAACGTCTACGTCCACGCCATCAGTGACAAGGCGGCAAAACACCTGTCTGATACCACGGCCACCACTGGAATCTTCGCCGTCTGCGAGCCGGTGCTGTGGACCACTGGCAAGGCGCTGGCAGGTCGGCCGAATTTGGTGAGCGTGCCGGTGCTCACCAATGACCCCGGCAACGCAGGTACGCTCATCCGGGTCGCGGACGCGATGGGAGCTGATGCTGTGATTTTCGCCGGCGAGACTGTTGACCCGTTGTCGTCGAAGGTGGTGCGCTCCTCAGCCGGATCCATCTTCCACCTGCCCGTCGCACGTGACACCAACATCAAAGACGTCCTCGGGCAGCTTCGGTCCAAGGGACTGCAAATCTTGGCCACCACCGCTGACGGCGAGGTCAACCTCGATGAGGCGGAGGAGCTGCTGGCCCAGCCGACGGCGTGGCTATTCGGCAACGAGGCCCACGGATTGGGTCAAGAGCTGCTCGAGCTTGCCGATCACCGCGTGCGCATCCCCATCCGCGGCCGAGCCGAGTCACTGAACCTGGCCACCGCCGCCTCGATCTGCCTGTACGAGTCCGCGAAGGTGCAGGTAACCCGCATCGTCGACTCCCAATAATCGCGCCCCGTCGCGGTCTTTAGCCCCCGCTGGGAAAACACCGGGGGAGAGTGGGCGTGGCCGGTTGCTGGGCGCTAATATAATAGTTTGCCTTGCGCTGTACGCAGTTCGCTGCCAACGACCTGCTAAACGACCTACTTGAAAAGTCAATTGAAATAGAAAGTCACCACGTGTCTGAGAATCCAGCAATTGAACTGACCGAAGAAAGCCTCAACGCCGCAGCTCAAGCTGCCGTTGACGCTTTTGAGGCCGCCGCCAACTTGGAAGAGCTCGCCGTCGCACGCCGCGATCACCTCGGTGATAACGCGCCGATCCCGTCGGCACGCAAGTCGCTGGGCTCGCTGCCCAAGGAAGACCGCAAGGAGGCTGGGCGCCTGGTCAACATCGCACGTGGCCGCGTCGAGAAGCGATTTGCAGAGGTCAAGCAGGAGCTCGAAGAAAAACGCAACCTCGAGGTGCTCAAGGCTGAGCGCGTGGATGTTACCGTGCCCTCCACGCGTACGCAGGTCGGCGCCCTGCACCCCATTACTACCTTGAGCGAAAACATCACGGATATTTTCGTGGCCATGGGCTACGAGGTGGCAGATGGCCCCGAGGTCGAGGCCGAGTACTTCAACTTCGACTCGCTGAACTTCATCCCGGACCACCCGGCACGTACCCTGCAGGACACCTTCCACGTTTCCGAAGCCGGATCCAAGCAGGTCCTACGCACGCACACCTCGCCGGTGCAGATGCGCACCATGCTCTCCCGCGAGGTGCCGATCTACGTTGTCTGCCCGGGACGAGTGTTCCGCACCGATGAGCTCGACGCTACCCACACCCCGGTCTTCCACCAGATCGAGGGCCTTGCGGTAGATAAGGGCCTGTCGATGGCCCACCTGAAGGGAACCCTAGATCACTTGGCCAAGACGCTATTTGGCCCGGAGACCAAGACCCGCATGCGTACCAACTACTTCCCGTTCACCGAGCCTTCGGCCGAGGTGGACGTGTGGTTCCCGAATAAGAAGGGCGGCGCGGGCTGGATCGAGTGGGGTGGCTGCGGCATGGTCAACCCCAACGTGCTGCGCGCGGCCGGCATCGACCCGGAGGTCTACACCGGTTTCGCCTTCGGCATGGGTCTGGAGCGCACCCTGCAGTTCCGCAACGGGCTCAACGACATGCGCGACATGGTAGAGGGCGACGTGCGCTTCACCCAGCCCTTCGGCATTCGCGCCTAACTCTGAACGACACGGCGCGGCGCCTTTACGCAGAGATGGCCAGCGCGCCGAACACACAAGAATTTCTAGACTTTTCAACGAGGAGAAAATTTCATGCTGATCGCTCAGAGCTGGGTGACAAGGCTGCTCGGACACGCGAATCCCGGCTGGGAAGTAAGCGCAGAAGAGCTCGACTCCGGATTCGTTCGCGTAGGATTCGAGACCGAAGGCTACGAGACCATTGCTGAGACGACCGGCCCACTGGTCATCGGCTGCGTGGAGTCCATCGAGGAGCTCACCGGCTTCAAGAAGCCGATCCGCCACTGCATGGTCAATGTCGGCGACGCCAACGGCACCGGTGAGCTGCAGTCCATCGTCTGTGGTGCCCGCAACTTCGTGGAAGGATCCACCGTTGTGGTCTCCCTGCCTGGTGCCGTGCTGCCGGGCAACTTCGTCATTTCGGCACGCGAGACCTATGGTCGTATGTCCGCGGGCATGATCTGCTCCGCCGCAGAGCTGGGCTTGGCAGACAAGCAAAACTCCGGCATCATCACGCTGGATCCGTCCGTAGGGGAGCCGGGCACGGACGCCCGCCCGATCCTGGGCCTTGCTGACACCGTCTTCGACGTCAACATCACCCCGGACCGCGGTTATGCCCTGTCCGCACGCGGCCTCACCCGCGAGCTGGCCTCCGCCTTCAACCTGACCTTCACCGATCCGGCGCTCGACCCGGCCGTTGCTGGCATTGATACCTCCGGTGTCCCGGCAGCCGAGGGTTTACTCATTGACGTCACCCTTGAGCCCGCCACCAAGGCACGCCGCTTCGGCCTGCGCAAGGTCTCAGGCATCGATCCCAAGGCGGAATCACCCTTCTGGATGCAGCGCGAGCTCATGCTGTGCGGCCAGCGCCCGGTCAATGCCGCGACCGACGTCACCAACTACGTCATGATGTTGCTCGGCCAGCCGATGCACGCCTTCGACGCCGACAAGGTGGCAGGATCCCTGGTTGTGCGCAATGCGGTGGCGGGGGAGAAGTTCGAGACCCTCGACCACGTCGTGCGCGAGCTTTCCGACGAGGACGTGGTCATCTGCGACGACAACGGCATCTCCTCGCTCGCTGGTGTCATGGGCGGCACCGTCTCCGAGATTTCTGAGGAGACCACCAACGTTTACTTCGAGGCGGCAACCTGGGATCAGATCACCACTGCGCGCACCTCGCGGCGCCACAAGCTCAGCTCTGAGGCCTCCCGCCGCTTCGAGCGTGGCGTCGACCCGGCCATCGTCGAGGTCGCCCTCGATGTCGCCTGCGCGCTGCTGACCCAGATTGCAGGAGGGACGATCGAGTCCGGTCGCACCCTCGTCGGTGAGGTCGAGGCCATGCCCACCATCGCGATGAAGGCCTCTCGCCCGAGCCAGCTGGCCGGCGTGGAATATTCCACGGAGACGGTCATCTCCCGTCTGCAGGAGGTCGGTTGCGACGTAACCGCCACTGGTGACGTGCTGGAGGTCGTCCCGCCGACCTGGCGTCCGGATCTTGGCGAGTCCGCTGACCTCGTCGAGGAGGTGCTGCGCCTGGAGGGGCTGGAGGCCATCCCGTCCATCGTGCCGAACGCGCCGGTAGGAACCGGATTGACGCCGGCACAGAAGCGCCGTCGCGCCATCGGCCACGCGCTGGCCTACAACGGATACCTGGAGATCCTGCCGACCCCGTTCATCCGCCAGGACACCTTTGACACCTGGGGGCTCGAGGCCGATGATCCGCGCCGCAACGTGGTGACGGTTCAGAACCCGCTGGACGCCGACTACGCCGTCCTGGGCACCACCTTGCTGCCTAGCATGCTGGAGGCGCTCGCGCGCAATATTGCCCGCGGCCAGACCAGCCTGAGCCTATTCGGCCTGCAGCAGGTCGTCATCAAGCGCGGCAGCGGATTCTCGCCGATGCCTTCCGTCAAAAAGCGCCCGACCCAGGACGAGGTGCAGGAGGTTTTGGATTCCCTGCCGCTGCAGCCGCTGTACGTTGCCACAGTAGGCACCGGCAATATCGAATTCGAGGGTCCGTGGGGAACGGGTCGCGAGTACACCTACGCCGATGCCATCGAATCCGCCCGCGTGGTCGCCCGCGCCGCCGGGGTGGAGCTCGAGCTCGCCAACACCGGCGAGGAGGGATACCTGCCGTGGCATCCGGGTCGCTGCGCGCAGCTGCTCGTCGACGGCGAGGTCGTCGGCCACGCCGGTGAGCTGCACCCGCAGGTCATCGAGCGTCTGGGTCTGCCCAAGCGCACCTGTGCAATGGAACTCAACATCACCGCACCGGCGCTCACCGAGCCGGCTCCGGCGCCGGTGCTGTCGGCCTTCCCGACGCTGAAGCAGGATCTAGCCTTGGTTGTCGACGAGGCCACCCCGGCGGAGTCCGTGCGCAAGGTCATCGCCGAGGCGGCAGGTCAGTTGTTGGAAAAGGTCGAGCTTTTCGACGTCTACCGTTCCGAGAGCCTGGGCGAAGGCAAGAAGTCGTTGGCCTTCGCGCTGACCTTCCGCGCCAAGGATCGGACATTGACCGACGACGAATGCTCCGAGGGCAGACTTGCCGCAGCACAGGCGGCGGCCGAGAAATTCGGCGCAACGATGCGTGCCTAATGTTTCCCATGTGGGGATTAAAACCCCGGTCCTTTCACCGAAAAGCGTTATAAGCCCAGCTTATGACCCTACGGATGGAGGGGCCGGGTTTTATTAGTCGTGCATATTCCGCAGCTTATTCTGCATAAAATGAGAGAACTTGCAAAATATACATTCCGGTGTAGTATGTCAAGGTATGTCTATTAAGGTTGCCATCGCCGGAGCAAGCGGCTACGCAGGAGGGGAGATCCTGCGTCTACTGCTTGGTCATCCCGCATTCTTGAGCGGTGATTTGGAGATCGGAGCGTTAACCGCCAATTCCACCGTGGGAACGCCGGTGGTCGAGCTCATGCCGCATCTGCCGCAGCTTGCCGATCGAGTTATTGAGCCCACCGATGCCAAGACTCTATCCGGACATGACGTGGTCTTTCTGGGGCTGCCGCACGGGCATTCTGCTGAAATTGCTCGCCAGCTAGGGCCAGATGTCCTCGTGATCGACTGTGCGGCAGACTTCCGACTGCGTGACGCGCAGGCGTGGGAAAAGTACTACGGTAGCGAGCATGCGGGCTTTTGGCCTTATGGCATCCCTGAGATGCCCGGCCACCGAGAACAACTGAAAAACACCAAGCGGGTAGCCGTGCCAGGTTGTTTTCCCACGGGCGCTACCTTGGCCTTATGGCCGGCCGTTAATGCCGGCCTGATTGAACCAAAGGTGTCCGTTGTGTCAGTAACCGGCGTTTCGGGCGCAGGCAAAAAGGCTTCCGTGGCCATGCTCGGGTCGGAGACGATGGGCTCACTCAAGGCCTATAACACCGCAGGTCGCCACCGTCACACCCCGGAAATAGCCCAAAACCTCGGCGAATTCACCGACGAGGATGTCGTCGTTTCCTTTACCCCGGTTCTGGCTCCGCTTCCGCGAGGAATTCTTACCACCGCAACCGCGGATCTTCGTGCAGGCATCGACGCTGCAACTGCACGCAAGGTCTACGAGCAGGCCTATGGCAACGAAACCTTCGTCTATCTCCTGCCGGAGGGCATCCAGCCACAAACCCAAAACGTGGTCGGTTCCAATATGTGCCACCTTCAGGTCGAAGTGGATGAGCATGCCGGGAAGCTGTTGGTTACCTCGGCGATCGACAACCTGACGAAGGGCACCGGTGGAGCTGCGGTTCAGTGCATGAACCTTGCTCTAGGCCTCGAGGAGACGGCCGGACTTCCGCAGGGCGGCGTAGCCCCTTAAAGGCTTTCAATATCACACGCGGTGATGGTGGAATCTTCGCCCTCGGGTCTGTCATCCTTGAAGCAGACCTAGACTTCTCGCAGGCGCTGCCTGCCCTGTGCTGGCAAGCGTTGCACGTGGCCTTGAGTAGTCAGCATTGTAACGCCAGTTATGAGCGAGCAGGGCCAGGAAGAAATAGAGACTTAAAGTTTTTTGGGTATAACCCCGTATAAAGAAAGTAGTAAAGACATGAGCGACAGTGGTGTAACAGCCCCTAGCGGATTTAAAGCCGCGGGGCTTGTGGCCGGAATCAAGGCCTCGGGCAACAAAGACATGGCACTCGTTGTCAACGAGGGGCCTGAGTTCACTGCTACCGGCGTTTTTACCCGCAACCGCATCGTTGCCTCCCCGGTGAAGCTCAGCCGCAAGGCCATAGCTGACGGCACGCTCAAGGCCGTGGTGTATAACTCGGGAAATGCCAATGCGTGCAACGGTGCGCAGGGCGATGCCGATGCCGCGACCGTCGTCAGCCATGTCGCCAACAAACTGGGCCTAGATTTCGATGAAGTCGCAGCGTGCTCGACGGGCATCATCGGCGAGCCTCTGCCGGTGGACATTGTGCTCAAGGGGATAGATGGCCTCGTAGACAGCCTTGGCGACAATGGTCATGATGCAGCAGTTGCCATCATGACCACCGACACCGTCTCCAAGGAGGCCGTCGTCGAGAAGGATGGTTGGACGATCGGCGCCATGGGCAAGGGTGTGGGCATGATGGCTCCGTCTTTGGCAACGATGTTGGTGTGCTTGACCACCGATGCGTCGGTAAGCGCGGAGGTGGCTCACGCGGCCTTGGAAAAGGCCTGCGCGGTGACCTTCAACACGCTTGATATTGACGGTTCGACCTCCACCAATGACACCGTATTGTTGCTGGCCAACGGCGCCTCCGGTATCAGTCCCTCGGTGGCCGAATTCGAAGCGGCCGTGCTCCAGGCCTGTGCCTCCATCGCCGATCAATTGCAGGCCGATGCCGAGGGGGTCACCAAGCGCGTGCGCATCACGGTCACCGGGACCACGACCGATGAGCAGGCCTTGAACGCGGCGCGCACGCTCGGGCGCGACAATTTGTTTAAATGCGCGATGTTTGGTTCCGATCCGAACTGGGGTCGCGTCTTAGCGGCCGTGGGCATGGCAGATGCCGACATGGATCCGGAAAATATCAGCGTGTACTTCAACGACCACGCCGTGTGCCTGAAATCCGGGGGCACCCCGGATGCCCGAGAGGTTGATCTATCGGGTGCTGACATCGACGTCCGCGTGGATCTGGGTACCGGCGGCCCCGGGGAGGCGTTCGTGCGAACCACTGATTTGTCGTACGCCTACGTGGAGATCAACTCCGCCTACTCGACCTAGTATGCGCCCGGACTCCGCCAGGTGACCACCGGTCGAGGCTGGCGAAGTCCCTCACGCGCCTTTTCGTGGGCGCATGCTTTCCGACGCCTCACGGTGGGCAGTCCCGAATCAATCGCAACCGCACCAATCCCAAGGATACGACCGATGACTCAAGTCTTCGATGAACTCACAGCCCAGGAGCGGGCAACCGTTCTCGCCGAGGCATTGCCCTGGCTGCAGCACTTCCGCGACAAGATTGTCGTGGTGAAGTACGGCGGAAACGCCATGGTCGACGACGAGCTCAAGCGAGCCTTCGCTGCCGATATGGTTTTCCTGCGGACGGTCGGTGCGAAGCCGGTCGTCGTTCATGGTGGTGGCCCGCAGATCTCCACGATGCTGTCACGGCTAGGACTGGAAGGGGAATTCCTCGGTGGCTTCCGTGTGACCACCCCAGAAGTGATGGACGTGGTGCGCATGGTGTTGTTCGGACAGGTCGGCCGCGACTTGGTTGGCCTCATCAACTCGCACGGTCCTTACGCCGTGGGAACCTCTGGTGAGGATGCCGGTTTGTTCCTGGCCGAAAAGCGCTTAGTCGATGTGGAGGGTGAGCTCACAGACATCGGGTTGGTGGGCGACATCGTGCACGTGGATGCTTCCAGCCTCATGGATATCATCGATGCGGGCAGGATCCCGGTGGTGTCCACGATCGCCCCAGATGCTGAGGGCACGGTGTACAACATCAACGCTGATACCGCAGCAGGTGCGCTGGCAGCCGCGATTGGCGCGGAGCGTCTGCTCATCCTGACCAACGTCGAAGGCATGTACACGGACTGGCCGAATCGTGACTCCCTCGTCTCCCGCATCAACATCCGGGAACTCGCCGAAATCATGTCGAAGCTTGACTCCGGCATGATCCCGAAGATGGAATCGTGCCTGCGCGCTGTGGAAGCCGGTGTCAAGGCTGCGCACGTGATCGACGGTCGAGTGGCGCACTCGGTGCTACTAGAGCTTCTTACCTCTGGGGGTATCGGCACCATGGTCACCCCGGAGGATGGTGCCGACGATGTCACCGAAGAAACGACATACCGGAAAGGCGAAGGAAAATAATGACCCACTCCACTGACCCAAACGCTCCTGTGGATAACGCTTCGAGCCTTGTTTCTGGGACCAGCGCCCAACAGCTGTGGCCACAGGTACTGATGAACAACTACGGCACCCCAGCGTTGGAACTTGTCTCGGGCAAGGGGGCGATTGTTACCGATGCGCAGGGACACGAACACATTGATTTGCTCGGCGGCATCGCCGTCAATTCACTGGGTTATGCCCACCCAGCAATCATCGATGCAGTGACCAAGCAGGTGTCCACACTCGGACACGTGTCCAATCTGTTCGCTTCGGCGCCAGTGGTCAATGCCGCTCAAAAGATCGTCGATCGCTTCGCCCAAGGTGATGTCGAGGTCGCAGCCCAGACGCGTGTGTTCTTCTGCAACTCCGGTACCGAGGCAAACGAGGCCGCTTTCAAGCTTGCTCGCTTGACTGGTAAGCGCCGTATCCTCGCTGCCGAGCACGGGTTCCACGGCCGCACGATGGGTGCGTTGGCAATGACCGGGCAGCCGGACAAGCGGGCGGCCTTCGAGCCGATGCCGCAAGGGGTGGAGTTTTACCCTTACGGAGACATCGACTTCCTTCGCAAACAGGTACTGATTAACCCCAGCGATACTGCCGCCATCATTCTCGAACCTATCCAGGGCGAAACTGGCGTTATTCCGGCACCCGATGGCTTCCTTTCTGCAGTTCGCGCGCTGTGCGATGAGTTCGACATTCTCTTCATCGTCGATGAAGTGCAGACCGGAATCGGTCGTACCGGTGATTTCTATGCCTTCCAACACGAGGGGGTGCGCCCGGATGTCGTCACGATGGCCAAGGGGCTCGGCGGCGGTCTTCCCATCGGCGCCACGCTTGGTTTTGGCAGGGCGGCGCAACTGTTTACCCCAGGCAAGCATGGCACCACCTTCGGAGGAAACCCGGTCGCCTGCGCTGCCGCTAATGCTGTCTTAGACACCATCGACGACGCCTTCATCGCGGAGGTGGCCGCGAAGGGGCAGCTGTTTAGCGACCTGGTCGGCACTATTGATGGCGTGGATTCAGTCCGCGGCCGCGGCCTCATGCTTGGTGTTGTTCTCAGCAAGCCGGTGGCTAAGGAGGCCGTGGCACAGGCAGCTGAGTATGGGCTCATCCTCAATGCCCCGAGCGAGTCCGTCATCCGGATCACCCCGCCGCTGGTGATCACCGACGACGAGATCCGCGAGGCGGTCTCGCGCCTTGAAAAGCTGCTTGCCAGCCTGTAATCGTCTGGCATAGTACGCAGAAATTCTCTTTGGCGGCCACGATGATTATGCAGCCGCAGCCGGTGGCGATTCCGGTAGGTTGAGGCAGTGGCTTCAACCGCAACGCTCATTTTTCAACACCCTCTTCGCATGAGGATACAAACACAAGGAGCCCGCGTGAACATTTCTCACAAGCCCGTACGTCACTTCTTGGCAGACGATGACCTGTCCCCGGCCGAGCAGGCCGAGGTGTTGGAGCTGGCTATCGAACTCAAGAAGGCGCCTTATTCGAAGAAGACCTTCGAGGGACCACAGTCGGTTGCCGTTTTGTTCGACAAGACGTCGACCCGCACCCGCTTTTCCTTCGACGCGGGCATCAACGCCCTTGGCGGAAACGCTATCGTCGCTGAGACAGGCAAGACGCAGATGGGCAAGGGCGAGACCTACCAGGACACCGGGGCTGTCTTGTCCCGCTTCGTCTCCGCTATCGTCTGGCGCACCTACGCCCACACTAACTTCCTAGAGATGGCGGAGACCGCCACTGTTCCGATCATCAACGCGCTTTCCGACGACCTGCACCCATGCCAAATCTTGGCTGATTTGCAGACCTGCGTTGAGCACCTGTGCCCCGAGCAGGGGCCGCAGGGGTTGAAGGGCAAAAAGGCCGTCTACCTCGGCGATGGTGACAACAACATGGCCAATTCCTACATGTTGGGCTTTGCCACCGCCGGCATGGACATCGCCATCTGCGCCCCCGAGGGTTTCCAGCCAAAGGCACAGTTCGTCGAACGCGCGCAGGCGCGAGCGGCCGAAACCGGTGCGACGGTGACAGTTGGCGCGGACCTGTCCCTGGTGGACGGTGCGGACGTGGTGATCACCGACACGTGGGTATCGATGGGGATGGAAAACGACGGCATCGACCGTCGGACCCCCTTCTTGCCCTACCAGGTCAACGATGCCGTCATGGCTCGTGCTGGCAAGGAAGCGATCTTCTTGCACTGCCTTCCGGCCTATCGTGATAGCGAGGTGACTGCTTCCGTCATCGACGGTCCGCAGTCGGTGGTCTTCGATGAGGCTGAAAACAGGCTGCATGCGCAGAAGGCGTTGCTGGTCTGGCTCATGGAGCACCAGCCACAGGACTAATAATTCATAGGTCGGATCGCTGTGAGTGTGGCCGATGCCATGAAAATCTATGCGAAAAGTGCCTGCTAGCACTTTAGATATTCGGAATATAATTAGGTAGACTAATTTTCGTTGCATAGTTTCACGGATTTTTTCCGGTTGAGGCGAGAACCTCACGCGGGAATGCGGCGCCAAGGCGGTGGGGCCGGAAGGCGTCGTCAAGCAAGAACTACTGCTCAAGTGCTGGCACACCGCACAGGCTCTGCCATCGCCAGCCACCTTCTGACCTAGTCGGGAAAAGGTGTCAACGCGACGGTTCCAGCACGTGGGCGCAACCTGCATCGCATCCACACGGTTCATTCATAGATTTCTACATAAGGGAAGGTTTCATGAGCACAAGCCCGATTACGCGCACAGTCCGTCAGGCGCTAATCCTCGATCTTCTCGAACAAAACCAGGTCTATAGTCAGATGCAGCTTTCCGAGCTGCTCAAGGACAAGGGTGTGGAAATCACGCAAGGAACGCTTTCCCGCGATCTCGACGAGCTAGGGGCCAAGAAGGTTCGTCCAGATGGAGGCCGTGCGTATTATGCGGTCGGCCCGGTTGACGATGCCACGGTCAACGCTGGTGTGGGCACCCGCGAGAAGCTGCGAAAGATGCTTGACGATCTGCTCGTCTCCACCGACTATTCTGGCAACATCGCCGTGCTACGCACCCCGCCGGGGGCGGCGCCGTTTTTGGCAAGCTTCATCGACCGGGTGGGGATGGACGAGGTGGTGGGCACCATAGCCGGCGACGATACCGTGTTCGCCTTGGCCCGCGATCCACTCACCGGCAAAGAACTGGCCGCGTTGCTCGGCCAGCGCAAGGTGGGGTAGCAGCCACACCGTTGAGGGAGTCGATGCTTCTCGCGTCTGCAACCTCCTGCTAGAAATAAATAAGACTTGTTGGCCGACGTCATACCCAGCGTCCACAAGCCGGGGCAGCCTGGCCAACACAAGAAAACTTCACTTCAAGGAGAAAAGATGACTAACCGCGTCGTGCTCGCTTATTCGGGCGGCCTCGATACTTCCGTGGCGATTCCTTACCTGGCCAAGATGACCGGCGGCGAGGTCGTCGCCGTGTCCCTCGACCTGGGCCAAGGCGGCGAGGACATGGAATCCGTCCGCCAGCGCGCGCTTGATTGTGGTGCCGTCGAGGCCGTGGTCATTGACGCCAAGGACGAGTTCGCCAACGAATACTGCCTGCCCACTATCAAGGCCAACGGCATGTACATGAAGCAGTACCCGCTGCTTTCCGCCATTTCTCGCCCTTTGATCGTCAAGCACCTCGTCCAGGCAGCGAAGGAACACGGCGGCACGCACGTCTCCCACGGCTGCACCGGCAAGGGAAACGACCAGGTCCGCTTCGAGGTCGGCTTCCGCTCCCTTGCTCCTGAGCTGGAGATCATCGCTCCTGCCCGCGACTACGCATGGACCCGCGACAAGGCCATCGCCTTCGCTGAGGAGATCAACCTGCCGATCGAGCAGTCCAAGAAGTCCCCGTTCTCCATCGACCAGAACGTCTGGGGTCGCGCGATCGAGACCGGCTTCCTGGAGGACCTGTGGAACCCGCCGACGAAGGACCTGTACTCCTACACCGAGGACCCCAATCTGGGCAACGCGCCGGATGAGGTCATCATCTCCTTCGAGGCCGGCGTACCGGTTGCCATCGACGGCCGAAAGGTCACCGTCTTGGAGGCCATCGAGGAGCTCAACCGCCGCGCCGGTGCGCAGGGCGTGGGCCGCCTCGACATGGTCGAGGATCGCCTGGTGGGCATCAAGTCCCGCGAGGTCTATGAGGCGCCAGGTGCGATCGCGTTGATCACCGCCCACGAGGCGCTCGAGGACGTCACCGTCGAGCGCGAGCTCGCTCGCTACAAGCGCCTCATCGACGCCCGCTGGTCCGAGGAGGTCTACGACGGCCTGTGGTACGGCCCGCTCAAGCGCTCCCTGGACGCCTTTATCGAGTCCACCCAAGAGCACGTCACCGGCGACATCCGCATGGTCATGCACGCGGGCTCCTGCGTGGTTAACGGCCGCCGCTCCAGCCACTCGCTCTATGACTTCAACTTGGCCACTTACGATACCGGCGATACCTTCGACCAGACCTTGGCCAAGGGCTTCGTCGAGCTGCACGGCCTATCCTCCAAGATCGCGAACCGCCGCGACCGCGAGGCCTAAGCTTTAGACCCGTACCGCCATCGGGGCTCACCTGTGTATTTGAGGTGAGCCCCGACGTGCATGCCTAAGGCCTGCGTTGGTGCAGCTGCGCACCGTGCTTGCCGACGATGGCGACGCGCCTTCCCCAAGGCTCGATCATGCAGTTTGCACGTGGGCGCGGATAGGTTACTAATAGACTCGAACGCGAGTGTTGATTCGATGACCAAGCCCAGGGCTTGCTGCTTGGGGCGCGAATTCCTACTAACGAATAAAAGAAGAGGCGATTGAGATGACTGTGCACAAGCACGGAACGAACCAGGGTGCGCTGTGGGGTGGCCGGTTTGCAGGCGGACCGAGCGAAGCGATGTTCGCGCTGAGCGTTTCCACCCATTTCGACTGGGTCCTAGCCCCCTATGACGTGCTTGCCTCCAAGGCGCATGCCAAGGTGCTGCACGCCGCGGGGTTGCTTTCCGACGAAGACCTCGCCACCATGCTTGCCGGCCTCGATTCGCTCGGCGCGGACGTGGCCTCGGGCGCCTTCCTGCCCGAGCCGACCGACGAGGACGTCCACGGCGCCATGGAGCGCGGACTTATCGACCGCGTCGGCGCCGAGGTCGGCGGACGCCTGCGCGCTGGCCGTTCCCGCAATGACCAGGTGGCAACCTTGTTCCGCATGTGGGTCCGCGACGCCATCCGCGACATCGCAGCCCAGGTCACCGAGCTGGTGGGCGCGCTGAGCACGCAGGCCGCGAATCACCCGGGCGTGATCATGCCCGGTAAGACGCACTCGCAGGCCGCGCAGCCAATCCTCCTGGCCCACCAGTTGCTGGCGCACGCCCACCCGCTGCTGCGCGACATCCAGCGCCTCCAGGATCTGGATAAGCGCCTGGCCGTGAGCCCCTACGGCTCCGGAGCGCTGGCGGGTTCCACCCTCAAGCTTGACCCCGAGGCGATTGCCGCGGAGCTGGGCTTCGACTCGGCCTGCGACAACTCCCTCGACGGCACCTCCTCGCGCGACTTCGCCTCCGAGACCGCCTTCGTGCTCGCCCAGATCGCGGTGGACATGTCCCGACTTGCCGAGGAAATCATCTATTGGTGTACGCCGGAGTACGGCTACGTAACCTTGGACGATGCGTGGTCGACCGGCTCGTCCATCATGCCGCAGAAGAAGAATCCCGATGTTGCTGAGCTCACCCGTGGCAAGACGGGCCGGCTTATCGGCAACCTCGCGGGGCTCATGGCCACCTTGAAGGCCATGCCGCTGGCGTATAACCGCGACCTTCAGGAGGACAAGGAGCCGATCGTCGATTCGGTGGCGCAGCTTAACCTGCTGCTGCCAGCCATGACCGGTCTAGTCTCTACTCTTGTCTTCCACCCAGAACGCCTGGAGGAGCTCGCGCCGGCGGGCTACACCCTGGCCACGGACCTGGCGGAGTGGATGGTCCGGGAGGGGGTTCCTTTCCGCGAGGCCCACGAAGCCTCCGGCGCCTGCGTGCGCCTTGCCGAGGCCCGCGGCGTGGGCCTGGACGAGCTCACCGACGAGGAACTGGCCAGCGTCGACGACCGCCTGACCGCGGATGTGCGCCAGTACCTGACCATCCAGGGGGCGGTGGCATCTCGCGCCACCCGAGGTGGTACCGCCCAGGTTCGGGTCGACGAGCAGCGGGCGCGCGTCGATGAGCAAAACGCCACCTATCTCTCCTGGGCACAGACCCCGGTGCGGGGATAGAATTCCCACGGGCGGCTCCTGAGGGGAAGTACCGCACCGTAGGCGTCGTTAAGCGAAAAACGCAAGCGATGCCGACGGTGCGTTTTCGTTCGTGGCAAGCGCGCAAGCAGCCTGCCAAAATAGCACCGTGGGGCAGTGACTGCACACCGTATGCGGTAGGGTAGTGCGTTATGAGTATCGATCCGACATTGCTTGAGGTTTTGGCCTGCCCGCAGGACAAAGGCCCCCTGGTTTATCTGGAAGACCAGCAGGTTCTGGTCAACGAGCGCCTCGGCATCGCCTATCGCATCGACGACGGAATCCCGGTCATGCTTGCCGACGAAGCCCTCACCTGGCCACCAGCACAATAAACCGAAGCGGAAGAAAGAATCTCAACCACGATGAACATTATCGACGAACTCACCTGGCGTGGGCTCATCAATCAATCTACCGACCTTGACGAACTCCGCGAGGCCTGCGAGCAGCCCATCACCTTGTACTGTGGCTTCGATCCCACGGGGGCCTCTTTGCACGCGGGTCACTTGGTTCCCTTGGTCATGCTTAAGCGCTTCCAGGAGGCCGGGCACCGCGTGATCACCCTCGCCGGTGGCGGCACCGGCATGATCGGCGACCCCCGCGACATCGGCGAGCGCTCCATGCTCACCCTGGAGCAGGTCGAGGCCAACGTGGAGTCGATCAAGAACCAGATCCGTAGCTTCATCGATTACACCGATGACCGCGCGATCATGGTCAATAACGTCGACTGGCTGGGCAAGATGAGCCTCATCGAATTCCTGCGCGACCTGGGCAAGAACTTCTCGCTGAACACCATGCTCGATCGCGAGACGGTCAAGCGTCGCCTCGAAAACGATGGCATTTCTTACACCGAGTTCTCCTACATGCTGCTGCAGTCCTTCGACTACGTGCAGCTTCATCGCGAGTATGACTGCGTGCTGCAAATCGGCGGTGGCGATCAGTGGGGCAACATCGTCTCCGGCGTTGACCTCAACCGCCGCATGAATCAGGCCAAGGTGCACGCCCTGACTGTGCCGTTGGTGACGGACGCGCAAGGTCAGAAGTTCGGCAAGTCCACCGGCGGCGGCAAGCTGTGGCTCGACCCGGAACTGACCAGCCCGTACTCCTGGTACCAGTACTTCCTCAACGCCGGCGACTCCGTGGTCATCGACTACCTGCGGTGGTTTACTTTCCTTAACCAAGAAGAGATTGCGGAGCTGGAGACCGCAACCCGGGAAGAACCGCACAAGCGGGCGGCGCAGCGTCGCCTCGCTCAGGAAATGACCACGCTGGTCCACGGTCAAGCCGCCACCGACGCTGTGGAGCTAGCCGCCCAAGCGCTGTTCGGCCGCGCCGAGCTGGACTCCTTAGACGAGGACACCCTGGCCGGTGCCTTGTCTGAGACCACCATCGCTGAGCTGGAAGCCGACGCCCCGAAGACCATCGTCGACCTGCTCATCGCGACGGGCTTGGCCGATTCCAAGGGTGCGGCGCGCCGCACCGTGAAGGAAGGCGGAGCCTATGTCAATAACCAGCGCATCGACTCCGAGGATTGGGAGCCTTCCGCGGACACCTTCCTTCACGGCCACTGGCTCGTGCTGCGCAAGGGTAAGAAGAACTTTGCCGGTGTGAAGCTGGTCTAGTTCTCTCCGTGCGTGGTGTTCATCCAGGCGCTCGACGTTGATCAACCGAACGGTTGATGGGTCGAGCGCCTGTTTTGGTCATGGGGTCGGAGGCGGAATGGGGCACAATGAGGATTATGAACAAGATCTTCAATGCAGCCGCCATCTATACAGCGCTCGGTTTGGTCGCCGGTGTCTACTACCGCGAGTTCACTCGCTTCAATGACTTCCCGCTGACCGAACCCACTTCGCTCGGTACTGTGCACACGCACATCTTGGTTCTGGGCACTATCGTGCACCTGGTCCTCTTAGCCCTTGCGGCAAGCCTGAAGATCCACAAGGTCAAGCTTTTCGACACCTTTTTCATCGTCTACAACCTTGGCCTGATCTGGACCGTAGGATTCATGGTGGTCAAGGGATCCTTGCAGGTGACACAGCCGGGATTCGAATTCAGTGCTGGTCTAGCAGGTGCCTCCGGCCTAGGGCATGTCGTCTTGACCATCGCCTTCATTCAACTGTTCATGGTGATCAAGCGTGCGATGAATCGTATGCATGCCGAATAAGAGGTGGAGCGCCGAGTGGCTCTTTCACTCGGCGCCTTTTTGCTTTCCGACGTTGAGGGGTTGTTTGTGCGTGAGGCAGTCGTTGCTGTGGCGGCTGTCTTTCTTATTGTGCGGGTTACGGGGTGTGAGCTGGGGGTTTGCGAAGTTTCGTGGTGGTGTGTAACTTAGTGCGAGTCGCTACGGCAGCCGGGAAGGCGCTGGTAGGGATGGATGACCGTAAGGTCGAGGAAAGTTCCTTAACACAGTGTTTGACAGTGTGAAGCTGTTTTGTGTAAGGTTTTTTCTTACCGCGTTCAAACGGGTTTCAATGAGTTTTTGTTTCGTGTTTGTCGTGTGTTCATGTTGTTTGAGAACTCAATAGTGTACCAATGCACTGGTGAATCGCATTTTTTTGTGGTTTGCTTTGTTTGGGGAGCAGGGATTGTTTCTTGTGGTGTGTGTTGTTGGTTGGTGTTGGTGTGGCCGGCGAGTAGTTGCTTGCTTGTGAAATATTAATGCTGGTTGATGATGCATGTTGGGGAATGGTTTTTGTTTCTTTGACGTGTTTGTGTGTCGTGTTTTTCCTCGTCGGATGGCGGCACACATGTTTTTTCATCTATTTTTTTGGACAATCATTTTTGCGACACATTTTGTTGTGTTGTGGGCTGGTTGTTTGTTTTTTGTCTGGTTTCAGGCTTTCCTGACCTTTTTTGAATGAGAATGTTTTTTCTTGTTTTTTTGTGGAGAGTTTGATCCTGGCTCAGGACGAACGCTGGCGGCGTGCTTAACACATGCAAGTCGAACGGAAAGGCCCAGCTTGCTGGGTGCTCGAGTGGCGAACGGGTGAGTAACACGTGGGTGATCTGCCCCTAACTTCGGGATAAGCTTGGGAAACTGGGTCTAATACCGGATAGGACAATCGTTTAGTGTCGGTTGTGGAAAGTTTTTTCGGTTAGGGATGAGCCCGCGGCCTATCAGCTTGTTGGTGGGGTAATGGCCTACCAAGGCGTCGACGGGTAGCCGGCCTGAGAGGGTGGACGGCCACATTGGGACTGAGATACGGCCCAGACTCCTACGGGAGGCAGCAGTGGGGAATATTGCACAATGGGCGCAAGCCTGATGCAGCGACGCCGCGTGGGGGATGACGGCCTTCGGGTTGTAAACCTCTTTCGACAGGGACGAAGCTTTGGTGACGGTACCTGTATAAGAAGCACCGGCTAACTACGTGCCAGCAGCCGCGGTAATACGTAGGGTGCGAGCGTTGTCCGGAATTACTGGGCGTAAAGAGCTCGTAGGTGGTTTGTCGCGTCGTCTGTGAAATTCCGGGGCTTAACTTCGGGCGTGCAGGCGATACGGGCATAACTTGAGTGCTGTAGGGGAGACTGGAATTCCTGGTGTAGCGGTGGAATGCGCAGATATCAGGAGGAACACCGATGGCGAAGGCAGGTCTCTGGGCAGTAACTGACGCTGAGGAGCGAAAGCATGGGGAGCGAACAGGATTAGATACCCTGGTAGTCCATGCCGTAAACGGTGGGCGCTAGGTGTAGGGGTCTTCCACGACTTCTGTGCCGTAGCTAACGCATTAAGCGCCCCGCCTGGGGAGTACGGCCGCAAGGCTAAAACTCAAAGGAATTGACGGGGGCCCGCACAAGCGGCGGAGCATGTGGATTAATTCGATGCAACGCGAAGAACCTTACCTGGGCTTGACATATACAGGACTGGGCCAGAGATGGTCTTTCCCTTTGTGGCTTGTATACAGGTGGTGCATGGTTGTCGTCAGCTCGTGTCGTGAGATGTTGGGTTAAGTCCCGCAACGAGCGCAACCCTTGTCTTATGTTGCCAGCGGTTCGGCCGGGGACTCATGAGAGACTGCCGGGGTTAACTCGGAGGAAGGTGGGGATGACGTCAAATCATCATGCCCCTTATGTCCAGGGCTTCACACATGCTACAATGGTCGGTACAACGCGCTGCGAGCCTGTGAGGGTGAGCGAATCGCTGAAAGCCGGCCTCAGTTCGGATTGGGGTCTGCAACTCGACCCCATGAAGTCGGAGTCGCTAGTAATCGCAGATCAGCAACGCTGCGGTGAATACGTTCCCGGGCCTTGTACACACCGCCCGTCACGTCATGAAAGTTGGTAACACCCGAAGCCCATGGCCTAACCCCTTTGTGGGGAGGGAGTGGTCGAAGGTGGGATCGGCGATTGGGACGAAGTCGTAACAAGGTAGCCGTACCGGAAGGTGCGGCTGGATCACCTCCTTTCTAAGGAGCATATATTTTTTTTGTGTTGGTGACTGGTTAGTCACCATTTGTTTTTTCTAATCCGGGTGGAGCATGCCACCCCGACACGAATGTGTGCCACACGGTGGGTGTGGCTGGTGTTGGGGTTTGTGGCATCGACTGGATGATGCGCACCACGTTGTGTGTTGCGATTTGTGTTTCTCAAACTGTGTGTGTTGGTGTGCTGTTGGGTGTCTGGAACATGCATGTGTGTGTTTCTGGTGGCCTTGCTGCTACTGCTGCCTTTTTTTGTGCCTCTTTTTTTGTGGGGTGTGGGTGGTTGGTGGTGGTGGGGTGTGTTGTGTGAGAACTGTATAGTGGACGCGATGTAATTTCATTGTGCCTGCATGACTGTGTGTTGTGTGGGTGGGGTGAGAATTAATTTTTTTTCTTGTTCTTTGTTTTTAGTATTTTTTGTCTTTGGCAATTTTTTGTGTGTGTGTTGTTTGGTTAAGGGCACACGGTGGATGCCTTGGCAGCTTGAGCTGATGAAGGACGTGTAAGGCTGCGTTAAGCCTCGGGGAGTTGCCAATAAAGCGTTGATCCGAGGATGTCCGAATGGGGAAACCTGGCCGTGGTTATGTGCGGTTACCCACTGGTGAATTCATAGCTGGTGTGGGGGTTACGCGGGGAAGTGAAACATCTCAGTACCCGTAGGAGAAGAAAACAATTGTGATTCTGCTAGTAGTGGCGAGCGAACGTGGATGAGGCTAAACCATGTGCATGTGATACCTGGCAGGGGTTGTGTGTGTGGTGTTGTGGGGTTCAACTGTTCCTGGTCTGCCAGCTGGGTGCGCAATGTCAATGCTGTTAGCGGAAGTGGTTTGGGATGACCTGCCGTAGAGGGTGAGAGTCCCGTACGTGAAGGTGGTGTTGGTTGTGTTGTTGGTGTCCCCGAGTAGCAGCGGGCTCGTGGAATCTGCTGTGAATCTGCCGGGACCACCCGGTAAGCCTAAATACTCAAGTTGACCGATAGCGGAATAGTACCGTGAGGGAATGGTGAAAAGTACCCCGGGAGGGGAGTGAAATAGTACCTGAAACCGTGTGCTTACAATCCGTCAGAGCCTCTTTTGTGGGGTGATGGCGTGCCTTTTGAAGAATGAGCCTGCGAGTCAGCGGCATGTCGCGAGGTTAACCCGTGTGGGGTAGTCGTAGCGAAAGCGAATCCTAACGAGGGTGTTTTTAGTGGCATGTTCTGGACCCGAAGCGGGGTGATCTACCCATGGCCAGTGTGAAGCAGCAGTAAGATGCTGTGGAGGCGCGAACCCACTTAGGTTGAAAACTGAGGGGATGAGCTGTGGGTAGGGGTGAAAGGCCAATCAAACTCCGTGATAGCTGGTTCTCCCCGAAATGCATTTAGGTGCAGCGTCGTGTGTTTCTTCCTGGAGGTAGAGCTACTGGTTGGTTGAGCGGGACCACAATCTTAGCAATGTCAGCCAAACTCCGAATGCCAGTGAAGTCAGAATACGGCAGTGAGACTGCGGGGGATAAGCTCCGTTGGTCGAGAGGGAAACAGCCCAGATCGCCGGTTAAGGCCCCTAAGCGTGTACTAAGTGGGAAAGGATGTGGGATCGCGAAGACAGCCAGGAGGTTGGCTTAGAAGCAGCCATCCTTGAAAGAGTGCGTAATAGCTCACTGGTCGAGTGGTTCTGCGCCGACAATGTAGTGGGGCTCAAGTACACCGCCGAAACCGCGGCAATCAACATTTGTTTGTTGGTTGGGTAGGGGAGCGTCGTGCACGACGATGAAGCACCTGGGTAACTTGATGGTGTGGAGTGTGTGCGAGTGAGAATGCAGGCATGAGTAACGAATGATATGTGGAAAACATATCCGCCGGATGACTAAGGGTTCCTGGGTTAAGCTAATCTTCCCAGGGTGAGTCGGGACCTAAGGCGAGGCCGACAGGCGTAGTCGATGGACAACCAGTTGATATTCTGGTACCCGTGTATACGCGCCCAATGGTGAATCGGGGATACTAACCACCCACAAGCATCACAATATGCAACTTGTTGTATCTGTGGTGGGCGTGCGTGGGACCTGATCTGGTAGTAGCCAAGTGATGGGGTGACACAGGTTGGTAGCCAAGCCACTTATTGGATTGTGGTGTAAGCGTGTGGCCCGTGATATAGGTAAATCCGTATCACATATAAGGGTAAGGCGTGATGCGTACCCATTGTTGGGGATGTTGGTGATCCTATACTGTCGAGAAAAGCCTCTAGCGAGTGTGTACATGGCCCGTACCCATAACCGACACAGGTGGTCAGGTAGAGAATACTAAGGCGTTCGGGTGAACTGTGGTTAAGGAACTCGGCAAAATGCCCCCGTAACTTCGGGAGAAGGGGGACCACTGCTGGTGACAGACTGATTGAGCTGGTGGTGGTCGCAGAGAATAGAGGGAAGCGACTGTTTATTAAAAACACAGGTCCGTGCGAAAACGTGGAAGTTGATGTATACGGACTGACGCCTGCCCGGTGCTGGAAGGTTAAGAGGACCTGTTAGCACACCCTTGCGGTGCGCGAAGCGGAGAATTTAAGCCCCAGTAAACGGCGGTGGTAACTATAACCATCCTAAGGTAGCGAAATTCCTTGTCGGGTAAGTTCCGACCTGCACGAATGGCGTAACGACTTCCCTGCTGTCTCAACCACAGGCCCGGTGAAATTGCAGTACGAGTAAAGATGCTCGTTACGCGCGGCAGGACGAAAAGACCCCGGGACCTTCACTATAGCTTGGTATTGGTGTTTGGTTCGGTTTGTGTAGGATAGGTGGGAGACGTTGATGCATCATCGCTAGGTGGTGTGGAGTCGCAAGTTGAAATACCACTCTGATCGGATTGAGCACCTCAACCTTGGCCCATGATCTGGGTTGGGGACAGTGCCTGGTGGGTAGTTTAACTGGGGCGGTTGCCTCCTAAAATGTAACGGAGGCGCCCAAAGGTTCCCTCAGCCTGGTTGGCAATCAGGTGTTGAGTGTAAGTGCACAAGGGAGCTTGACTGTGAGAGTGACAACTCAAGCAGGTACGAAAGTAGGGACTAGTGATCCGGCACCTACGTGTGGAAGTGGTGTCGCTCAACGGATAAAAGGTACCCCGGGGATAACAGGCTGATCTTCCCCAAGAGTCCATATCGACGGGATGGTTTGGCACCTCGATGTCGGCTCGTCGCATCCTGGGGCTGGAGTAGGTCCCAAGGGTTGGGCTGTTCGCCCATTAAAGCGGCACGCGAGCTGGGTTTAGAACGTCGTGAGACAGTTCGGTCTCTATCCGCCGCGCGCGTTGAAACTTGAAGAAGGCTGTCCCTAGTACGAGAGGACCGGGACGGACGTACCTCTAGTGTGCCAGTTGTTACGCCAGTAGCAGCGCTGGTTGGCTACGTACGGAAGGGATAACCGCTGAAAGCATCTAAGCGGGAAGCCTGTTTTAAGATGAGGTTTCACTCGAGGTACCCCACAGACTATGGGGTTGATAGGCCAGAGTTGGAAGCATCGCAAGATGTGCAGACGACTGGTACTAATTTACCAACAAACAACAAACATCCTGCTAAAAACAAAACAACAACAATATCATCGCGTCCACTATGCAGTATCTAACACAACACCAACACCAACAAACAACCTATTGTTCCAATAACACGTGTCGGTGGTCATAGCATTGGGGACACGCCCGGTCCCATTCCGAACCCGGAAGCTAAGCCCAATCACGCTGATGGTACTGCACCCGGGAGGGTGTGGGAGAGTAAGTCACCGCCGACCAAAAACTTCAAAGTGAACGACAAGAGCGTGCGTAGTGAGGTAAGGTATATCCCTTGTCTTCACTACACACGCTCTTTTCGCATGTCTACAATCACGTGCACCCTATTGATTGAGGAAAACCTTATGGCAGACAATCGCCCATACCGTAAAGACAGTAACTCCCATCGCACCTCCGAGTCCCGTGTTGGCCGCGGCCACGGCGGGCATGGTGGTCAGGGTAATCGCGGGGGCGATCGTTATCGTAGTAATGACGGCGAACGCCGCTACGGTCGCCGCAATGACGATGGAGAGCAGCGGCGCTATGGACACTCTGAGGGACGCGATGGGCAGCGTCGTTTCGAACGACGAGATGACCGCCGTAGCGATTCGCGGCGCGGTGAATCACGCGACGGCGAACGCCGCTATGAGCGCCGTGATGGTGAGCGCCGCTATGAACGTCGCAATGAGGAGTCGGGCTCTCGTCGTTACGCTGGCGGCGAACGCGATAGCCGAGGCGCTAAGGGCAACACCGGTGGTAAGCGCCACGCGCAGCGAGGCGGCAAGGGCCGTGACTTCAATCAGAACGGGCCGCAGCGCGCGGGGTATCGCGAGGAGCGCATCCAACGCCGCCAAAACGAACCAGATCTTCCTAGCGATCTTGACATCAAGGATCTTGATCCGCTGGTACTGCAGGATCTGAAAGTCTTGTCCAACGATAATGCAGAAGCGGTAGCTAGGCATTTGTTGATGGCCGCGATGTGGATGGCCGATGACCCGCAACTGGCTTTGCGCCACGCCCGCGCCGCCAAGGACCGCGCCGGACGCGTTGCTGTGGTTCGCGAAACCGCCGGCATTGCCGCCTATCACGCTGGCGAGTGGAAGGAAGCACTGTCGGAGCTGCGCGCTGCCCGCCGCATGTCGGGTGGTCCTGGCTTGCTTGCTGTGATGGCCGACTGCGAACGCGGCCTGGGACGTCCGGAGAAGGCCATTGAGATTTCTAAGGAGTTCGAACCTTCTCAGCTGGATGCGGAAACGAGGGTTGAGCTTGCCATTGTCGTCGCGGGTGCTCGTTCGGATCTCGGCCAGCTAGACACCGCTGTGACCACCTTGCTGCAAGCACATCCCAACCCGAAGAAGAAGACCCCGACCATGGCTCGATTGAGTTATGCTTACGCGGATGCGTTAGCGTCAGCCGGGCGTCTCGAGGAGGCACGCGAGTGGTTTGGGCACGCCAAGGAACAAGATGTTGAGGGATGGCTTGACGCTGAAGACCGATTGGCCGAACTCGGCTAGCTTCAACTAGCCCCCGCATCTGAGAAGAACCTGCCGTCACTTTGTATAAAAGGTGACCGCAGGTTCTTGATTTTTGGTTCGAATGGTTGGCGTCTTTGACAGTGGAATGGGGGAATAGAGGGGCGTTCCACTAAGGTGGTTGTCATGACTATCAGCAGTGAATATGACGCTTTTCTCTTTGACCTCGACGGTACCGTCTGGGAGGGCGGACGAGCTATCGAAGGCGCAGTTGATAGTGTCAATGCTTTAGATAAGTCGGTGGTTTACATCACCAATAATGCTTCCCGACACCCTTCGGTGGTAGCGGACATGCTGACCCAGATGGGGATTCCGACTAAGACTGGGCAGGTGCTTACGGCAGCGCAGGCAGCCGTGTGGCTTGCGTCGGAGGAATTGAAGCAAGGCGATGGTGTCTACGTGCTAGGCGCTGAGTCCTTCAAAGACCTTGTCGCCGACGCAGGGTTTACGGTGGTCGATTCGGCCGACGCCAATCCGAAGGCTGTCCTGCACGGACATAATCCTGAGACCGGCTGGGCGCAACTGTCTGAGGCCGCGTTAGCTATTCATCGCGGCGCCCGTTACATTGCCTCTAACCTAGATACGACCTTGCCCGCCGAGCGCGGATTGATGGTGGGAAACGGCTCCATGGTTGCGGCTGTGACCTCGGCGACCGGCGTCGTGCCGGTTTCCGCCGGCAAGCCGGAGCCAGCAATGTTCTATCAGGCGGCACAAATGGTAGGTGCTTCGCGTCCCTTGGCTGTCGGCGATCGCTTGAATACAGATATCGCCGGAGGAGTGGCTGCGGACATGGACGTATTCCACGTCCTCACCGGTGTTTCGAAGCATTGGGCGCTGGTTCATGCCATTCCTGCTGAACGCCCGACGTTTATTGCGCGGAACCTGACGGATCTTTTCCAGCCACGGGAGCAATTGCTCCCCACGGAATGTGGCGGTTTTGTGTGCGATTTAGATGGTGCCGACCTCATATTGCGCGGAGGCACTGTCGACTCAACCTCTGTGCAGGCACTGCGCACGGTATTGGAGAAGGCCTGGGCTGGGGATACCTTCACGGGAAAGGTGCACACCGTAGGTGAATTCGCGGACAAGGCCGTGGCGTCATGGCTATAGGAGCATCGCGGCCGAACCCTGGTTCTTTGCCACACACACAGCCGCGACCAGGCGCCGGTGCCCCGATTCCGCATGATCCGAGGCAGCAGACCATCACCCCACAGGAGGTGGAAGCCAAGGTCAATGAGGCGTTGGCACAAGACGTGGACACCTTGGCTGAAGAGGCGGAGGTGTTGTCCCGGGCGCATCAGATTTTGCACGAGGCGTTGCAGTAACGCGAAGATGCCACCGTGTCCTGATTGAGCCATCACAGTGATGGAAGAAGAGGTCAGTAGGACCCAGTATCAGGCCCGTGGTGTAGGTTTGCAGGGTTGACATAGTAATCGTTTTTTCGCTGGGGAGTGCTGGAAGTGGCTGGTCGTTACCGTTTGGATGCGGAGCTCGTTCGTCGCAAGATTGCCCGTTCGCGCGAACAGGCGCAAGACCTCATCAAAGGTGGTCGCGTCTATGTGGGCGGTATCTTGGCAACGAAGCCGGCTACCCAGGTAACTCCCGAGGTCTCCATTCGCGTAGAAGAAGATGCTATCGATGATTGGGCCTCGCGAGGAGCGCACAAGTTGCTCGGCGCTTTGGAGGCCTTCGAGCCGAAGGGCCTGTCCCTCGAGGGAAAGAAGGTGCTTGACGCGGGCGCTTCAACGGGAGGCTTTACGGACGTTGCCCTGCGTCGGCAAGCAAGGCGCGTCGTTGCCGTCGATGTGGGCTACGGGCAACTGATCTGGCGACTGCAAAACGATCCGCGCGTGTTGGTTCTCGATCGCACCAACATTCGCCATCTCACCCCCGAGATGACCGAAGGGCCGTGCGACCTCATGGTCGGAGACTTATCGTTTATCTCCTTGCGCCTTACGCTGCCGGCGATCGTAGAGTGTCTTGCCGAAGGGGCGGATTTGCTGCCGATGGTCAAGCCCCAGTTTGAGGTCGGGAAGGATCGTCTCGGATCGGGAGGGGTGGTTCGTAGCCCACAATTGAGGGCGGAGGTCACCGCTGATGTGGCGGAATTTGCGCAAACGTTGGGGCTTAGCCTGGTCGATGTGGTGGCCAGCCCGCTGCCTGGACCGAGCGGGAATGTGGAATATTTCCTATGGCTAAAGAAAGGCTCCGCCGATGGCGCGCACCCCGTAAAGTCTAGGGAGGAGATCGAAGCGTTGGTCTCCCTCGCGGTTGAAAAAGGACCTCAGTAGAACATGCATGCACATCCTCGCACAGTGTTACTTGTCCCTCATACGGGACGTCGCAGCAATGTCGCCTCGGCAGCTTTGGCGGCTGAGCTTTTGCATGATTCAGGCATTGACGTGCGCGTTCTCGTTCACCCCAACGATACGACGATTGAAAATCACCCCGTGCTCAGCCAGTTCAAGCGGGTCACCCATGGGCCAAAGGCGACTGTTGGGGTGGAGCTGGTTCTGGTTCTTGGCGGTGACGGCACGTTCCTGCGCGCCGCTGACCTCTCACACCAGGCTGATATCCCAGTTCTTGGCATCAACTTAGGACATGTTGGTTTCTTGGCGGAATGGGAAAAAGACTCGCTCGACGAGGCAATTGCGCGTGTGGTCGCAGGTGACTATCGAGTCGAAGAACGCATGACCATTGACGTTGAGGTACGAGATGCGGACGGCGAGGAAATTGGTCATGGATGGGCGCTGAACGAGGTCAGCATCGAAAACAACAATCGACGCGGTGTTCTCGACGCCGTGTTGGGCGTCGACGGCCGCCCGGTGAGCTCCTTTGGGTGCGATGGCGTGTTGATCTCCACTCCGACCGGCTCCACTGCCTACGCGTTTTCTGCAGGCGGGCCAGTATTATGGCCGGAGCTGGATGCAATACTCGTTGTGCCGAACAATGCCCACGCGCTGTTTACCAAGCCTTTGGTGGTCAGCCCGCACTCAGTAGTAGAGGTAGAAAGTAAGCCCAATACCTCGAGTGCGACGGCGGTAATGGATGGTTTCCGCAATATCGACATGCCGGCGGGTTCCAGCGTGAGCGTGCGCAAGGGCTTCCGCTCGGTCAAGTGGATTCGCCTCGACGACCTTCCCTTCACCGACCGTCTCGTGACCAAGTTGCGCCTGCCTGTCGAAGGTTGGCGTGGTATGAGCCATAAACGATCGAACGCTGAGTCTTCCCTAGTAGAGGGTTTTGATGCGCAAGAAGCTGCCGATTGTGAGGACGATTCCGGCAAGTATTAGCTTCGAACACGAATGAATTTTCGAGTATCGAATTTCTGTGGTATTTGCTCATTTTGATGCAGTTATCTTTGCTGGTGCAAGCCTCGGACTAGGAATTGCTTGCCGACGTCCACAGGTTTTTCGCACAGTTGTTCCAAAGTTTGCGCGAAAGTGCGCTATGATGGCCTCATGCTTGCAGACATCACGATCGAGAACCTCGGCGTCATCCCTCGAGCAACGGCGGAACTCTCGCCCGGGTTGACGGTTCTCACAGGTGAGACCGGTGCCGGAAAGACCATGGTGGTCACCGGGCTGCGCCTGTTGACCGGCGGTCGGGCGGATGCTTCACGGGTGCGCATCGGCGCGTCGGAAGCAGTCGTCGAGGGACGCTTTGTCGTCGAGGGGCTGAGTGATTCCGTTCGCACTGCGGTGTGCGACATCGCGGATTCTGCCGGAGCTATCCCCGATGAGAACGGGGAGTTTATCGCCAGCCGCGTACTTAAGGCTTCGGGGCGCTCCAGGGCGCACCTGGGTGGGCGATCGGTTCCCGCGGCAAGCTTGGCCGAATTCAGCTCAGAGCTACTTACCATCCATGGGCAAAATGACCAACTGCGTCTTCTGGGGCCGGATAAGCAGCTCGAGGCTTTGGACCGACTCGATGAAAGCATCGTGGCTTTGCGCATGGAATACAAGGCCGCCTATGCCACATGGCGCAGCCTCAAGCGTGACTTTGATGAGCGCACGAAATCTCGCATGGATCTCGCGCAAGAAGCCGATCGTCTTTCCTTTGCGATCAAGGAAATAACCACGATCAATCCGGAGGTAGGAGAGGACGAGGAGCTCCAGCAACAGATTCGTCGCCTACAAGATGTCGATGAGCTGCGCGAGCAGGCAACCGGCGCGCTCGGTGCCCTCGATGGGCCATCCGCCTTGGAGGAGTTTGGGGGCTCTGCCGGCGAAGATGTCGCTTGTGCGACTGATCTTTTGGGAGAAGCCTTGGGCCAACTTCAGTCCAGCTCTGATCCAGCGCTCAAAGAGCTGGGCGCTCGATTGGCAGATGCCACGGCAATCGTCAATGAGGTCGCCTCAGAATTGGGTATGTATCTTTCGGGCTTGCCTGCGGATCCGGAGGAACTGGAGAAGCTCCTTGTTCGGCAACAAGAACTCAAAGGGCTCACGCGCAAATATGCCCCCGATGTTGCAGGTGTTCTCACATGGCTGGCCAAGGCAGAAAAGCGCCTGTCGTCTATTGACGTGTCGCCGGAGGTGCTCGAGGAGCTGGGCCGAAAAGTAGCTGCTGCCTTCAAGGAGGTGAAGCGAACTGGAAAGGCCCTGACCGCCGCTCGAGCAAAGGCTGCCAGCCGGCTCGAGAAGGAGGTGACTGAGGAACTGCACGGATTGGCAATGCCCAAGGCACGGTTTGTGGTCTCATTGAGCAAGCGCGACCCAGGTCCGACGGGATGCGATGAGGTAGAGTTCCTCCTTGCTGCCAACCAAGCAGCTCAGGCTCGCCCGTTGGCTACCTCGGCTTCCGGCGGTGAACTCTCGCGTGTGATGCTGGCATTGGAGGTTATCCTTTCAACTGGTACTCGGGGTGCCACGCTTGTCTTTGACGAGGTGGATGCCGGAGTTGGTGGTCGGGCTGCGGTGGAGATCGGTCGCAGGCTTGCTCGCCTCGCCGGCGACAACCAAGTCATTGTGGTCACCCACCTTCCCCAGGTTGCCGCCTTTGCGGATACCCACCTTCATGTCTCGAAGGACGTAGGGGAGGAGTCCATCACTTCTGGGGTGGAAACCCTCAGTGATGAGCGCAGGGTTGAAGAACTGGCAAGAATGCTCGCCGGACTCGACGACACCGACACGGGACGCGCCCATGCCCAAGAGCTTCTAGATAAGGCGCGCGCGGAAGTCGAGCGAATGCGCGTGTCCTAGCATTGTCGCCCGATTCGCCAAAGGCTGGGTCTTTCTCTGAGCATTGGATGAAAGCGCAATGAGGAAAAACGCCCGTGCTTGCGCGCGCCTAACTCAGAAGTGGCATCACTTTGGCAAAAATAGTGCGCATGAGTCTGTTCTCCCGTAACGATGAGTTGCCTGGGCTGCAAGCCACCGCGCGCGATTGTCGGCCTGACTCCAAGGGTCTCAAGAAGCTGAGCGAGGGTGACATCGCCGTCATCGACGCTCCGGATATCTCGCGTGCCTTCGCAACCCAGCTCTTGGATGTGAAGCCAGCGGCAGTGGTGAACGTTGCCGAGTTCACCACCGGTGCAATCCCCAATTTTGGGCCTCAGATCCTCATTGAGGGCGGCGTTACTCTGGTTGAGAAGGCAGGCCCTGAGATATGGGACACCTTCAAAGACGGCAAGAAGGCTCGGCTGACCGACGAAGGGGAGCTCTTCCTCGGGGATAAGATCATCGGTGCCGGCGAGGTGGTTACACTCCAGCATGCCGAGGCCTCCTTTGAGGAGGCCCAGCAGTCGTTGATCGATCACATGGAGGCCTATTTCGGCAACACCATCCAGTTCATCCAATCTGAGTCGCCCTTGCTGATCGACGGCCTCGGAATCCCCGAGGTCTCAGTGTCGCTGAAGGATCGCAAGGTCGTGGTGGTAAGCCCGGGCGAGGGACACCGCAGTGACTTAAAAGCGTTGCGCAACTTCATCCGAGAGTATTCCCCCGCCATCATCGGCGTTGATGGCGCGGCAGATACCTTGGTGGAGCTTGGCTACACGCCGGATCTGATCGTTGGTAACCCTTCGGGGATTGGTTCTGATGCCCTTCGTTCCGGGGCGAGCGTCGTTTTGCCCGCTGAGCCCAACGGGCATGCAGCGGGTCTGGAACGCATCCAGGATCTTGGCATCGGTGCGATGACCTTCCCGGCCGCCATTGATTCCGCAACGGATTTGGCATTGCTTCTGGCCGAGTTCCACGATGCGGAGCTCATCGTCAACGTCGGCGCTCCGACGAGTTTGGATTCCATTTTTGCCGGCGGCGAGAACTCACAGCCGTCCTCTTTGGTCTCGCGAATCAAACTCGGACCGAAGCTGGTAGACGCCACGGCAATTTCAAAGCTCTACACCGTGCGTTCCAACGTGAATTTGGGTTGGCTGTGGGCATTGCTCGGCATCGTCGTCGCCCTAGCGGTCGTGGCCTTGATCGCCGGCACCAGCGGTGACGGCAGCTTCGTCGATAACATGATCGACACCTGGAACAATATTGCCCTGACGGTTCAGGGCCTGTTCAAGTAGGAGAATTTCCAGTGGCTAAGAAGAAGGGGCGCGTAGGCGCCGTGATCTCGGCTTTGTCCTTCGGGCTCGCAGGAGGCATCGCCCTGGGAACCTACGTTTTGGCTCCCAACCTCGCAGGCGGAAGCAACGAGGTGCGGGACTCACTTGAGACGCAGCTCGCGGATGCGAACCAGCAGATAGAGATCCAGGATGTGCAAGCAAAAAGCGCCGATGGTTTCATCGAAACAATGGCCGATGGGGCGGTCAGGGATTCATTGAAAGAACGCCCCGTCTTGGTTTTGCGCAGCGCGGATGCCAGCGACGATGATGTCTCTAGTGTGAAACATCTGCTGGGATCGGCCGGTGCAGTTGACTCCGGTACCATCACGTTGACGGAGAAGTTCTTTTCCCGTGACGGCGCCGATGGGCTAAAGAACATTGTTTCCACAACGTTGCCCGCGGGCGCGCAGCTGTCGACAGAGCAGCTTGATTCGGGCACGCACGCCGGAGAGGCGCTGGGAAGCGCGTTGATGCTCAACAAGGACTCGGCACAGCCGCAGGCGACACCGGAAGAGCGGGCGATCGTCCTAGGCGCACTCAAGGAGTCCGAGTTCATCAGTTATGACGAAGGAACGATCCTTCCGGCACAAGTTATCGTGCTTGTCCTGGGCGACGATGACGGCACTGGCGATTCGGTGAGTGTCGAGAATCAAGTGGCCTTTTCCAGGGCGTTGGATTCCAGGGGCTCGGGCGTCGTTGTTGCTGCACGCATTAAGTCGGCGTCTGACACCGGAGTCGTGGGGAAGCTGCGCGATAACGCACTGTCCAGGCAGGAGGTGTCCACGGTTGATTCGGTGGATCAAGCCTGGGGTGCCGTCGCAACGGTACTGGCAGCGCGCGAACAGCTTGATGCTAAGGCCGGCGCCTATGGTGCCGCGGCCAGTGCGGATGCCGCCTCGCCAAGCCCAGTGGGCTCCTAGAGTCGGCGTGACCAGTCCGCGGTATTTTTCTCGTCTGCGTCCCCTCAGACCCTGCTTCTCGTGGGTGTGGGGGGATTTTTTGGTGTTAAGTGGTGAAGCGATAAATCTGCCGAAGGCGGAGCTACTTAATCGACGTGACGAGCTTAGTCGCAGGCCAAGCGTAATTTCTATAGCTGTATTGTTTCCCGTCTTTTGTCATGTTATGCTGAAAGCCCGTAGGTCACCACAGATCGTGTGCCTGCGGATTTTGTGTTTCCGCACCCCTTTTCCCTATTCGCCAACGTCACGCTAGGTTTTGCCAGCATCGTGTGTGCGGTCTGGGAAGCGTCGGAAAGCAAATTGCGTCGGTGCCAGATAACCTGTCGGGTGACACCCTGGGCGCCAACTGGTGTCTAGGCAGATACTGCACACCCCTGTAAGGATGCCAATGTCGCAGCGCACTACTGGACATGAGACCAAGTTTATTTTCGTCACCGGAGGCGTCGTATCTTCCCTCGGTAAGGGGTTGACAGCAGCCAGCCTCGGCCAATTGCTCATCGCTCGCGGGCTGAGCGTGACCATGCAAAAGTTGGACCCGTACCTCAACGTCGATCCTGGCACCATGAATCCGTTTGAGCACGGCGAGGTGTTCGTCACCGATGATGGTGCCGAGACCGACCTTGACCTTGGCCACTACGAGCGTTTCCTCGATCGCAACCTGACCAAGAATGCGAATGTGACCACCGGAAAGGTGTATTCAAGCGTCATCGCCAAGGAGCGCCGCGGCGAGTTCCTGGGTAAGACCGTGCAGGTCATTCCGCATATCACCGATGAGATCAAGTCCCGGATCCTTGCAATGGCCGAGCCTGATGCCCAGGGAAATCGCCCTGACGTCGTGATCTCTGAGATTGGTGGCACGGTAGGTGACATCGAGTCCCAGCCGTTCCTGGAAGCCGCTCGCCAGGTTCGCCACGAGGTCGGCCGCGACAACATCTTTTTCATTCATTGCTCGCTGGTGCCCTACCTGGCAACCAGTGGTGAGCTCAAGACAAAGCCCACCCAGCATTCCGTGGCGGAACTGCGCTCCATCGGTATTGTGCCCGATGCGGTCGTCCTTCGTGCTGACCGGGAGACCCCCGCCTCCCATAAGAAGAAGATCGCGCTCATGTGCGACATCGAAGAAGAAGGTGTTGTCTCCTGCCCGGATGCACCCAGCATCTACGACATTCCTGAGGTGCTATACAAGGAGCACCTAGACACCTTCGTCATCCGCAAGCTGGGGCTTCCTTTCCGCGACGTGGATTGGACCCAGTGGGGCGATCTGCTCGACCGGGTGCGCAACCCGCGCAGTGAAGTCAACGTGGGCATCGTCGGCAAGTACATCGACCTCCAAGATGCGTACCTGTCCGTGGCCGAGGCCATCCGCCACGCCGGTTTTGCGCACCACGTCAAGGCCAACGTGAAGTGGATTACCAGCGACGACATCGGCGACAACCCTGCCGAGCAACTAGGGGAGCTGGACGCGATCGTCGTGCCGGGCGGTTTCGGCGTGCGCGGCATTGAGGGCAAAATCAACGCCATTTCCTACGCCCGCGAAAACAAGGTTCCATTCCTGGGCCTGTGCCTGGGATTGCAGTGCACGGTGCTTGAGGCAGCCCGCCACGCCGGCATTGACGATGCCAGCTCCACCGAGTTCGACCCGGATACCAAGTCGCCCGTGATCGCGACGATGGCCGAGCAGCAGGCGGCTGTGTCCGGCGAGGCCGACTTGGGTGGCACGATGCGCCTAGGGGCGTACCCGGCCAGGCTCGCCGAAGGCTCCTTGGTTGCAGAGCTCTATGGAACCACCGAGGTCTCTGAGCGCCATCGCCACCGCTACGAGGTCAACAACGCCTACCGGGATCTCATCCACGAGGGCACTGGCCTCGAGTTTTCGGGTACTTCCCCGGACGGCCAGTTGGTCGAGTTCGTGGAATACCCGCGGGAGGCGCACCCGTTCATGGTCGCCACTCAGGCACACCCCGAGTACAAGTCGCGTCCGACGCGTTCGCATCCGTTGTTCAAGGGACTTGTTGCTGCCGCTATCGACTATCGCAACGCCCGCTAGATTAGTCTGCCACCGTCCCCGACGGAGCCTGTGAGCATGTCGCAGGCGCTGCGTGGTGGCGAACTCGTGCCCGCCTCATACCTGCACGGTGTGTGGGGCGGGCTTTGGCGTATGCGTAAGTGGTACGTCCTTTACTAGGCTAGAGGGCATGGCTTTTGACTTCCGTGCTGTATCCTCCGAGCTGTTAGTCGACGCACCCATCCTTGCGGTGCGTCGCGATATCGTAACCATGCCGGGTGGTGGCACGGCGCCGCGTGAAATTGTTGAGCATTTCGGGGCCGTCGCCGTTGTTGCCTTCGATGGGGAAAACATCGCGCTCGTCCATCAATATCGTCGTAGCGTCGGGCAACGGCTGTATGAGTTGCCCGCGGGTCTGTTGGATGTCGCCAATGAAGACCCGCTCGATTGCGCTCAGCGGGAGTTGAGGGAAGAAGCTGGTGTCAAGGCGCAGCAGTGGCAGCTGCTGGTGGATCTGGTGACCAGCCCAGGATTCTGCGATGAATCGGTGCGGGTGTACCTTGCCCAGCAGCTGAGTGAAACGCCACGGCCCGAGGCGGAAGAGGAGGAAGCAGACCTCACGCTGCATTGGGTTCCCCTCCCTCAGGCCGTTGACATGGTGATGACAGGCAAGGTCTACAACTCCATCGCAATTGCAGGCATCATGACTGCCGCGCAGGCCCTCGCCAGCGCACAAGTCAGAAGCGTAGAAGAACCCTTCGAGATCCGTCCGACCGCGCTGTCGAGCCGTAGGCAGGCGGAGGGCTTGAGCGGTGACATGAAAAAGAAGCCTGGAAGAAGTCCACGCTAGGCTGCGTCGGCAAGCAGGCGATGAGCGGTGGACATGTCGGTGACCGATCGATTAAGTGTGCGACGCGCGAGGTGGGAATGGGACGCCATTTTCTTGGTCGGTCCCATGAGCTAGGCGATGCCGATCGGTCGGCTGCTAGAAAGTTGGATCGTTGCCAACCGCATGAGGTGGGAGCGCGAAGGGGTGAGTACATGAGAAGGGATCGTCACAAGGGGGAAATCCCGCGGTGAGCGAAGGCAATATCAAGGAACTGGCACAGCGCTGGCTGGTTCACCTCAGCGTCGAACGGGGGGTAAGCGCAAACACCCTTTCCAACTACACACGCGATCTCGACCGGTATGCGAAATACCTCTCAGAGCTTGGGCGCAAGGAGTTATCCAGCGTTTCCGCCACGGATGTGGAAGGGTACGTTGCCTACCTGCGCCGCGGGGATCAGGCCACGCGACGGGCACCACTGGCAGCCAGTTCCGCCGGACGTGCGCTGGTGGTGGCACGAGGCTTGCACAGGTTTGCGTTGCTCGAAGGCGAGGTTCCGCGCGATGTTGCGGCGGACGTTTCTCCGCCTGGCGCCGGGCGACACCTGCCAGATACTTTGAGCGTGGCCCAGGTCGAAGCGCTCATCCAGGCAATCCCAGTACAAGAAAACGCCACGGAGGTTGACCTTCGAGACGCCGCGCTCATTGAAGTGCTGTATGGGACCGGAGCCCGAATTTCTGAGGTGCTGTCCTTGAACGTCGATGACTATCACCGGGCCACTGATTTCTTACTATTGACGGGAAAAGGCAATAAGCAAAGGATGGTGCCGCTGGGGTCGAAGGCCAGGGAAGCCGTCGACCGCTACCTTGTGCGCGCCCGCCCTGCACTAGCGAGGGGGCTGAGCCCCGCGCTTTTTCTCAACACGCGTGGCAGGGCGTTGTCTCGACAATCCGCATGGGCTGTGCTGAAATCACGGGCGCTGGCAGCCGGGATCACAGAGGACATTTCGCCACACACGCTCAGGCACAGCTACGCCACGCATTTACTAGAAGGTGGGGCAGACGTGCGTGTGGTTCAGGAATTGCTCGGGCATTCATCGGTGACCACCACCCAGATTTATACTCATGTCACTGCCGATAGCCTGCGCGCGGCGTGGGCGAGCAGCCACCCGCGCGCCTGACAACCGGAATACGCCGGCGCGTGCGTGAAGACATCACGAAGTACCACGGCATCGCCTAGGCCGCCACCCCATACCGCCATTGCCAGAGACCGCCTCCATTTCACATATTCATCTCAGGTGCGTACCATCGACAAGGCGCATGAACCATCGCAAGGGTAGGCCCTGCCCCACAAAGAGGGGGTCTTTTTCTATGATTGAGAAAACTCAGCAAGGCCCATAAAAACGAAAGACGAATACACGTGAACCGACGTCATCGCCGCCACCAATCCGCTGCCCAGAAAACACTCGGGCACAAACTCGTGGCTGCAGCAATCGCCGCAGGAGCGCTTACTACGGGGGCGGTGGTCAGCCCGGATCCGGATCTGCTCACCGAAGCCCACGCTCAGGGCCCAGTGGTGGTACCCGCCGGGCAGACAACAACGGTTGATCTCGGTGTTGCGTTGAATGTGAACGCGAACCAGGATGGCTTTACCATCGTCTCCTCAGGGACGTCCGTATCAGTTACCGCACCCGCCGGTGGCGGGCAGACCTCTGTGCCGGTCAGCTACGGTGGCTACAGCTCGGTGATCACTATTATCGCCGAGGCCAGCGCCACGGAGGCGAGCGTGGATGGGCAAAGCGTCGATGAGATTCTCAACGACCCTAACCTTGGTGGGGTCGGATCCGGCGCGGACGGCGCCGGTACCCCAGATTCCAGTGACGCGGGGCAACCTGCAACGCCTGGCGCTTCGGGCATCGTCGGGGAGGGACAATCCGGCGGTGGCGCAGGTAGCAGCAACGGTGATGGATATAGTGCGGACAATCCCGCCCCACGCCCGGTTCGAGGGCTCGCGCCAGCTCTCGATACCACGCAAGCACCGCAGGTCGAACTCGCCGGGGAGATTCAGGCAAACCAACTCATCGTCCAGCTCAGCATGACGCAGGCGCTCAATCTCTATAACCAATTCGGCGGCAACGATCCGAGCTCCGTCGACGTGCGCTACGTCGACGGCGAGGGCCAAGTCATCGAAGGCGTACGTCGTGATATCGACAAGGCGGCGCGTCGGTTGACGTTGACCTATCCAGAAGGTCAGACACCTGATAATCCCTTTATCATTCAGGTTTTGCATTCCTCTGACGGTTCGGCTGCAGCAGTGGTGACGATTACCTCGCCGGGCAAACTCACCACGAAGGATGGCGGCACGGCGGTTGTCAGCGACGCAGGCAGCTCCAGCGATCGCAATTTTGTCATTGCTGTTGTTGCCGTTGCCGTGGTGGTGCTGGCTGTCATCATCGCGCTGATCGCCTCCTTGCGTGCTGCAAGAAGGCACCGCCGCGCACGCAAATCCTAGCCAGGAACGTAGGGGCAGCCATCGTGCAAAACGGGTGTTTGATATCGAAAATCTAGTTGTGAAGCTTGATATCTGTGGATTTGTGGCAGCGCTGATCCGCTGCGCCCAGGGCCTATGCCCGCTGCTACGTTCTCGCTTGGCTTGCTGAGGTAGGTAGTCACGCCGCCTGCCCTGCGGAAGTGTGCGTCCATCGGCGTTGGGCGTAGCCTGCCTATGTCGCGCCGTTGTAGCTTGTGTTTTCATGCTTGACGACGCCCATGGCCTGCATTCCGGGGCGCGAAATGAGGGGTCGCGACGGTATTGCGGCTTTCATGCGTGTAACTTAGGTTCTAGATTTGTGCAACCCGGCACAGTTGGACAACCGTCTCCTGTGGTCAAGTGAAAGGACTAGACATGAGTGAATCGGGACTTTTTGATAAGCCCGAGATCAAGGTCGGCCTCACCGGGCGTCCCCTGCGGGAGTTCAAGGAACCTGAGCCACGCGAAAAGCACGGGCCCGCCACGATCTTAGCCATGTGTAACCAAAAGGGTGGGGTGGGCAAAACCACCTCCACCATCAACCTCGGAGCTTGCTTGGCCGAGGTAGGCCGTCGCGTGCTCTTAGTGGATCTGGATCCGCAAGGTGCACTGTCTGCAGGTCTCGGCGTGCCGCACGACGAGCTGGAAACCACCGTTTACAACTTGATGGTGGATAACCGCACCTCCATTCACAACGCGATTCATCACACCGCGGTGGCAGGCCTTGATCTGGTACCGGCCAACATTGACTTGTCCGCTGCCGAGATCCAGTTGGTCAATGAGGTCGGCCGCGAACAAACCCTAGCCCGCGCGCTGCGCCCAGTGATGAAGGACTATGACTACATCATCTTGGACTGCCAGCCTTCTCTGGGGTTGTTGACGGTCAACGCTCTTGCCTGTGCGCAGGGAGTCATCATTCCCATGGAGTGCGAATATTTCTCCCTCCGTGGTCTGGCATTGCTGACAGATACGGTGGAAAAGGTTCGCGACCGCCTCAACTTCAATCTGGAAATCGTCGGCATCCTTGTCACCATGTTTGATCGTCGCACCAGCCATGCCCGTGAGGTGATGTCGCGGGTGGTCGAAGTCTTCGATGACAAGGTCTTCGATACCGTTATCACCCGCACCGTTCGTTTCCCTGAGACGTCAGTGGCGGGTGAGCCCATCATCACGTGGGCGCCGAATTCCCAAGGAGCCGCGCAATACCGCCAGCTCGCTCGCGAGGTTATCGAGCGCACGGAGGGCTAGTGCGGGGCAAGGTGAAGGGGCACAGATGAGTCCGCGCGCGCCACAGGTGCCCGATAACCAGCCGGAGATCACGGGGTTCCGGCTGGTTTTGGACAATTTCGAGGGGCCGTTCGACCTCTTGCTGCAGCTGATTCACTCCAAGAAGTTGGAGGTGACGGCGGTGTCGCTCGCACAGGTCACGGACGAGTTCGTGGCTTATACGCGCCAGCTTGGACGCGATGCCGAACTCGATGAGATCACTGAGTTTCTCGTGATTGCCGCAACTTTGTTGGACTTAAAGGCAGCCCGGCTCATCCCGCGCGGTGAAGTCGAAAGCGTGGAAGATCTCGAACTCCTTGAAACCCGCGATCTGCTTTTTGCTCGGCTTTTGCAGTACAAGGCCTATAAGCAAGTGGCGGACATGTTTGCACAATGGCAGCGCAAGGCCCAGCGCCGCTACCCACGCCAAGTGGGCATGGAGGAGCAGTTTGCTGACCTTCTACCGCCAGTCGTCTTGGGGATGGATCCGGCTGATTTTGCCGAGATGGCCGCAGGCGTATTTCGGCCCAAGCCCCCGGAGACCGTAGCAACCGGGCACATCCACCAGGTGGCGGTGTCGGTGCCAGAACAGGCCGGTAAGATCCTCGACACCTTGCGCCTGGCCGGGAAGGACACCTGGCTTAGTTTCGATGCGCTTACCCGGGATTGTTCCGTATCCATGCAGGTGGTCGGTCGTTTCCTCGCGTTGTTGGAGCTCTACAAGGCGCGCGCGGTGGGAGTCGAACAGGAGGAATCATTAAGCGAATTGTTGGTGGCGTGGACCGGCCTTGACGTCGACCCCGCGGTCGTTGCCGCCTCGAATTGGAGCTAGACACTGTATTTTTCTGAAGAAGTGGATTCAGATCACTACTTGGTGGAGCAAGTAAACCCAATCAAGTTGCCAGGTGGACTGTGCTTGTCGACCTCGATGACCCTTAGCTGGGTCGGAACAAGTACTATCGATGTGACTGGAGAGTTCATCCGCTAGAAGCTATGAAGGGGCGAAAGGTGGGAATCGTCGTTGTGGCCGGCTTGTCCTCGGGCGTAGGCAAGACCACCGCGGCCGCCGCCTTGGTTCGCGTTCTGCAAGATCGTGGGCATCGCGAGGTGTTTCCGGTCAAGGTTGCCCGTCTGGCCAACCACCAGCGCGAGGGGGATATCGGCACGATCGAGAAGCTGACTGGGGTCAAGGGCGTTGATTTTTCAGACGAGGCAGACCCGATCGCGGCCGTCAAAAGGCTTTCCGACGCTGGCAAGATGGTCGTCGTGGAAGGCTCGGGAGGATTAAGTGTCGTCCTGCGCGACAACATGACCATTGCCGACATCGCGGCGAAGCTGGAGGCCCCCTTGGTGGTGGTTTCCGGGATGGCACCGGGCGCGGTGAGTCTTGCGGTGCAAGCGGTACGTTTTGCCCGTTCCTGCGGGGCCAATGTCATAGGGGTATTGGGCGGAAAGCTTCCCGCCGGGGCCGATCTCAAGACCCGCCTCATCCTCATGGAGGTCTCCAAGGCGACCGGCGTGCCCTTCATCGGTAGCCTCAACGATGGGGTTGGCTCTCTGGCCGGGGAGGCATTTGCCCAGGCCACCAAGACGATCTTCCTGCCTGAGGACTTGTAGGCCTGGTTTGTGCACTCCGGGACAGCGACCGTTTAGTGAGGTCGCTGTAACCTGTCGATGAACCTGGTCGATGCAAAGCAGAGGATGCCGATGATGATCGCCCCTAATCCGCACCACAGGAAGTAGGAGATTTCTGTGGCCTTGTCTTCTGGATTATAGAAGGAGGACAGGGAACCTGCCAGGGAGTTTCCGATGGCAAAGGTGAGAAAATAGAGGGCTGAGAAGCGCGTGAGGAAGGCACGCGGCGCGTGGGTGGTCGTGGCGGACATGCCAATGGGTCCGATGAACATCTCGCCGAGGGTGATGATGAAGACGGCTGCTGCCAAGACCGCATACGGCGTCGAGTGAGCACCGCCCCCGGCATAGGGGATGAGGACGAAAAGTCCACATCCAGCGATAATTACTCCGAAAGACATTTTGGTGGCCGCGCGCGGTGCACGATCCCCGAGTCTGCGCCACAGGTAGATGATCGGCAGGCTCATGAGAGCAAAAAAGGCCGGATTCAGGGCTTGGGTCCATGCCGCCGGAACCTCAAAGCCGAGGACGTTCCTGTCGAGCCGGAGGTCGGAGTACACCGCGAGAACGCCATAGATTTGATTGGTCACCGATTGGAAAGCGCAGGCCGCGAAGAAAATGGGAAGGAAGCCAACCATGGTGCGCTTTTCGGAGGCAGTCACAGACGTTGAAAAGAACATGCCCACAAACAGCGCAAGGGCGGCACACAGGGTACCGATGAGCAAAAAGCGCGCCAGCGACGACGGCGCAAGCTGGCCTGCGGCAACACAGTAAACCACCAGGACAAGTGCCCCCAGGCCCGCACCGCCAATTCCTAGGACCTTTGTGGTAGTCCAGGGGCGTGCGGGCATCGAGATGCGGCGTAGAGTCGTTGCACTCAGCTCGGCAAGCATTCGGCGGCGCAGCCCCAGGTAGATGCCGACGCCGATGATCATCAAAATTGCCGCGGCGGCGAATCCAACATGGAAGCTGTAGCGGGTCGACAAATAGCCGGTGAGCAGGGGACCTGCGACGGCAACGATGTTAATGCCCAGGTAGAAGAACTGGAATCCGGTATCACGATCGGTGTCAATGCGGTCGCCGGTTGTGGGGTGGAGGCCGCCTTGCACCTGGGCTCGTTGTTCGTAGACTGCGCCGAGGATCGTGATTGCCGCGGTTTTCAGACTGCCCGATCCTATGGCGATGAGGCACAATCCCACGGCGAGGGTGGGGATATAAGTGGCAAAGCTCATGGCGCCGTGCCCGGCCACTAATAAACCGGCACCTGTCAGCAGCGTGCGTTCGGGGCCAAGGACGTTGTCGCCGAGCCAGCCACCGATGAAGGTAGACAAGTAAAGGAAGGCGCCATACGCACCCATGAGCGCGGTGGCCTGGGCCTTGTCGAGGCCGATGCCGCCTTCGGTGGTCGAGTAGTAGAGGAAGAAGACGAGGATCGCCTGCATGCCGTAGAAGCTGAAGCGTTCCCAGGCCTCGATGCTGATGAGTGAGGCGGTTGCCAAAGGGTGGCGGTGGCGATGGGCGGTTGAGGCGGTCGGCTCACCCTTAAAGGAGGGCTGCCTTGAACGGTGTTCAAGCTGAGTCATAGAATGCATTATTGCCTATGTGGTTACAGAACGAGGCATATAGGGCAATGTTTTGAACGATGTTCAGTAATGTGGGGGTACACGAGACACTCTCAGTTATTGTCACGCAGCGCCCCATGGGGGGCATCACAGTGGCATGAAAAACAAGCTCAACACCGAATGCAGGCTCTGTGCCGCCATCCGCAATTCCTCGCTATACCTCAGAAAGTAAAAAGACAATGGCTTCCACCACGCCCTCCGCAGGCACGGCCTTTAAAGACCTCGATTCCCCGACTGTCACGGCTATCCCAGAAGCATCGCCGCAGGACGATGTGCCCGGGGATGGCCGTCAGTCCCACGAACGCTCACACACAACCGCCCTTGAAAGGGGGAAGGGTGCGCCAAGAAACTGGCGAGGCGAGGACATCATCACCTTCGACCAGCGCCACGTGTGGCATCCCTATTCGCCTACTCCGGCGGCGGTCGACCCGATTCCCATCGCGGAAACCGAAGGCGTGTACATCACACTTCCTGACGGCACCCGCCTCATCGATGGAATGAGCTCGTGGTGGGCGGCCGCCCATGGGCATGGGCACCCAAAGCTCAAGGAAGCAGCCCATCGGCAAATCGAGACGATGTCGCATGTCATGTTCGGCGGATTGACACATGAACCCGCCGTTGCCTTGGCGCAGAAGCTCATCGACGCTGTATGTGCAGTGCCGGCATCCCAGGCTTCAGAGACCGCGGTGGCAGCCGATGGTGCTTCCCCCGGAGTCACGCCCTTGACCAAGGTCTTTTTCGTCGATTCCGGTTCCGTTGCCGTTGAGGTTGCCATGAAGATGTGTTTCCAATATCAGCGCGGCATCGGCCACCCTGAGCGAACCCGCCTGCTTACCTGGCGGGGTGGGTATCACGGCGACACCTTTGCCACGATGAGCGTGTGTGATCCGGTTGGCGGGATGCACTCGCTATGGGGTGGGCTGGTGATGGATCACGTCTTCGCGCCACTCCCACCCGCCCGCGGTGCAAGTCAAGAATCCATCCGTGAATACCTCGCGACGATGGAAAGCCTCGTTGATGATACCGTCGCGGGCATTATCTTTGAGCCGATCGTGCAAGGCGCGGGCGGGATGCGTTTTCACGATCCGGATTTGTTGCGGGGTATCCGCGGCATTTGTGATCGTCATGGTCTGCTCATGATCGCCGATGAGATTGCTACCGGTTTTGGGCGCACGGGTGAGCTTTTCGCCATGCATCATGCCGGGGTGTTGCCGGACATTATGTGCGTCGGCAAGGCGTTGACTGGCGGATTCATGACGCTCGCCGCAACTCTAGCTACCAACGAGGTTGCCGCAGCGATCGATACTCCCGCAGGCGGTGGCGCGCTCATGCACGGACCGACGTTCATGGGCAATCCTTTAGCGTGCGCCGTCGGCTGCGCTGCTGTTTCCCTGCTTAACGACGGCCAGTGGCGCGACAACGTCACGAGGATTGAAGCTCGGTTGTGGGAGGGACTACGCCCGCTGGCGGATGACGCGTGCGTGGCCGACGTGCGCTGCCTGGGCGCCATCGGGGTGGTCGAGCTCAAGGAACCGGTGGACATGGGGCAGGCCACCAAGGCGTGTGTGGACGCTGGGGTGTGGCTGCGTCCCTTTGGCAAGCTCGTCTACACGATGCCGCCGTTTGTGTGTACGGACGAACACATCGACGCTATCTGCAAGGCAGTGGAAGCGGTGGTGGACTCGCAGCACCGCCGTGTGAAATCTCTGGCATAAGGACGCTTGACGTGTCCGTTCCTGACCAGTTGTCTGGCATTCGAAAGTCTCATGCGGGCTCGGTGTTGGCGAGGAGCCCCTTTTTTCGATGGGCTCGCAGGGGCACGGATCGTTCATGAGCCCGTTTATGAGCCCACTCGTTGGCCAGGCGCGAGGCGGCAATCAGTCACAAGAAGCGAAAGAAAACTCACCACGTTAAAGGATGGATCATCATGATTATTTTTGTCACCGGAACTAATACAGATGTGGGAAAAACGATTGCCACCGCCGCATTGGCACTCAACCTGGCCGACGCCGAATTCACCGTTGCGGTGCTGAAGCCTTTGCAAACCGGGGAGCCGGAGGGAAGCGGTGATGCGACTACCGTCGAAAAGCTCACGGGAATCCCCACCGCGGAACTGGTGCGCTACCCAGAACCGTTGGCACCCAATCTCGCCGCGCGGAGGGCGGAAATGCGCCAGCTGTCGCTCCAAGAATGCGTAGCGGCGATCGTGGATGCCCACGCCAAACTAGAAAAGGAAAGTGGTGGCGATTCGGGCTCGATCTTGCTGGTGGAAGGGGCAGGCGGATTGCTCGTACGCCTCGCCGACGACTGGACGCTGGCCAACGTGGCTGTTGAGGTGGCAAAGCAACGTCGTAATGCAGGGATGATCGTCGTGACCTCGCTGGGGCTGGGTTCGCTCAATAGCGCGGAACTGACGGTCGAGGCAGCGCGCAACAGGGGAATCAACGTCCTTGGGCTTATCGGTGGCAGCCTCGACGCCACACCAGACTTGGCGACAACACTCAACCTCGAGGAGCTGCCGGTGGTTACTGGAGTCCCGCTGCTTGGGTGCGTGCCGGCTGGATGCGGATCGAGCACCCAGGAAACATTTAGACAAACCGTTGCAGGCATTTTCGAGCTTTCGGCAATCGTTGGCGCCATGCCAGAATCCTAGGCATTCTCCTCAATCAGCCTTCAGCCGTATCAACGGTGTCGAAGGTGACTAGGGTGAGGCGAAACGGCGAGCGGGCGCGTCGTTAAGCAAACTGCAACCGATTGCGTGAGATGGGTGTGACGGGCCTGCGGACGTGGCCTTGGTCTTAGCCTGCACAATGATAGAAACCAATTTGTAAAATGAAACGTTGGAAAGCTTAAGGGCGAAGGCCGAAAGAAGACGTCTCCTCTTCGACCCGTGTGACTGCCCGACACGGCGGTTAAAGAGCTTGTATGCCACTGCCCATCAAGGCTCGCAGGCCGCAGTTTACGGGCTCAACGGTTGGCCAGTGTGCCGAAGTATAGGGCTCATCGGTGGACACGTGCATCGACTAAATAACAGGCCACAACCTGCTGTTATTGCTAGTGTCCTGCTCGCGTCGACGCCTGAGAACTAAAGACCTTTCAAAAACTCGCAATCAACACCTATCAAGAAAACCCCGCACCCTGTATGGAAATCCTCTTCGCACTCATCCTCCTCCTGTTCGCCACGGTGGCGATGGTGGCCATCGGTGAACGCACCGGACTGCCGTGGCCAGCGCTGTTGTCGGTCCTTACCGCTGGCGCCATTTTTGTGCCGTGGATCCCCTCGGTGGAGATTCCCGCCGAGCTGATTTTGCCCATTTTCATCCCGCCATTGCTGTGGGCGTTGGCGCGGCGCACGAGCTGGGCGTCAATAAAACGCAATTGGCGCACGGTTGTTTTCTTGTCCATCCTTTTGACCATCGTGTCCGCCATTACCATCGGTGCGGTGGCCTATTGGTTGGTTGCACCACTGAGCTTGGCCGGTGCGCTCGTGCTGGGTGCCGCAATCAGCCCGCCAGACCCCGTGGCCGTCGATGCGGTGGCCGAGCCCGCTGGTGTGCCTAGACGCCTGACCAAGACGCTAGAGACCGAAGGGCTTTTCAACGACGCGGCCTCCATTGTGGTGTTCAACCTCGCACTCGGGGTGCTCACCGGTGGCGATGAAGTCGGTTGGGGCGAGGCCATATTGACGTTCTTCTATTCGGCGGGCGCGGCGCTCATCATCGGCGTGGCCATAGGCAGGCTGTCCGCCATCTTTGCCAATCGACTCGTTGACCCGGTTGCCCGCAACGCGCTGACCTGGGTGATCCCCTTTGCCACCTATCTTGCAGCGGAGGAGATTCACGCCTCTGGTGTTATCGCCATCGTGATCGCGGCCATCGAGTTCAACTCTCACATCCGCGTCGGCGCCGAGGATCGCCTCTCGGGCTCTGCGTTCTGGGAGGTCGTTGAGCTCCTCTTTACGGGTGTTGCCTTCGGCTTGATCGGCCTATCGGTACGTTCCGCGATCGACGAGGTTGGCGGTCAACTCTGGCATGCGGTGTGGATCGGTGCAGCATTGTCCTTGGTCGCCTTCATCGTCCGCGGAGTGTGGCTTTATGGAATCTACCTGTATAACCACCGCACGGGCGTGCGCACAGGAGCGCCGCTTCGGCTACAAGAGGTCTTGCTTCTCACCTGGGCGGGCATGCGTGGATTAGTCACCTTGGCGCTGGTGCTGTCTGTTCCGGCAACAGCCGGCTTCAGCTTGTACCACGAACTGCCTGTTATCGCCTTGGTCATTTTGTTTATGACAATGGTGATCCCTGGCCTTAGCTTGCCCTGGCTCATGCGACGACTGAACCTGGATAAGGGGCCGGACCCCTTCGGCGACCAGGCCCGCGAAGAGATCGAAACGCGCGCCCGCAAGGCGGCCGTGCGAGCCATGAATCGTCACGCAGAAGAAATTCCGCCGGAGGCACTCGACCGAATTCGTGCCCGCTTCCTCGAACAGCTGCGCATCGAAGACGAAGATGAAGAAGGAAGCAATCAAAAAGACAAGCTTCAGATGCTCACCGCCCGGCGGCGCCTGTTCCAAGAAATTCAGGTCGAAGCGTTGCAGGCCTGCCAAGCAGAGCTGCTGCGTGCTCGACGCGAAACCAGCACGGACCCAGCTATCGTGGACGATGTCCTCTACGAGATCGACACCCAATTGCTAGTTGCGGAAAAGAAACTCGACAAGCTCACCGAGGAAGCCGAACCAAAGCCCTCTCACTAGGGCCCAGTGGGGCAATTCGCGCGTGAGGACACCGCCGCGGGGACGTCGGAAAGCGCCGCCGTATATGCAGTGCCCCAAATGTCACGGCACGCAACCGAAGAAATCGTAAAAGGAGTGGAAGTGCCTGGTTTTATCTCCCCGCTGCGTTCGGCGATCGAATCGATCGTGCTTGTGGTGGATCAACCCGTGACCGTCGCGGCGCTGGCTCGTGCCGTCGATGCCGAGGAGGCCACAGTCTTGTCTACCCTGCGGCAGATTGCCACCGAGTTCGATGAGCGGGGAAGTGGCTTTCAGCTCCGCGAGACCGATGAGGGATGGCGGCTCTACACCGCGCCCAAGAACGCGGCGGCGGTGGAGAAGTTCCTCCTTGATGGCACCCAGTCCAAGCTGTCGCGGGCGGCCTTGGAAACGTTGGCGGTGGTAGCCTACCGGCAGCCGGCCACCCGTGCGCAGGTGGCCGCGGTGCGCGGCGTCAACGTCGATGGCGTGATGCGAACCCTGCAATTGCGCGGTCTCATCAGGGAAGTGGAGATGGACGATTCCCACGGCGCGCACTTTTATGAAACCACCGAGCTTTTCCTTGAACTTATGGGGATAGATTCTCTGGAGCGGCTGCCCAATCTTGCCCCGCTCTTGCCAGACATCGACTCCATCGACGAAACCTTCTAACGGAGTAGAAATTTAGAAGGACTGCCGGGGTTTGAGGATTATGGGCGCTCCGACACGGAGTGGTTCAGTAGGAATCCGGAAGCCGCAGCGGCGGTCGTAGTGGCGATTTTCACTCAATCAAGCTGTGGTGTATGCTGGCAATTTCGTATCCGCTGCACTAGCATTGCTGTGGATTTATAACCACATATCAACTAACGATGGGATTATCGTGAGTAAACCCGCTCGCCGTGATGGCAAACCGGAAAATCGACAAGGCGCTTCTCAATCGAATAAGCGTCCGCACAGGGGACAGGGCACCCCGGCTCAGGGGCAGGA